>NZ_CP089588.1:2489756-2800975 GCF_021249345.1 Halobacterium wangiae | reverse complement strand
CCCTCCCGGTCGCTGGCGGCCGTGCTCACACTGGGCCTCATCGTCGTCCCCATCCTCGTGTTCGTCACGGCGTTCCTCGCCATCGCGCTGGGACAGATACTCAGGTTCCTCTCCTCGGAGACCGTCGAAGCCGTCGTCAGGGACCTCCCGTTCTCGGTCGCGGATCTCCCCTCGGACCCCGTCGAGACCGTCGTCGTGATACTCCAGGACCCCGCTGTCACGCCGGTGCTCGACCAGTTCGGTGTCGCGGTCGGCGTGGTCGCGACGACGCTGTTCAACGTCTCCCTCGTGCTCATCCTGGCGTTCTTCCTGCTCACCGAAGACCGGCGGCTGGCGGAGTGGTTCGAGACCAACGTCTTCGGGTCGGAATCGCCGAGCGTCGGCTACCTCCGTGGCGTCGACCGGGGCCTGACGTCGGTCTACTTCGGGTACTCCCTCACGATATTCGCCGTCATCGTCCTGGCGGCAGTCATCTACACCGTCTTCAATCTCGTCGCACCGGCCCCCCTCCAGATTCCGACGGCGTTGCTGCTGGCCGTCGTCACCGGTCTGTTCACCCTCGTGCCGCTCGTCGGTCGCTCTGTCGTGTACGCGTTCATCGTCGCGTTCCTGGCGCTGCGGTCCTACGACGCCGACCCCTCGCTCCTCTGGATCCCCGTCGCGTTCTACCTCTTCATGGCCGTGGTGTTCGACAACGTCGTCCGGACGTACATCCGACCGTCCCTCTCGGGCGAACGGTACCACATGGGACTGGTCATGTTCGCGTACCTCCTCGGCCCCGCGCTGTTCGGGTGGTACGGTATCTTCCTCGGGCCGCTCGTGATGGTGGTCGTCGCAGAGTTCACGATCCACATCCTCCCACGACTCGCGCGACCCGAACCCCCCGAGACTGGAACCGAGGACGAACTTCGGGACGCCAGCGACGTAGCCGGCAGCACGCCGGAGAACGGCGAATCTCCCGGGGTCGACAGCGAGGAGGAATCGGAGGGCTGACCGGCAGGGGCCACCCGGATACCACCGCTGGGGCGGTGCCGCTCCTCCAGTCCTGGTCGTCGCTACTGCGGCGGAATCGCGGTCTCGGACTGTTCGGTGGTGAGCGCACGTTGGACCGCCTCGACGTCGTCGCCCGTGGCCTCCGAGCGATTCTCCATCAGCACCGTCTCGCTGGGGAACAGGCGTTCGCCCACGTCGAGGCCGTTGTCGCGGGCGGTCGACCCCGTCACGGTGAGGTAGACGCCGACGCCCGCGTCCGCGATGGCTGCCTCCTCCTCGCGGCCCGCGTCGGGGTAGACGAACGAGACGCCCTCGGTGGCGTCAGTCCCGAGCACGGCCTCGACGAGGCGTTCGTAGCGCGGGCTGATGCAGACCTCCCCCTCGTACTCGGTGAGGAACCCGCGGTCGAGCCCATCGGCGTCGACCGAATGGCTGGCGGCGGGCGTCGCCAGCAGTGTGTGGTAGACCGTGTCGCCGAGCCCCGAGACGACCCGGACGTCCGTGTCGTGAGGGTCGATGCGAGCGTTCAGGTCCGCGATGGTCGACAGCGGCTCCGGCCGCAACTGGACGACCTCCTCGAGAACGAGGTCGGCGCTGTCGAACCCGAGCGCGAACTCGTGGGTACGCAGCGCGCGGAACGGCTCCTCGCGCCCGATCAACTGGACCGGCGTCCCGTCCAGGTCGAGTGACAGCGAGTCGAAGACGATGCGCCGGGGCTTGCCGGCGCGCGCGTCGCGGAGCAGCGTGTAGTCGGGCCGCTGTGGGTCCTCGGGGGTGCTGTACGCGGCGAGTCGTTCGTAGACGCCGCGGTCGTCCGTCTGCTCGTCCTTCGCGAGGGCCTTCTCGTAGCGCAGCGTCGAGACGACGTCGTCCGCCACGCTCGTCGCGTCGGCGCACCCCGCGAGGCGGTCGAGAACGGCTTCCAGCGGCCGTCCCTTGCGTGGGACGGCGACGCGAACCGGCGTAGTCATTGTCGAGAGAAGCCCACGCGCGTCAAAAACGGTTCCGCTTCCGGGGATATCCCGGGCCGACTACGTCCCGAAGACGTCCGACAGCTGACTGCGCCACTGCTCGATCTCGTCGACGTGGTCCTCGAGGTCCTCGAGGTCGTCCTCTACGTCCTCGATCTCGAAGACGGCGTCCTCGGTGTCCGCGACGCGCTCGTCGAGCGCTTCGACGTCGCCACGGAGGCGTTCGAGGTCTTCCGAGAGGTCGTCGACGGCGTCGAAGTCCGCCTCGACGTCCGCGACGCGCTCGCGGAGGGTCTCCCGCTCGTCGGCCGCGTTCTCCACGCTGGCTTCGAGCTCGCCGAGGTCGTCGGAGAGGCTCGCGACGTCGGCCTCGAGTTCCGAGAGCAGGTCCTGTGCCGGACCGTTGTCGTCGAGAAACGCCTCGAGGGCGTCGGTGTACGCCTCCAGTTCGGAGACGCGACTCTGGACGTGCTCGATCTCGACCTCCGTGCTCCCGGAGATGCCGCCGAACGCCTCGTCGAGGGTCTCCATGTCCTCGTCGCTCACGTCGCCCTGGCGGATGGCCTCGGCGAGCGCACCGGCGACGTCACCGGCGTCGAAGCCGATGGCGGCGGGTTCGTCGTCGAAGTCCGGCGTGTCGGTCACCGAGTCGGCGTCGGTGCCGAGGGCCGTCTCGCTCGGCGCGTCCGGTTCGGGAATCCCGGCGTCGTCCGCCTCCGTCTCGACTGCGGAGTCCTCGTCGCCGGAGTCGAGGAAGTCCTCACCAGCGTCGGAGTCCGCGTCCGCTTCGGTCCCGTCGTCGGAGCCGAGGTCGATGT
Source organism: Halobacterium wangiae (assembly GCF_021249345.1). NCBI lineage: Archaea > Methanobacteriati > Methanobacteriota > Halobacteria > Halobacteriales > Halobacteriaceae > Halobacterium > Halobacterium wangiae. The sequence goes on along the minus strand of NZ_CP089588.1, from coordinate 2,798,193 downwards.
CGCCCTCCAGGATCTCGGCGTCGTCCTCGGGAGCGTCGATGCCGCCCCCGCTGGCGCTGGCACCGACCTCGGCCTCCAGCTCTTCGTCGTCCTCGAGGCCCGGTACGGTGTCTCGCTCGCCGCCCGCGAGTTCGCGGACGACGTCGGTGGACTCCGGTGGGACGACGTCGTCGATGTCGTCGCCGTCGATCTCGACGGTCGGCGCGGAGAGGAACGGCGTCTCGTCCTGTCCGTCCTCCATGCGGACGCCGTAGACGGTGGTGAACGTCTCGCCGGCCTCGATCTCCCGCTCGAAGCGGACGACGCCCTCGCCGCTGGCGGTCCAGTGTTCGCTCCCGTACTCGGGGTGGAAGCCGATCTGGTCGATGCCGAACTCGTCGGGGATTTCGTCGACGATGCGCAGTTCGACGGAGCTGTCTCGCGAGGAGGAGACGTCGAAGGCGACCGCGGGCACCGGGAAGTCCTCGGCGTTGAAGAACTTGCTCACGGTGACGCCGTCGCTCTCGACGACCGTCTCGTCACTCACTGCAACCACCCGTTCGCTGGTCGTGCATACCCCCACCTACGCAAGGCAGGACTTAAATTGCCCGCCGACTCGAAGGCAAGTTTCTCTGTCACGAGCTGTCACCGACGTCCACCCGGTCCCCGATCTCGGCGATCTCGAGGCGTCGCGGGTGCTCGAAACTCCGGACGTGGTGGTGCAGCGCCTCCGGGTCCGCGGTCAGTCCCTTCCACATGTCCCAGTGGGAGGGGAGCAGGCGGTCGAACTGGAGCGCGCTGGCCGCCTCGACGATCTGGTTCTCGTCGCTGTACCAGCGCGTGCGCTTCGGTTCGCGCGTCTGCTTGTCGGGAATCTGCCCGACGGAGCCGAACGCGAGGATGCCCAGGTCGACGTCGTAGTCCTCGCCGACGCGTTCGAGTTCCTCGCTGGGCTTGGTGTCGCCACCGTGGAAGACGGTGCCGGCGTCGTGCTCGAAGACGTAGGACACGGGGTGGGTCGCGTCCGGGTCGTGGGCAACCTCCACGTGGACGGTGAATTCGCCGACCTCGAGGGTGTCGCCCTCCTCGACGACGTTGTACTGGTCTGCCTGCACGGCGTAGCGGTCGTGCCACTCCTCCTCGTCGCGAGCGATCGCCACCGAGTCGTCCGGTCCGTAGAACCCCGCGCCAGTCTCCGCGAGAATCGGCGCCTGGCTCGGCCCGTGGACGTGGTCGGAGTGCTCGTGGGTCGCGAACACGGCGTCGGCCTCGGTGACGTCGCGCGGGTTCATCGGGACGGGGACCATCCGGATCGTACGTGGCGGGTCGCCGGTGCCGAAGTAGGGGTCGACGAACAGGGTCGTCCCCTCGCTGCCCTTGAGCACGAATCCGTTGCAGCCCAGATACCAGACCGCCACGCCCTCGGGTTCTGCGTCGGCGACGGCCTCGGGCAGCCAGTCGCCCCAGTCGGAGTGTACCATACCGGTCGGTCAGTCGGCGCGTCCCTAAGCGTTCCGGGGGAAGCCGGACCGTTATCAGGGGGGCACCCGTTCTGTCAGTCCATGAGCATCATCGTAGAGTTCACGCTCAGTTCGCCGCGCCTCGTGCTGACGGAGGCGATGACGAGCGCACCGGAAGTCTCCATTCGCGTCGAGTCCGTCGACGGCGTCCCACCGGAGGACGTCGTGACGATGCTGTGGGCCACCGGCGGCGACCTGGAGGCCTTCGACGACGCCATCCGTGCGGACCCGACGGTCACGGACGTCGCGTTGCTCGACGCCTTCGAAGGGCGACGGCTCTACCGGTACCGGGTCGCCGACGAGGTGGAGGTCCAGATGTACAGCAGCTGGATCGAGGTAGGTGCCGCACAGCTCCACATCGGCGCCAACGACGGCGAGTGGTACAACAGGGTACGGTTCCCCGACCGCGACGCGCTCCGGGAGTTCCAGGCGCGGGCCAGCGAGGAGGACGTCCAGTTCACGGTGCACAGCATCTACGATGAGCCGGCTGCTCCGGACGAGGCCTACCTGACAGAGGCTCAGGCGGAAGCCCTCGAACTCGCCCTCGAGACCGGCTACCTCGAGGTGCCGCGGGAGGCGTCGCTGTCGGACGTCGCGGACGAACTCGGCGTCTCAGAACAGTCGGTATCCGAACGGTTGCGCCGCGCGACGCGGAACCTCGCGCGTGACGCCGTCGACAGTCAGTCCTGACAGCTCAGTCCTGGCAGCAGGCGCCGGACTCGCCGACGAAGTCGACCTCGAGCGGCTCGGAGATGACGTCGTTGAGCGACTCGAAGGTCTCCTGGACGGCGTCCTGGGCGTCGAGGTACTCCGCCATCGCGGGGTGATCGTGGAGGTGGGCCTGTGCCTCCTGGACGCGCTCGACGTCCTCCTGGGTCGCGTCACCCGTCTGGCGGGCGAGCATGAACTCCTGGCGGATCTCCTCGAACTCGCCGATCCGTTCCTGGACCTCCTCGCTCGTCTCGACGTTCCGTTTCGCCTCCTCGAAGGCCTGGTACTCCGGGAGTTCCGTGATCGCTTCGCCGAGCTGGCGCGCGAGCGCCTCTGCGTCTGTGGTCTCGGTCGCGGCCGCGGCGTCGGAATCGACACTCATAGTTCTGCGTTGGGACTGCCGGTCTTTCAACCTGCCGGAACCGGGGGTGGCCGACTGGACCGCGTCGGTCGCCACCGCTCAGTTTGGAGTCGGCCCTCGCACCATCGCTACGGGCAAGACCGTTAGACGTTGTGTAGGCTCCCTGGGGCCGTTCTCGCCTGCGCCATCGGTTTGGGAGTGAGGACGACGACGGGCAGGTCTCGGTCGCCCGACCGCTCCTGGTATGGTTCGAGTTCCGGGTTGAGCTCACGCAGCCGTCGCCAGTACGCGGCCCGTTCCGCCCCGGTCACCTCCCGAGCGACGTACTGGTCCGTCTCGCCCCGGAAGGCCAGTTCGACCTCCGGATTGGCTCTCAGGTTGTGGTACCAGGCGGGGTGCGCCTCCCGGCCCCAGTTGGAGGCGACGACGACCCACTCCCTGCCGTCTCGGTACCCGAGCACTGGGACGCTACGCCGTTTCCCACTCTTCGCGCCGACGGTCGTCAGCTCGACGATGGGGACACCTGTGGTCGACAGCACCCTGGAGATGGAGAGTCGACCGCCAGAGACGCTCTGCAGCGCTCTGTCGATACGTGGGAGTGTCTGCGACAGCACCCACGTGCCGACTCGTGTGGCCGCGAACCGCAGCGACAACACCAGCCACCACGGCGGAGCAGTTCGTGGCATGCTAACAACCTACGTGCTGGTGGAGTATAAGGGCAGAGGAGAGCGCTGGTGTGTCGAACGCCGAACGTGCCTGCGAACGGTTCGCGCACCCGCTCGTGGCGCCTCGGGGAACCGCCGGGGTTAAACGAGCGAAGCCTGTACCGGTGAGCAATGAGCCACGAAGAGACGCGTTCGGCGGGAGACCTCCGGAACACGGGCCTCTCCCTGAAACACGACCGGACGTGGGACTACGAACTCGACCGCATCGTCGAGGAGGTCGAGGAGCGCGGCGCGGAGAAGGTGGGGCTCCAGTTCCCCGAGGGGCTGAAGCGGCGCGGGCCGGCCGTCGCGGACGACCTCAGGCAGTTGCTCCCCGACGACGTGCGCATCCTCATCTCGGGGCAGCCGTGTTACGGCGCCTGCGACCTCGACACCTACATGATGCGGCGGACGGACGTCTTCGTCCACTTCGGGCACTCCCCGATGAAGGAGTCAGAGAAGATCATCTACGTGCCGCTGTTCTCGAACGTCGAGGTCGAACCCATCATGGAGCAGGCCCTCGACGAACTCGAGGTCGGGGACGTCGGCCTCGTCACGACGGCCCAGCACATGAACCGCTTCGAGGAGATGCGGGAGTACCTCGAGGAACGGGACTTCGACGTCCACACGCGCCGCGGCGACGACCGCCTCACCAACGAGGGGCAGGTCCTGGGCTGCAACTACGCGAGCGCCGACATCGACGCCGACCAGGTGCTGTACGTCGGCGGCGGGAAGTTCCACCCCCTCGGCCTGGCGATGGAACACCCCGACAAGAAAGTCGTCATCGCGGACCCCGTGAACAACGCCATCTCCGTCGCGGACACCGAGCAGTTCCTGAAACAGCGCTACGCCTCCGTCCACAAGGCGATGGACGCCGAGACGTGGGGCGTCATCTTCTGCACGAAGATCGGGCAGGGTCGCTGGGACCAGGCCAACGAGATCGTCGAGAACAACGAGAACGCCTACCTCATCACGATGGACGAGGTCACGCCGGACCGCCTCACGAACTTCGGGATGGACGCCTACGTCAACACCGGCTGTCCGCGCATCACCACCGACGACGGCCCGCAGTTCAAGAAGCCGATGCTCACGCCCGGCGAGTACGAGATTGCCGTGGGCAACAAACCACTCGACGAACTCTCCTTCGACACGTTCCACGGCACCTGGTAGGTCGGGGCGGCCCCCGCAGGATCGTTCGGCACGGCGGACGACCACCTCAGTCGTCCGCGACGCGACCGATGACGACGTAGCGCTCCTGGCCATTGAGGTCGAGTTGGGTCAGGTGGTTGACGACGGAGAAGTGACTCCCGTCGCTGCGTTCGTAGGTGGACTCGATCCGTCTGAGGTCCCCCGACTCCGTCTCCCGCTTCATCGCCTGGACGTCCGCCTCGGTCGCGCGCACGGCGACGTCCCACACTGCCATGCCGACGACCTCCTCCTCGGTGTACCCGAGTTCGTCGCAGAACCGCCGGTTCGCCTCGACGATAGTGCCGGACTCGTCGTGGACGTTGATCAGGTCCGGAGAGTTCTCGAAGAGCACCTCCAGGCGGGCGTTCTTGCGCTCCAGTTCGTGTTTGCGGTGCTGCCGCTCGGTGATGTCGGTGATGAACCCCTCGAGCGCGACGAGTTCGTTGTCCTCGTAGATGCCGCGTCCCCGCTCCCACACGATCCGTCGCTCCCCGTCTGCGGTGCGGATCCGGTACGTGAGCTCGAACGGGTCGCGGGTCTCCAGGGCCACCTGTACCTGTTCCCACGTGGTGTCGACGTCGTCGGGGACGATGATGTCTGCTCCCCAGACGACCTCGCCGGACTCGATGGTCTCGGCCGAGTAGCCGGTGAGTTCCTCGCACTCGCCGCCGACGAACTCCATCGGCCACTCGGGCTCGTTCACACACCGGTACACGACGCCCGGCAGGTTGCTGACGAGCGTGCCGAGTCGGCGGTTGCGCTCGGCGAGTGCGTGCTGGGAGCGACGCTTCTCGACGGCGTTGCGCACGCGGTTCGCGAGGAGCGCGTACTGCTCGGTCCCGCCGCGCTTCTGGAGGTAGTCGGTGACGCCCGCCTGGATGGCGTCACTGGCGACCTCCTCGCTACCCTTCCCGGTGAACAGCACGAACGGGAGGTCCGGGTACTCCTCGCGGACGACCTCGAGGAACTCGATGCCGTCCATCTTCGGCATCTCGTAGTCCGAGACGACGCAGTCGATGGCACGCGCCCCCAGCACGTCGAGACCCTCCTGGGCGTTCGTCGCCGTGACTACCTCGAAGCTGTCGTCCTCCCGAACGAGGAACGACGCGGCGAGGTCGGCGAAATCTGGTTCGTCGTCGACGTGCAACACGAGCACTGACTCGTCTGCCGCCCCACCTGGGTCGGGAGGTGGCATCGTTGTAGCAGCAAAGAGACGTGTGAACAGATAACGTTGTGCAATGCGGTATTACTACTAGACATCTACAAAGGTTTTTGTATTTCCGCTATGTATGTGCAGGTAGCATGAGCACCACGTCCCGTTCCGACGCCGTCGCAGGCTGTCGACCGACCGAACAGACCCCCGTCGCCGTCGATGCGGATACCATTGCAGGCACCGCTCGCGACGACCTCCGGACGCTGGTGGCCGAACTCACGCGCGAGGGCTACGTCCCCGCCGAAGTCACCGCGGACGCACGCTTCGAGGAGGACTGCTCGCTGGCCACCCAGCGCGAAGCAGACCGCCTCCGCGACCTCGTAGACGCCGCCGCTTTCCTCGGCGCGAACCGGCTCACCGTCGACGTCGAAACCGTCGAGTGTCCCGAGAAGGCCCGACCCGCGCTCTCCGCCGTCGCCGAACGCGCCCACCGCGACGGCATCACCCTCGACGTCGACGGCCTCGCGCTGCACTGACTGTCCCGCGCTAACGCAGGTTTCTTCGCCCACCGTCTCCTCTCCTCCGCCGTGAAGCGCGCGCTCGAACAGCGACTCTCCGCGGTCGAAGGGTTCCGGGACCCGAGCGCTGCGCTCGAACAGTACCCGACGCCGGCGGACATCGCCGCTCACCTCCTCCACCTCGCAGACCTCCACGGTGACGTCGCCGGCCGCACCGTCGCGGACCTCGGTACGGGCACGGGGATGCTGGCGCTCGGCGCCGCCACGCGGAACCCAGAGCGCGTCCTCGCTGTCGAGCGGGACCCGGATGCACTGGCCGTCGCCCGGGAGAACGAGACGCGCGTCGACCCAGGCGTGCGCGTTGACTGGCTACTCGGCGACGCGACGCGGCCGCCACTGTCGCGCGTCGACACCGTCGTGATGAACCCGCCGTTCGGCGCTCAGCGAGGCCAGCGGCACGCCGACCGAGCGTTCCTGGCGGCGGCAGCGGAACTCGCCGACGTCTCCTACTCGATACACAACGCCGGCAGCAAGGCGTTCGTCGAGTCGTTCGCGGCCGACCGGGGTGGCGAACTGACCCACGCGTTCGCCGCCGAGTTCGACGTCGACCGTCAGTTCGAGTTCCACACGAGCGAGCGGGAGACCCTCGACGTCGAGGCGTTCAGGGTCGAGTGGGCTACTCGTAGGTCTCCCGGGTAGCGACCGTCACCGTCGTGTTCCCGCGCTCGGCGAGCAATTTCTGCTCCTGGCGGACGAACGTGAGTCCGCCCGCGGTCGTCGACTCGTTGACCGCCGGAATCCGCGCGGTTCCGAGGACTGAGTCGTTGCGCACTACCTCCACGGCGAACCGGCCGTCCATCGCGTCGATCCGCACCTGCCGACCGGTGACGACGGGGTCGGCGGTCGAACTGTTGGATGCGAACACGGGCCGCCAGTCGCTCCCCGGCGGTTGGAGGTAGACGTTGTAGACGGGGTTACCACCGCGAGGAACCCAGCCGCGACGGTGCGCCCAGACGGTCTCCTCCCAGCCAACGCCGCCGACCGTCACTGCACTGTCGCCGAAGAACGCGAGTTCGCCGGCGCTCACGCGCTCCGTCCAGATGGTGCGACTGTCGCTGGCGACGATGACGCCGCTCGCCGAGACGTTCGTCGCTTGCGCGAACAGCGGCAACTGGACAGCGGCCACCCGCTCGTTCTGGACGTCCTCGGCGTACGTCACCTCGTAGCCGCGGATCTCGACCGGGTCGCCGGCCAGTTCTGCGTCCTCGACGGTCGTGAGGTTGATCGGCACCGCCACCATCGACATCGTCACGACGGGCAGTAGCAACAGCACCACCGCGGCCTTGCGTCCGGTGAGGTCGCGAGCGATCGTCGTCTCGTCGGCGCGCACGGCGGCGGTGAGCACGAGTGCGAGCGCCACGACGAGCAACACGCCGAGCGAGCGGTAGAGCACGTAGTCCACGCTCCGTCCGTACCACCACACCGCCCACAGCGACAGCGACGTCGCGATGACGACCGACCCGAACCAGACGCGGGCCGCCGACGGTCGCTCGTCGCGGCGAGCCAGCAGGAGCGCCGCCAGCACCGCACCGACGAGGAACCCGAACAGGTGTCCCTGGACGGAGATACCCGCCCACCACGGCGGGGAGAACGACGGCGACACCGACGCGAACGTGATGGGGTCCCGGAGCACTGACCACAGCAGCGCCAGCACGTCCTGGGCGACGACGGCGACCACCGTCGCGAGCGGGTAGCGGACGAGTGCGAACCCCGCGAAGGCGAAGACGACGCCCGAGAAACCGATGGTCGCCCCCCACGAGAACAGCCCGGTGAGCAGCGAGACGAACGCGATACCGAGCGGGACGAGGACGAACGCCCGGACGTACGGGTTCGTCCGCCACGACCCGAACGAACTGGCCCCCCGTTCGGTCGGGAAGTGCGAGATCGCGTACTCGACGATCGGTGCGAGCACCAGCGTCGCCACCAGGTTGCCGGTGACGTGGCCGAGGCTGGCATGGGCGAACGGTGCGGTCACTACGCCCAGCGGGTAGAAGTACGACCAGGAGACGAACGGGACGACGAGGGGTGACCCCGTGCCGCGCACGCCGAACTGCACGAAGAGGTAGAAGGCGACGATGGTGGCGACGACGACCAGCGTCCCCCACGGGACGCCAAACAGGAGCCGGGAGCGCACAGCCCGCCAGAACTCGCGGCCCTCACCTCTTGACAGCACCGCGACTCCAGAGCCGAAGAAGACGACGACGCCGACCCACGCGGCCCCACGCCAGACACTCACGGTGCCGCTGGCCGCTGCCGCGACGACGCCCGCCAACACGGCGACCGGCAGCCCGTGAGTGAACAGCGAGAACTGGTAGAACCGGGCGGCGACGGCCAGCACGGCGAACGTGAGCAGCGCCGTCCCGGCGACCACCGCCAGCGGGGAGACGTTCATACAGGTGGTGCCTTGGCGCGGGACAATAAAGCAGTGGCGTCCGCGAGTTCCGCCGGCAGTCGCTGCCGACCGGTCGGTCACCCGGAGCGGGGCTCGTCTAATCGGGGCTTCGAAACGTTGAAACGCCACAGTTCCGAATCACGGGGTATGGATCTGCGGGTCATCGAGAAGGGCGACGCGGAACTCACTATCGAGATCGCCGGGGAGAACCACACGTTCATGAACGTGCTGAAGGGGGCGCTGCTGGAGACGGAGGGCGTGGCCGCCGCCTCCTACGACGTCAACCCCGAGCAGTCCGGCGGCCAGACGGAGCCGCTGCTCACGATCAAGACCGACGAGGAGACGGACCCGCTGGACGCGCTGCAGTCGGCGGCCAACCGGACGGGCGACGAACTCCGCGAGTTCGCGGAGACGTTCGAGGCCGCGGTCTAGCCGAGGAGGACGTCCAGGTCGAACTGGCGGTCAGCGAACTCGAAGGTCGGCCCCCCACCGTCGGCCAGCGACGCGACGTGTTCTCCGAGCAGTTTCCGCCGGTCTGCGCACGTCTGGACGCGGACGCTGTTCGTCCCCGGGCCCAAGTACGCGAGCGCGTTCTGCAGTTCCGGTAACGCGTAGACGTCCGTCCGCGACAACGACGTGTCGGCCTCCTCTGCGGTCGTCAACACGAGGTACGTCGGGTCGATACCCCCCGACTTCCCCGTGAGGTCGACGAACCGGGCCGTGTTGCACTCGACGGCCGAGACGACCGACCGGCCCGGTTCTACCGGACCGTCGGCCGGGCAGTCGCCGGGGCCGGCGTCACTCGGCCCCGACGTGCGGAAGTGAGACATACCGTCATTATTTACCACCAAAAACATAAGTGGTTCGCCGCGACGTTCAGTGGCGAACCGGGACCCCGTGGTCGTCGAGGTACTGTTTCGTCTCCTCGACGGTGTACTCCCCGAAGTGGAAGATGGATGCCGCGAGCGCGGCGTCCGCGCCTGCGTCGAACGCGTCGGCCATGTGCTGTGGCGTCCCACAGCCCGAGGAGGCGATGACCGGCGTCGAGACGGTGTCGCAGATAGCGCCGGTCAGCGGCAGGTCGTACCCCTCCTTCGTGCCGTCCGCGTCGATGGAGTTGACGAACAGTTCGCCCGCGCCACGTTCCTCGGCCTCCGCGGCCCACTCGAGCGCGTCGACGCCGGTCCCCTCCTGGCCGCCCTTCACCATGCACTCGAACCAGCAGGACTCGCCGTCCACCTGCACGTACTGCTCGCCGCGCTCGTCGAAGCGGCGCTTCGCGTCGACGCTGATGACGATACACTGGCTCCCGAACGCCGTCGCGCCCTCCGTGATGAGCTCCGGGCGGTCGAGCGCTCCGGTGTTGATCGAGACCTTGTCCGCACCCGCGCGCAGCGTCTCCTTGATGTCCTCCGTGTCCCGGATACCGCCACCGACGGTGAGCGGGATGAACACCTCGTCGGCGACCCGCGAGACGGTGTCCAGCATCGTCTCGCGGCCCTCCGAACTCGCCGTGATGTCGAGGAAGACGAACTCGTCGGCGCCCGACTCGTTGTACCGCTTGGCCATCTCGACGGGGTCGCCGGTGTACTCGAGGTCCTCGAAGTTGACCCCCGTGTAGACGGCAGCGTTCCCGTCGTCGTCGATGTCCACGTCGATGCAGGGCACGACGCGCTTGGTGAGCATACCTCCGCTTGGCGCGAGCCGCGAATAGGGGTTTCGTCTGTGCGGACACCTGCCGACAGCACGACCGCTCGCCCGGGTTCGGTACTGCCAAGTATGCCCCGTTCGAAGCGTCGCGCATGACCGCAGACCACGACGACGGAACGACGCACGGCGACGCCCCGGGGACGGCCCACGACCCCGACGCGCACGAGGGTGGCGAGGCCGACCAGCGCGTCACGTCACCGATGCAGCAGTACTCGATGGGGAAGGCGGGCGTCGGCTTCCTCGTCCTGCTCGTCGGCCTCGCGGTGGCCTACGTCCTCCCGACGCTGGTCTAGTCCAGTTCGCGGGCGAGCACGTCGCGAGCAGCCACTATCTCCTCGGTGTCGTACTCGACGACAGCGTCGCCGACGGTCAGCGACAGCGCTCCCCGGTCGGTCGCGGTGCCGAGCGACACGACCGGCGCGTCCACCGCGTCTGCCAGCCCGTCGACGTCCGTCGTCTCGACGACGGCGCGCCCGGGCGCCTCCGAGAACAGTGCGGTGAGGTCCGGTACTTCGGCGTCGACGCCGGCGTCCCCGGTGACCATCTCGGCGAGGGTGACGGCGAGGCCGCCGTCGCTCACGTCGTGGACGGCGAGAGTCGCGTCGTGGGTGGCCGCCGCGCGGACCGCCGCGACGCCCGCGTCGTCCACGTCGGGGAAGGCGTCGCTCCCGTCGAAGCGCGCGAGGTACTCGGAGCCGCCGAGCGAGTCGTCGTGGCCGCCGACCAGTACGAGTTCGCCGTCGCCGGTGACGGCGCTCCCCGGCGCGTCGTACCCCTCGCGGACGCCGACCATCGCCAGCGTCGGCGTCGGCGGCACGGGGCCGGCGACCGAGTCGTTGTAGAGGCTGACGTTGCCGCCGACCACCGGGACTGAGAGGTCCCGGCAGCCGTCCGCGAGACCGTCTACCGCCGCCGCGAACCCGCCGTAGACGTCCGGTTTCTCGGGGTTGCCGCCGTTCAGGCAGTCGACTGCCGCGAGCGGTCGTGCGCCCGCCGCGGCGAGGTTCGTGGCGTTCTCGACGGCGGTGGCGTAGGCGCCCCGGTAGGGGTCGGTGTCCGTCCAGTTCGGGTTCGCGCCAGCGGAGAGCGCGACAGCGGTGTCTTCCTCGACTTCGTGGAGGGCGAGTAGCGCGCCGTCCTCGCCGGGTCGCCGGAGCGTCCGGTTGCCGACCTCGTGGTCGTACTGGCGGTACACCCAGCGCTTGCTCGCGGTGTTTGGACTGGAGAGCACGGCGTCGAACGCCTCGTCGAGCGGGACGTCCGGGAGGTCCGTCTCTGGTTCGGGCGGATCCTCGCGAGCGAGGTCGTTCATCGGTGCGCCGTCCGCGAGGAACTCCGCGGGGGCGTCGACCACGACCTCCCCGTCGAACTCGCAGACGTAGTTGCCCTCCGTCACGTCGCCGATGACCGAGCAGCCGAGGTCGTAGCGCTCGGCGACCGCCTGGACCGCCTCGACGTCCTCGGGGCGGACCTCGTAGCACATCCGCTCCTGGGACTCAGCGAGCAGGATCTCGAGGGCGTTCATGTTCAGTTCGCGCTGGTGGACGGCCTCCAGGTCGATGCGCGCGCCGAGGTCACCCTGCGCGACCATCTCCGAGGACGCGCCGCCGAGGCCCGCCGCGCCGAGGTCGCGGGCGGCGACCACGAGGTCGCGGTCGAGCAGCGTCTCGTTCGCCTCGATGAGGAGTTTCTCCGTGTAGGGGTCGCCGACCTGGACCGCGGGCCGGTCTTCGGTCTCGGCGTCCTCCGCGAGGTCTTCGCTGGCGAAACTCGCGCCGCCGAGGCCGTCGCGGCCGGTGGCGTTCCCGACGAGCACGAGTTTGTTCCCCGGTTCTTTCGCGGCAGCGGTCACGAGACGGTCCGCGTGCAGCAGTCCGACGCACGCGACGTTGACGAGCGGGTTCCCCTCGTAGCCGTCGTGGAACTGCGTGGACCCGGCGACCGTCGGCACGCCGATGGCGTTGCCGTAGTCGCTGATCCCCTCGACGACGCCCTCCAGGAGGTACCGGGAGTGCTCGCGGTCGAAGCCGCCGAAGTAGAGGGAGTCCGCGAGCGCAATGGGGTAGGCGCCCATCGACAGCGTGTCCCGGACGATGCCGCCGACGCCGGTGGCGGCGCCGTCGTACGGGTCGACGTAGGAGGGGTGGTTGTGGCTCTCGACGCCGAACGTGAGGAACAGGTCGTCGGTCACCGAGACGACCGCGGCGTCGTCGCCGGGGCCGACGACGACGTCCTCGCTCTCGCTGTCGAAGGCGGACAACAGCGGGCGCGAGGAGCGGTATGCGCAGTGTTCGCTCCAGAGGTTCTCGAAGAGCGCGACCTCCGCGGGCGTGGGGTCGCGGCCGAGTTCGGCTTCGACCAGACGGCGGTCCGAGTCGGCGAGTGGCATTCACCTTCTTGATTCTTCTGCGCGAGTTTAGTCGTTTCTATGTGCACGCTCGTGTAACGCCGGTCGGCGGTCCGGCGATGGCGGTGCGGACCGGGGCGCTTTTGCCGACCCCCCGACAACTGCGTCCCGTGCTGTCCGTCGAACTGCACACCCACTCCGAGCTCTCCCACGACGGCCGGGACCCCGTCGAGATGCTGCTGGAGCAGGCGCAGGCGGTGGGTATGGACGCGCTCGCGGTCACGGACCACGACGAGATCGCGGCGAGTCTGCGGGCCGCCGACCTCGCACCGAAGTACGACCTCGTCGGCATCCCCGGGATGGAGGTGACGAGCGCGGACGGCCACGTGCTTGCGATCGGGGTCCACGAGGCAGTCCCGTCCGGACTCCCGTTCGTGGAGACACTCGACGAGATCCGGGACCGCGGCGGCATCGCCGTCGTCCCCCACCCCTTCCAGTCCTCCCGGAGCGGCGTCGCGGGGAACATCTCGCGGGACGAACTCGCGTCGGCGGACGCCATCGAGGTGTACAACTCGCGGCTGCTCACCGGGCGCGCGAACCGGCAGGCCGAAGAGTTCGCACTCGACCGCCGCGTCCCGATGACCGCGGGGAGCGACGCCCACATCGCGGAGATGGTAGGGCAGGCGGTCACGCGCGTCGGCGCCGACGAACGGTCGCTGTCCGCGATCCTGGACGCGATTCGCCGCGGCGAGACGAGCGTGGAGGGCAAGCGCACCCCGTGGCACATCAGCTTCCGGCAGGCCGCCGGCGGCGCGAAACGCCGCGTGCGCAACCGGTTCGCGGAGTTCTTCTGATGCGCGGGGCGGCCCCGGAGTCCGTCGCGTCGGCGCTCGAATCCGGCGACCCACTCCCGGGAACCGCGGGGTTCGCCGGTCGACTGCCGGACGGCCGACTCGTCCGGGACGTGCTGGGGCGCGAACTCTGTTACTACGACGACGGGGAGTGGAGCCACGACCCGGAGCCCCTCCGGAATCCGACACTCCTCCCGGCGGGACACGTCTACGAGTCCGGCGAGACCCGGCGGGTCTGGACGCTCCCCGACCCGGCGGTGGACGACGAGCGACCCGTCGAGCGCGTCCGCGAGGCGATCGGGAACGCACTCGACGACGTGGACGACGACGGGCTGGCAGTCGCGTTCTCCGGCGGCGTCGACTCCGCGCTCGTCGCCGCGCACCTCGACGCACCGCTGTACGTCGTCGGCTTCGATGGGAGCGCGGACATCGACGCGGCCCGGGAATCCGCCGCCGCGATGGGGCGCGAGGACGACCTGCACGTCCACGAGGTGACGCTCTCGGAGATCGAGGACGCGGTGCCCGAGGTGTCCCGCGCCATCGGACGGACGAACGCGATGGACGTCCAGATCGCGCTCCCGCTGTACCTGGTCGCACGGCGGGCCGCCGCAGACGGCTTCGACCGCCTCGCGCTGGGCCAAGGCGCCGACGAACTGTTCGGCGGCTACGCGAAGGTGGCGAAGGCACCCGAGGACCCCCGGGTGGCGGCGGACACCGTCCGCGGCGCGCGACGGGAGGTGCTAGCGACGCTCCCCGACCAGCTAGAGCGGGACGTTCGAGCGCTGCGGGCCGCGGGGGTCGAACCGGTGACGCCACTGCTCCACGACGACGTCGTCCGGGCGGCGCTCGCGCGGTCGGGCGAGTGGCTCGTGTCGGGGGACGTCAGGAAGCGCGCGCTCCGGGAGGCGGCCCGGGCGTGGCTCCCGAACGCCGTGGCGGACCGCGAGAAGAAGGCGGTCCAGTACGGGAGCCTGGTCGCCCGCGAGGTGGACCGGCTGGCCCGGCAAGCGGGATTCAAGCGCCGGATGGACGACCACGTGACGAAGTACGTCGAGAGTCGCAGGTAGGTGGCGACCGGCCTGTGGGTTGAAGATAATTGTAGCCGTACTGTGTCGGTATGTCACTCGCTCTCGAAGACCAGACGGCCGTAGTGACGGGCGGTAGTTCCGGGATCGGGCGCGCCATCTCCGTCGCGTTCGCGGCGGAGGGCGCCGACGTCGTCGTCGCCGACCTCCAGGAGGAGTCCCGGGACCCCGACGAGCACCGGACGACGGCCGCGGTCGTCGCGGAGGAGACCGACCAGTCCGCGCGGTTCGTGAAGTGCGACGTGAGCGACCCGGACCAGACGCGCGCGGCGGTGGAGGCCGCCGAGGCGTTCGGCGGCGTCACCTGCATGGTGAACAACGCCGGTATCTTCCACGGCGAGGAGTTCACCGAGGTCACCGAGGACCAGTTCCAGACGCTGATCGACGTGAACCTCAAGGGGACGTTCTTCGGCGCGCAGGCCGCCGCGAGCGCGATGATCGACGGCGACGGTGGCACCATCATCAACCTCTCCAGCGTCGCCGGCCTCCGGGGGTCCGCGGGCTACGCGACGTACTGCGCGTCGAAGGGGGGCGTTCGGCTGTTGACCTACTCCCTGGCTGCCGAGCTGGGCCCACAGGGCGTCCGCGTGAACGCCATCCACCCGGGCATCATCGACACGGCGATGACCACCGAGGACGTTCCGATCATTGGTACGGACGCGGGAGACGAGTACATGCAGGCGGTGCCGTCCCGGCGCTGGGGCGACCCCGGGGATGTCGCGGACGCTGCCGTCTACCTCGCGAGCGACGCCGGCGACTACGTGAACGGCGAGAGCCTCACCGTCGACGGCGGGATGACGAACACGACCTGACTACGCCCCGTCGGCGGCCTCGATGGCTTCGATACCGAGCTGGACGGTGTCGGCGTCGAGGTCGCTCTCGCGGAGCGCTTCGGCGTCGTACCACGTCCAGGCGGCCGGTGGTTCCTCTCCGGGAGCGGGGTCGATGTCCCGCGACGGCACCGTGGCGAAGTAGAGGTGGTCTACGTGCTGGTGGGCGACCCGCCCGTCCTCGTGGACGTCGATGTCGTACAGCATCTGGTAGCGCGGCGAGGGGAGTGCTCGACCGTCGGGCGCGGGGACGTCGGGCGCGCTCCCCAGCAGCGTCGCCTCCAGGCCGATCTCCTCGTACACCTCGCGGAGGCCGGCCTCGTGGGGGAGTTCGTCGCGGTCGACGTGACCGCCGGGCGGGATGCGGATGCCGAGGCGGTCGTGTTCGTGGAGGGCGGTCGCGCCGTCGTTGACGACGTAGACGGTCGCGGTGAAGTGTCGAGTCGTCTCCATACTCGCCAGGAGGGACGGCCGCCCCTAATCCGTTCGGAATCCCGGGTGAACGTGAAACTGACCCGAGCGCTCGCCGGCGACGAGTCGGCAGCGCCCTAGAACTCGAGGGCACGGCGAACGCCCGCCGCGATGCGGTCGGTGTCCGGAACGTAGTCGTCCTCGCGGGCGAACATCGGCACTGGCACGTCGTACCCGGTCACTCGCTCGACGGGCGCTTCGAGGTGGAGGAACGCCTCCTCGTTGACGCGGGCGGTGATCTCGCCGGCCATCCCGCCGGTCCGGGGCGCCTCGTGGACGACGACGCACCGACCGGTCTTCTGCACGGAGTCGACGATCGTCGCGGTGTCCAGTGGGTAGACGGTCCGGGGGTCGACGACCTCGACGCTGGCGTCGACGTCCTCGACGGCGTCGAGGGTCTCGCGCAGCATCGACCCCCAGGCGACGACCGTCACGTCGTCGCCCTCGGTCGCCAGGCGGGCCTCGCCGAGGGGGATCTCGTGGTCGTCGGGGACCTCCTCGCGGAACGCGCGGTAGAGCCGCGTGGGTTCCATGAAGACTACGGGGTCGGGGTGTCGGATGGCAGTCGTGAGCAGCCCCGTCGTCTCCGCCGGGGAAGAAGGGACGACGACCTTCAGCCCGGGGACGTGAGCGAACCCCGCCTCGAAGCTCTCGGAGTGGAGTTCCAGCGCGTGGATGCCGCCGCCGTACGGCGTCCGGATCGTCATCGGGCAGGTGACGGTTCCACGAGTGCGGCTCCGGATGCGGGCGACGTGCTGGGCCAGCTGTTGGAACCCCTGGTAGAGGAAGCTCTGGAACTGGATCTCCGGGACTGGGCGGAGCCCCGTAGCGGCGAGGCCCACGCCGGTCCCGACGATGCCCGCCTCCGCGACCGGCGCGTCGAACACGCGGTCGGGGTAGTCGTCGAGCAACCCCTCCGTCGCGCGGAACACGCCGCCCGCGCGGGCGACGTCCTGGCCGTAGACGACGACGCTGTCGTCGCGGTCCAGTTCCGCACGGAGCGTCTCGCGGACGGCCTCGACCATCCGGAGCTGTTCAGCCATCCGTCTCACCCCCGGGCGCGCCGCCGGACTCGAACGCCGCCATCTGGCGTTCCAGCGACGGCGGCATCTCGTCGTACGCGAACCGGAACATGTCCGCAGGGTCGACGTCCTCGGCGCCCTCCCTCGCCTTATCTATCTCCGCGGCGAGATCGGCCTCGATGCGCTCGTCGATCGCTGCGACCGTCTCGTCGTCGAGGATACCCCGGTCGCGGAGGTACACCTGGAAGCGGACGATGGGGTCGCGGGCCTCCCACTCGTCTTCCTCCGCGGTCTCGCGGTAGACCGAGGGGTCGTCGGAGGTCGTGTGCATCGAGCGCCGGTAGGTGAGCGCCTCGATCAACACCGGGTCGCCGTCTCTGGCCTTCTCGATGGCCTCCTTCGCGACACGGTAGACGCCGAGGACGTCGTTGCCGTCGACGCGGATGCCCTCGATGCCCGCCGCGATGGCCTTCTGGGCGAGCGTCTCGGCGGCGGTCTGGTCCGCGAGTCGCGTGGAGATGGCGTAGCGGTTGTTCTGGCAGACGAAGACGGTCTGGGCGTCGTAGACGCCGGCGAAGTTGAGCGCCTCGTAGACGTCGCCCTCGCTGGTCGCGCCGTCGCCGAAGTAGGTCACCGCGACGTTCGAGGTCCCCTGTATCGACTCCCCCCAGCCGACGCCGACGGCGTGCAGTGGCTGGCTGCCGACGGGAATCGCGGGCGGGAGTGCTCCCTCGCCGCCCGGAATCTCCGCGCCCTCCTCCATGCCCATCGCGTACCAGAGAATCTGGTGTGGCTCGACGCCGTGGACGAGGAGCGCGGGCCCCTCGCGGAACGACGGGACGATCCAGTCCTCGTCGGCCGTGGCGAACGCACTCCCGACCTGCGCGGCCTCCTGACCGATTGCGGGAGCGTACGTCCCAATCTCGCCGCGGCGCTGCAACGCGATGGCGCGCTCGTCGAGACGCCGCGAGCGCTTCATCTCCTCGTACATCGCCAGCAGTTCGTCGTCGGACAGCGCGGGGACCAGCTCCTCGTCGACGGTCTCGTCCGCCGAGAGTACTTGTACCGAGTCGATGGCGAACTGCGCGATCTCCTCGCGGGGCATGTTACCGTTACTCGTCCCAGCGGTTTAACCCGCTTCCCGGGCGCCCACGGGGCTGCCCAGCCCCCGACGACGCCCCCGGCACAAGGACTAACACGCTGATCGCCGAATCTTCTGCCATGTACACAGGTGACCGTCGACCAGTCGAGGGAGTCCGTCGCGTCCCCGCGGAACGCGACGCCCGGGGGAGCACGAGAGACGAGTCGCCGACCGTGGTGTACCATGGCGAATAGCCGCACGACGTTCGTCGTGAGAGACATGGAGCCCGGAGACGGCGAGGAGATAACGGAGGCACTGCAGGAGCGAGAGGGCGTCCAGCTCGTGGACACCGAC
Source organism: Halobacterium wangiae (assembly GCF_021249345.1). Classification (NCBI taxonomy): domain Archaea; kingdom Methanobacteriati; phylum Methanobacteriota; class Halobacteria; order Halobacteriales; family Halobacteriaceae; genus Halobacterium; species Halobacterium wangiae. The sequence goes on along the minus strand of NZ_CP089588.1, from coordinate 2,779,856 downwards.
CGCGAGGGTGGCGAGGTGTCGGTTCGCTTCGGCGAGGAGCTGATCTCCGAGGTGGAGATCAAGTCCATCGTGCGCGAAGCGGGCTACGAGGTCGAGGAAGCAGAAGACACGTAGGCAGTTCTGCATCGCGAGCAGGCCGGGAGAAGTAATCGGGCCGGCGACGGTGTCGACCAGAGGTGCCGAGCGCAGCCGGTCTGCACTACGCCTCGATGGACTCCTCGCCGCCGGCCTCGAGAATCTCGTGGTAGCGGTTGCGGATGGTGACCTCGCTGATGTTCGCCACGTCGCTGACCTCACTCTGCGTGATGCGCTCGTTGGTGAGCAGGCTGGCGGCGTAGACGGCGGCTGCGGCGAGGCCGACCGGGGACTTCCCGGAGGTGATGCCGGCGTCTTCTGCAGCCGTGAGGAGTTCCCGGGCGCGGCGCTCGACCTCGTCGGGGAGTTCGAGTTCCGAGCAGAAACGAGGGACGTAGCTCGCGGGGTCCGTCGGGGCGACTTCCAGGCCGAGTTCGCGGACGACGTATCGGTAGGTGCGCGCGATCTCGTCGCGCTCGACCCGGCTGACGTTGGCCACCTCGTCGAGACTTCGTGGGGTGTTCGCCTGGCGGGCAGCGGCGTACAGCGCGCTGGTGGCGACGCCCTCGATGGAGCGTCCCGGCAACAGGTCCTCGTTCAGCGCGCGGCGGTAGATGACGGAGGCGGTCTGCCGGACGTTGTCGGGTAGGCCGAGCGCGGAGGCCATCCGTTCGATCTCGCCGAGAGCCTGCTTGAGGTTGCGCTCCTTGCTGTTCCGCGTGCGGAAGCGCTCGTTCCACTTGCGCAGCCGCTGCATCTTCCGTCGCTGCCGCCCCGACAGGGAGTTGCCATAAGCGTCCTTGTTCTGCCAGCCGATGTTCGTCGACAGCCCCTTGTCGTGCATCATGTTCGTCGTTGGCGCGCCGACGCGGGACTTCTGGTCGTTCTCGGTGGCGTTGAACGCGCGCCACTCCGGCCCGCGGTCGATGCTGTCCTCCTCGACCACGAGGCCGCACTCGCCGCAGACCGTCTCGCCGCGTTCCTCGTCGACGACGAGGTCCCCGCCGCACTCGGGACACTCGACGTCCTCGATGGCGTCCTGCGCTTCGGACTCCGCTCTGGTGCGTCGTTCATCCGCCTCGCGTTCCTCCTCGCGGGTCCGTGTGCTATCACTCATTGTGAGGGCTGACCGTTGTTTCTGTGGCCGAGAGAACGTCGAATACGGATGGAACGAGGTTGCGAGAGCACAAAAGGGCTTTGGCAGCACGTACCACGGGACGGCACGGTGATGGCCAGGTAGTTACCGGCCGTGTGTCGAGCGCGTCCCGAACGCCTCGATTCGGGTCGGCGGTGCAGCCATCGAAACGCTTACCGCCGGCACGCGCAATCGCTGGAACATGACCGATTCCGTGGACGCCGAGGAAGTGCGGCACGTCGCGGACCTCGCGCGCGTCGACCTCGACGACGACGCGGTCGACGAGTTCGTCGACCAGTTCGGGAAGATCCTGGCGCAGTTCGAGGCCCTCGAGGAGGTGCCGGAGGTCGACTCCGAACCGGAACTCGTCAACGTGATGCGCTCCGACGAGGTCCACGACTGCCTGAGCCAGGCGGAGGCACTCGCGAACGCCGAGGAGACCGAGGACGGCCGCTTCAAGGGGCCGAAGGTGTCGTAGATGGGGCTGAACGCGTTCATCACCGAGGAGACCATCGAGGGCGACGACGACGGACCGCTGGCCGACGCCACCGTCGCCGTCAAGGACAACATCTCGACCGAAGGCGTCCGCACGACCTGCGGGTCGCGGATGCTCGAGGAGTACGTCCCGCCGTACGACGCGACGGTCGTCGAACGGCTGAAGGCGGCCGGCGCGACGATCAACGGGAAGGCGAACATGGACGAGTTCGGGATGGGGACGACCACCGAGACGTCGTACTTCGGGCCGACGAAGAACCCCGTGGACGAGGACCGCGTGCCCGGCGGCTCCTCGGGCGGCTCTGCGGCGGCCGTCGCCGCTGGCGAGGCGGACCTCGCGCTTGGCTCCGACACCGGCGGCTCCATCCGCTGTCCCGCCGCGTACTGCGGCGTCGTCGGCATCAAACCGACCTACGGCCTCGTCTCCCGCTACGGCCTGGTCGCGTACGCGAACTCCCTCGAACAGATCGGCCCGATCGCGCCAACCGTCGAGGAGGCCGCCGCGCTGCTCGACGTCGTCGCCGGCCCCGACGAGAACGACGGCACCACGCGAGCGGAAGGCGCGGACTCGGACTACGCGAGTGCTGCCGAGGGCGACGTCGACGGCCTCACGGTCGGTGTCCCGACGGAACTCGTGGAGGGCGCGGACGAGGACGTCGTCGCGAGGTTCGAGGACGCCCTCGACGACCTCCGCGACCAGGGCGCGACCGTCGAGGACGTCGACCTGCCGTCCTGCGAGTACGCCGTCGCCGCCTACTACGTCATCGCGATGTCCGAGGCGTCCTCGAACCTCGCGCGCTTCGACGGCGTGCGTTACGGTCACTCCGGCGGCTTCGACGGCGACTGGAACGAGTCGTTCTCGGAGGCGCGCTCGGAGGGGTTCGGCGACGAGGTCAAGCGCCGCATCCTCATGGGCACGTACGCGCTCTCGGCGGGCTACCACGACAAGTACTACAAGCAGGCCCAGGAGGCCCGCTCGTGGGTGAAGCGGGACTTCGACGAGGCGTTCGAGGACGTCGACGTGCTCGCCTCGCCGACGATGCCCGTCCTCCCGCCGAAACTCGGGGAGAGCCTCGACGACCCGGTTCAGATGTACCTCGCGGACGCCAACACGACGCCCGCGAACCTCGCGAACCTCCCCGCCATCTCGGTCCCCGCGGGCGACGTCGACGGCCTCCCGGTCGGCCTCCAGCTGGTCGGGCCGGCGTTCGGCGAGGAGACCATCGTGAACGCGGCCGCAGCGGTCGAGCAGCGCGCCGACTGACGTTCGGACGCCGAAGTTCTTCTTCGAGGAGTTCCCGTGGAGCGCACGTACGCTAGCCGCCGGACCCCAGTTCTAGGCCACATTGTGGCACGTTAGGAGCCAATTATATTTGTGGTAGTCCCACGTTACGAAAACCCGCATGTCCAGAGTTGGTACACTCCTGGTCGTGGTGGCTCTCGTCCTCGCGGGGGCGGTCGGCCCCGTGGGCGCGAGCCAGTCGACTGACGGTGCAGGCGTACAGGACGTCCGAACGAGCGACGGATCCACCGCCTCGGTGGCTGCTACCGCGACGAACAACTCGACCACGCTGACGCTGCTCTCCTACAACGACGTCCAGACCGCCGCCGCGGAGGACACGACGCTGCCGCGGATGGTGACGCTGGTCAACGAACGCCGCGCGGCCATCGACAACCCGACAGTGACGGTCGGCGGCGGCGACGAGGTGAGTCCGCACGCGCTCTCGCCGCTCAGCCAGTGGGCGGTCCCAGTAGACGTGTTGAACGTCCTCCAGCCAGACGCGGAAGTAGTCGGGAACCACGACCTCGACTACGGCTTCGAGGCGGTCGACAACTTCTCGGCGGCCTCGGAGTTCCCGTGGCTGATGGCGAACATCGTGGACTCGGAGACGGGCGAGCCGATTCCCGGCACCGAACCGTACACGGTCGTCGAGAAGCAGGGCGTGAGAGTCGGCGTGGTCGGTCTCGCCGACGAGGCCATCAAGTCCAAGACCGCGGTCGACTTCGATGAGGCGGGCTACGAACTCCGGAACTACTCGGCGGTCGCCAGCGAGTACGCGACGATGCTGAAAGAGGAACAGAACGTCGACGTCGTCGTGGCCGCGGCGCACATCGGTGTGCCCGAGTCGAAGACCCTCGCCAACACGACTGACAACGTCGACGTGGTCGTCGTGGGCGACGACGAACTCGAGTACCCGCCACAGGAGACCTCCGGGACGGTCATCATGGAGGCGGAGGCTCGCGCCGAGCACGTCGCGGAACTCAACCTCACGGTCGAGAACGGCGAGGTCACCGCCTGGAACGGCCGCCTCCTCGACGTGACCGGGGACGTGCCGAAGAACGAGACGGCCTCGGTCATCATCTCGACCGCCCGCGAGAACGAACTGAACGCCGTCGCGGGCGAGACGGAAGTGGAACTCGACGCGCGGTTCTCGCGGAACTACCACGACGAGACCGCACTCGGGAACATGATCACGGACGCGTTCCGTGCGGAGACCGGGGCGGAGGTCGCCATCACGAACGCCGGTGGCATCCGGTCGAACAGTATCTACGGCCCGGGTAACGTCACCGTGGGCGACGTCTACAACATCCTCCCGTTCCAGAACACGCTCGTGACGGTCGAACTCACGGGCGCGGAACTGAAGCAGTTGCTCGCGAGCCAGGTCGTCACTCTGGAGAGCGAGACCGGACAGCTGTACGGCGCGGAGGCCCAGTTGCAGGTCAGCGGTGTGACCTACGAGTGGGCGAGCCACGAGGGCCAGGAACCCGCCATCCGCGAGGCGTGGGTGAACGGTGAACCGGTCGCCGACGACGAGACGTACAACGTCACCGTCAACTCCTACATGGCCGGGTGGGACGGCTCCGTGCTCGAGGACGCGCCCCGCGTCAGCACGACGAACACGCTCTACGGGACGGCGCTTCTGGAGTACGTCCAGAACAACTCGCGGGTGTCGCCCGAGGACACGAACCGCATCCGGCGCGTCGACGACTTCGCCGAGGTGCGCTCCGTCTCCGTCCAAGAGGGCTCGGCGACCGTCGTGCTCGACGCGCCGGCGGGCGCCAACGCCACCGTCGCGGACAGCTTCTACGTCACGCACGCCGACTCGACCGAGCGCATCCACGCGGAGTCGGTCGAACTTGGCGACGGCACCCTCGAGGTCAGCTTCGCGATGTCCGACCTCGCGCCACACCTCGGTCGGAACGGCGACCTCGAACTGTACGGCGAGTACGACTCGACGGCCTACGACCTGGTCTACTTCGAGCACTCGGTCGTGAACGCGGACCTCGAACGCGGCGTCTTCGGGCAGGCGGCCGACAGCGGCAGTTCGAACGGTCAGGGTCACGGCCACTCGCAGGTGGCGACGACCCAGGGTCCGCTTGCGGCCGCTGGAGCCTGAAGGCCCCTAGCCGACTACGCTGCTCCGTTTTATTTCGACGCCCGACCTCGACAGCCACCGCCACTCCTCAGAAGTCCGGGAGGTCGTCGGGCGCGTCGTACTCGGCCTCCCAGTCGACGTACTCCGCCTTGAGGTGCCGGGACACCTCGGCACCGAATTCCGCCAGCGAGGCGTTGATGGCGGAGACGGTCCCCCAGGAATCCAGGTCCGGGTGGATGTCGCGCTCGCGCCAGTTCTCCGGGAGGCCGGGTGCGTGGTAGCCCACGCGGTCGGCGAAGTCGTCCCAGAAGAAGTCGAACTCCTCGAAGAGGCCGAGGTCGACGGCGGCGTCGAACGCCTCGCGGTCGAGGTCCGTCTCGGCCGCCCACGTCTCGAACGCCTCCGCCCACGCGCCGTCCTCGAGGAACGCCTGGAGGTCGTCGCGGTGGTAGTCGGTCCCCTCCACGGTCACCTCGTCGTACTCGTCCGGGTCGCCATCGAGTTCTGGCGGGTCGGGGGCCGGGGCGTCGAGAGACACGCGTGGTGGTAGGGTGCGGGCCGGGAAAAGCTTAGGCGTCGCCGCGCTGTGCTGCCTTCGCGTCGAAGGCGGCGGTTCGCAGTCCCTCCTCGGCCTCGGAGTCACAGCGCAGGTCCGGGACGTCCGTCGGCTTGCCGTCCTCGTCGAGGGCGACGAACGTGAAGAACGACGAGGTGGTCTTTCGCTTGGTGCCCTCGCGGGGGTCCTCCGCGCGGACGTCGACTTTCACCTCGATGCTCGTGCGCCCGGTGTCGAAGACGTACGCCTCGACGACGGCGACCTCCCCCATCTCGATGGGGCTGATGAAGTCGACGTGGTCCATCGACGCGGTGACACACTGGTTGCCCGCGAAGCGCATCGACGCGATGGCCGCGCAGATGTCCATCCAGTGGAGCACCGCACCCCCGAGCGCACGGCCGAGGTTGTTCGTGTCGTTGGGTAGCAACATCTCCGTCATCTCCGTGTACGAGTCCATCAGGCGCGCCGAGTCGGTCATGCGTTGGCTTTCGCAGGCCCCCGCATTGAAACCTTCCGACCCGGCTCCGACCCCGTTTCACGGACGACGCACGCCAGCAGGCGGACGCGCTCGGGGGTATCCGACAAGCGTAAGGTCGGCCCGCCAAACGTTCGTAGCAATGAGTGAGGAAGCCGCGGCGACCCAGGAGGGCTCTGTACGGGTCGTCGGGACCGCCCACGTCTCCGCGGACAGCGTCGATGAGGTCGAGCGCGTCGTCGCGGAGGACGACCCCGACGTCGTCGCGGTCGAACTCGACGAGGGGCGCTTCCGCCAGATGCAGGGCGAGGCGCCCGAGGACCTCGACGCCACCGACCTCCTGAAGGGGAGCATGGCGTTCCAGTTCCTCGCATACTGGCTGCTCTCGTACGTCCAGAAGCGACTCGGCGACAAGTTCGGCATCGAACCCGGTGCGGACATGAAGGCCGCCATCGACGCCGCGGAGCGCTCGGGCGCGGACGTGGCGCTCGTCGACCGGGACATCCAGGTGACCATCCAGCGGTTCTGGGCGCGCATGACGGGCTTCGAGAAACTCAGGCTGGTCGCCGAACTCGCGCTCGGCGTCACTGACAGCCGGACGCTCGGGCTCGCGGTCGGCGGGTTCGTCGGGTTCCTCGTCGGCGTCGCCGCGGGCGTCGTCGCCGGGCCGTTCTTCGTCCCGCCGCCGCCGGGCGTGAGCGGGCTGCTGGGGAACGTCATCGGCCTGCTGTCGCTGCTCGCGGAGGCGGTGCTGTTCGCCGCGGGCGGCGCACTCGTCCTCGGCGTCGTCTTCGCGCTCGTGTTCGTGCGCACGGAGCCCGAGGACGTCGAGGAGTTCTCGATGGAGGACCTCACCGACGCCGACGTCGTCTCGGCGATGATGGAGGAGTTCCGCCGGTTCAGCCCGGAGGGTGCCGAGGCGCTCATCGACGAGCGGGACGCCTACATCGCGCACAACCTCGTCGCACTCCGGGAGCAGGGCAAACACGTCGTCGCGGTCGTCGGCGCGGGTCACCGGGAGGGCATCGAGGGCTACCTCGAGAACCCCGGGACGCTGCCGCCGATGTCGTCGCTCACCGGCGTCCAGAAGAGCCGGTTCTCCGTGTTCAAAATGCTAGGTCTGCTGTTCACGCTCGGGTTCCTCGTCTTCTTCGGGCTGCTCGTGATGGCGGGCGTCGGCAACACCGTCCTGCTGCAGGTGTTCGGCGCGTGGTTCCTCTTCAACGGCATCATCTCCGCGGCCGCGGCGAAGCTGGGGGGCGCCCACTGGACGAGCGCGGGCGTCGGCGGCGCGGTGGCGTGGCTGACGAGCGTCAACCCGCTGCTCGCGCCTGGCTGGTTCGCCGGCTACGTCGAACTCCGCTACCTGGACGTGAACGTCTCTGACATCTCCACGCTGAACGAACTGATGAGCGACGAGGAGACGCCCATCCGGACCCTCCTCTCCGACATGCTGAAGGTGCCGCTGTTCCGGCTCATCTCCGTCGTGGCACTGACGAACGTCGGGAGCTTCGTCGCCAGCGCGCTGTTCCCGTTCGTCGTGCTGCCGCTCATCGGCGGCCCCTTCGACAGCGTGGGCGCCGTCACCGACGCGATGCTGACGGGCGTCGAGAACAGCGCCGACGCCCTCTGGGGGCTGCTCCGATGAAGGTGAGCGCCCGGGAGGGACGGGACCTCCTGATCGCGTGGCTCGCGCTCGGATTCGCGTTCAGCCTGCTGTACGTCCGGGGTATCACACCGACGAACATGACCGACGTGCTCGTCAGCGACCTGTTCGTCGCGGAGTTCGCACTCAGTCTCGCGACGGTCGGGGTCGCCTTCCTCCTCCACGAACTCGCGCACAAGGTGGTCGCGGTGAACTTCGGGCAGCACGCCGAGTTCCGCGCGGACTACGGGATGCTCGCGCTCGCCGTCGCGGGCGGCCTCGCGGGGTTCCTGTTCGCGGCGCCCGGCGCGGTCCACCACCGCGGCTACATCACGCCGAAGGAGCACGGCCTGATCGCGCTGGCGGGCCCGCTGACCAACGTCGTGCTCGCCGGCGTCTCGCTGGCTGTCATCCCGTTCGCGCCCGACATCGGGCAGCGCGGGCTGTTCATCAACGTGTTGCTCGCGGGCTTCAACATGATCCCGTTCGGGCCGCTCGACGGCGCGACGGTGCTCGACTGGAGTCCAGTGGCGTACGCAGCGGCCGCAGTCCCGACGATCGGCCCGGCGCTGTTGTTGTTCTTCGGCGTATAGACCGGCACGTTTTTCGCCGCGAAATGCACACGTCCGTGTATGACCGACAGCGACGAGGACTCAAGCGAGGAGCTGACCTACGCCGAGGCGGGCGTAGACATCGAGGAGAGCGAGGCCGCGACGGCGGCGCTCGTCGGCGCCGTCTCGGGCGTCGCGGACAGCACCGAGTACGCGGGCCTCGTGGAACTCGGTGACCGCTACCTCGCGCTCGCGACGGACGGCGTCGGGACGAAACTGCTCGTCGCCGAGGCGGTCGAGGACTACTCCACCGTGGGCGTCGACTGCGTCGCGATGAACGTCAACGACCTCGTCGCGGCGGGCGTCGCGCCGGCGGCGTTCGTCGACTACCTCGCCGTCGACGAACCCGACGAGCAGCGGGCGGCGGAACTCGGGGAAGGGCTAGCCGCAGGAGCGGAGGAAGCTGGCATGGCGCTCGTCGGCGGCGAGACGGCCGTGATGCCGGAGGTTGTGAAGGGATTCGACCTCGCGGGCACGGTCGCTGGCCTCGCCACCGAGGACGAACTGTTCCCCGGAGAGGCGGAGGTCGGCGACGCACTCGTCGGGTTCCCGTCCTCGGGCATTCACTCGAACGGGCTCACGCTCGCCCGCGAGGCCGCCCAGCGCGCGGGCGGCTACGACGAACCGTTCCCAGGCGACGGCTACGATACGGTGGGCGACGCCCTCATCGAACCGACGCGCATCTACGCCTACCTGCTGGAACACCTCCGGGAGCACGACGTCCACGCCGCGGCCCACGTCACGGGCGGCGGGTGGACGAACCTCGATCGGATGGGCGAGTTCCGCTACGACGTCACCGACCCGTTCCCGGCGCAGGACGTCTTCGCGTTCGTGCAGGACGCGGGCAACGTGAGCGACGAGGAGATGCACCGGACGTTCAACATGGGCACCGGGTTCGTGGTCGCGCTCCCGAAGGACGAGGCCGAGTCGCTGGTTGAAGCGACCGACGGCGAACGAATCGGGACGGTCGAGAAGGGAGACAGCGTAGCGATCCGCGGGCTGTCGCTGTAGCTAGCTGATTCTGGCGGCCACGTCGGCCTGCGTGATGATGCCGACCGTCTCGCCGTCGTCGGTCACCATCACGGCCTTGTAGTGGTCGAGGAGGCTCGAGATCTCGTCCTCGCTGGCGTCCTGGGAGACGGTAGGGAAGCTCTCGCTCATCACCTCGCGGACCGGGTGGTCGCCGACGTCGCCCCCGGCGCTGACGACGTCACTGTCGCTGATGGAGCCGACGGGGACGCCGTTCGTGATGACGGGGAGCTGGGAGTAGCCGGCCTCCTGCATCTTCTCGACGGCGTCCTTGACGGCGTCGTCGGGGGCGACGCAGATGACCTCCTCGTGCATCAGCGTGCCCGCGCGGACGATGTCGCCCTCGGCCTCGTCGAGTGCTTCGACGATCCGTCGCAGCGTCGAGAGCCGCGGGTCGACGTCGCCTCCCTCGATACGCGCGATGAGCGGCTGTGAGACGCCTGCACGGTCGGCGAGCTCGCTCTGGGTCAGCTCGAGCGAGGTCCGACGCTCGCGCAAGTCGTTCGGCGTCGGCAGGTACATACCACCCGATTACCAGCAGTTATTGATAAATGTTCGGGCGACTACGCGTCCTCCTCGTCACCGTCCTCCTGGATGACCTCGATGACCTCCAGGGGGACGTCGCGGAGCGCGCCGCCGACCTCGCTCTTCGCGATGCGCTTGGCGTGCTCCTCGCTGTCGGCGTTGAAGACGGTGAGTTCGAGGACGAGACCGACCAGCGCGGTCTTCGCCGCGAGGAACGCGGCGTCCAGGGGTTCGCCGCAGGCGGGGCAGCCGGTGACCCCGGCCTCGACCTCCACGTAGTCGAGGTCCTTGTCGTTCAGTCGTTTGCCGGCTTCGCTGACGGCGACGCCGATGGCGTCGTCGGAGTTCTCGACGTCACGGACCAACCAGGCGGCTTCCATCGCAACGACGTAGTTGCTCATACACTCCCATCGGCGCGGGGAAAGTCGTGCTTTGTGGTTCGCCGGTCGGCGGCGGACGTGACCCGAACTATCCTCATAACTTACAGAGTGCCACTCGCACAGCAACAGCGGCCATACGGCTCGCTACGATTTTCGGCACCGTAGCTTGGGCCAGGGACAAGCTCGATTTAATCGCAAGACTGCGTCGGGGTGGGCGGGACCGGTGGGCCGGAATGCATTTATACTGGCCTCGTCTGGGCGGTTGTATCCGATGTTCGACCGCATCACCCAACTCGGGCTGTTCGCGCTGTACCAGTCCACACTCGCACTCGGCATCCTGCTGCTGCCCGTCGCCCTGCTGTTCCGTCAGGCAGGCATCACGCTCCCGTTCGGCCGCCTCGTCGAGCAGACCGAGCGTGCGTACCAGTCGGTGAACTGACCCGACAGGCACGCAGAGGCTCGCTCGACCGATTTCTCGCCACGGCGCCGATCCCCGGAAAAGATGGTTTTATCCGTCCCGGACTGGTAACCTCCAGTAATGTTCAACTCCAACGAAGGCTCCGACTTCGCCCGGAACCGGGCTCGGCTCCAGGACACGCCGAATCCGTACGAACCCGAGGTCGGCTCCCTTCCGGACCACGACTTCTCGACGCAGGACATGGAGAACGTCAACAAGACCGGCACCACCATCGTCGGTATCACCACCGATGACGGCGTCGTGATGGCCTCCGACATGCGCGCGAGCCTCGGCGGCCGCGTCATCTCCAACAAGAACGTCCAGAAGGTCGAGGAGATCCAGCCGAACGCCGCTCTCTCCATCTCCGGCTCCGTCGGCGGCTCCCAGTCGTTCATCCGATCGCTGCGCGCCGAAGCGAACCTCTACGAGGCCCGCCGCGGCGAGTACATGTCCATCAACGCGCTCTCCACGATGGCGTCGAACCTGCTGCGCGGCGGTCCGTTCTTCCTCGTCGTCCCCATCCTGGGCGGCGTCGACGAGGAGGGTGCACACGTCTTCAGCCTCGACCCCGGCGGCTCCTCGATGTCCGACAAGTACACCGCGCAGGGCTCCGGCATGCCGTACGCCCTCGGTGTCCTCGAACAGGAGTACACCGACGACCTGACGATGGAGGAGGCAGAGCGCGTCGGCGCCCAAGCCGTCCAGTCCGCCAGCGAGCGCGACACGGCGTCCGGTAACGGCATCCACATCACGCGCATCACCACCGACGGGATCGAGATCGTCGGCCACAAGACGTTCGACGACATCCTGTAGTCGGCCAGCGTCGCTGTTCTGCAGCCTACTCGAGTTCGTCGCCCCGGCCCACCCAGTCCGCGAAACTCCCGGAGAGCAGCGTCTCCCGCTGGTTCTCGATATACTCGCACTGCATCGCGTACACCGCGTTCTCGAAGTCGTTGCCGTCGTCGAGGGCCTCCCGGACGCGGTCGCGCTTCCAGCGGGCCGGCGTGACGGCGTGGCGAGCGCGTTGGCGCAGGGGGAAGAGGTACTTCGCGGCCTCCTCCTCGGAGAGGCCGCGGCGCTTCAGCCCGGCCTCCGCCTGGTCGAAGAAGTCCGCGTACAGCGCCTTCCTGTCGGTGACGCGGTCGCCGTCGGCGGTAATCCACTCGATGTCTGCGTCGAGGCCGTCGCGAGCGACGTCGTAGAAGTTCTCGCGGGCGGTCTCCCAGTCGAGTCCCACCAGCGGGTGGTCGGTCCGCGGGAGGTTCTCGAGGAGGCCCGCGAACGCGGCGTGCACCGCGATAGTGTCCCGGACCGTCGGCTGACTCGCGATGGGGCGGAACTCGATGCGGGCGTTCGCGTTCTCCTTCGAGGACCCGCCGAACACGGGCCGCACCCACCGCCAGTACGTGCCGTGTTTGCGCCGCCAGTGCGCGAACGAGTCGTCGAACCGCCCGCTCTTGGACACCGACATCGGGACGATTGTCTCGTCGTTCGCCACCCGGTCGATGGCCGCCGAGACGTCCGCGAGGTCCCCGGGGAACTGGACCTTCTCCAGTTCGCCCGGGACGTTCAGCACCGTCTCGAAGACGTCGATGCGTGATTCGGCCCAGCCGTTGGCGAGAATCTCCTCGGGAGTGGCGTCGTCGTCGTAGAGGTCCGGCGGGAACAGCGGCGAGTTCACGGTGAGCGCGAGCAGTGGCGCGGCGAACCGCAGCGCGTAGTTGAAGTACGTCGGCAGGTCGACGGCCTGCGGGACCTGGTAGTGGGGCTGGATGGACGTGATGAGCGACTCCGGCATCACGGTGTCCGCCTCCAGGCTGACGTGTGGAGCGTCCAGTCTCATCCCCGCGGGCTGGTCGGTGTTCGCCATCGCGTGGTAGCGCGCCGACGCACTCATGTTCGTCGCGACAGCCATCCCGTCGCGCTCGACGCTGTCCGTGAGGTACTCCTCGGCGGTCTCCCCCTCGGGTGGAATCGTCCACATCCCGTCGCTGACGAGGGTGAGCCCCTCGGCCGCCATCGGTTCCCGCGCGGCGTCGAGGTTCGCCTTCACCTCGGCCTCCTGGGCGGCGAGGCCGTACTGGTTGAGTGGCTGGGGGCTCAGCGTCATCTCGGCGTTGTGGAGGCCGAGTTCCTTCTCGAACCCGACGAACGAGAGGACGCGACGCGGCACTCTGGCGAGCGAGCACTCGTCCGTGACCGCGTAGAACTCGTACTCAAGACCGACGATGGCCTGCGGGTTGTCGAACGTCCCCGCGGCGATCTCCCCCTTGATCGTCTCGGCGTCCTCGCGAACCCGCTGCTGGAACGTCTCGGCGTCGACGTCGAGTACATCTCGTACCCGGTCCACGAGGTCCGATCCTGGCATGGGGTGACCTTTGCCGTCACGGGCCTAATAAGCGATGGCGACGACACTGCCCGACGGTGGCCGCGGTCCGCTCGTTTTATCTTCCAGAGGTGGGTAGCTCCACTCGATGGATTTCGGTTCGTTCGCCGCGCGCGCCGCCGACGTCGAGGCCGAACCCGCCGACCTCGAAGTGGTCGCGCTCGTCACCGACCTGTTCGCCGACGCGGGCGAGGACCTCCGCGTCGTCGCGCGGTTCGTACAGGGCCGCGTCTTCCCGGCGCACTCCGAGACGAAACTCGACATCGGGCCGCGGCTCTGCTACGAGGCGCTCGCCCGGGCGGCGGGGACGAACGTCACGGCGAGCGACGTGGAGGACCGCCTCGCGGAAGCGGGCGACATCGGCGAGGTCGCCGCGAACCTGGAGCTGGGTGGCCAGGCCGGCCTGGGCGCGTTCGGCGCCGACAGTGGCGGTGACGACCTCACCGTCTCGGCGGTGTTCGCGGAACTCGAGGCGCTCGCGGCGGCCGAGGGGAACGGTAGTCAGGACGAGAAGGTCACCCTGTTGTTCGGCCTGTTCAACCGCTGTTCGAGCGAGGAAGCGCGCTACCTCGCGCGGCTCGTGCTCGGCGAGATGCGCATCGGCGTCGGCGAGGGTACCGTCAGGGACGCCATCGCGGACGCCTTCGACGTACCCGTCGACACGGTGAAGCGCGCGCTCCAGGTGTCCAATGACTACGGCCTCGTCGCCGAGACGGCCCGCGACGAAGGGGAGGCCGGACTCGACGAGATGCACCTAGAGGTCGGCCGACCCGTCCAGGCGATGCTCGCGCAGGCCGGCACGGTCACGGACGCCCTCGACGAGTGGGAAAGAGCGGCCGTGGAGACGAAGTTCGACGGCGCCCGCGTCCAGGTCCACTGGGACGGCGAGGACGTCTCGCTGTACTCCCGGAACATGGAGGACGTGACCGCGGCGCTCCCGGAGATCGTCGAGTTCGTCGAGGAGCACGTCGAACCGCCGGTCATCCTCGACGGCGAGGCGGTGGCCGTCTCGGCCGCCGGCGAGCCGCTCCCGTTCCAGGAGATACTGAAGCGCTTCCGGCGGAAGCACGACGTCGCGGCGATGCGCGAGGAGATCCGCGTCGAGCTGAACGCCTTCGACTGCCTGCACGCAGGGGGAGACGACCTGCTGGAGGCCCCGTTCGTCGAGCGCTACGAGCGCCTCGAGGCGGTGGTCGACGACGAGTCCGCGGTCTCCGAGTTGCTCGTCACGGACGACCCCGAGGAGATCGCGACCTTCGAGGAGCGCGCGCTCGAAAGCGGCCACGAGGGTATCATGCTGAAGGACCCGGACGCCGCGTACACGCCGGGCGACCGGGGGAAGCACTGGCTGAAGCGCAAGCCCGACGTGGAGACCCTGGACCTGGTGGTCACGGGCGCGGAGTGGGGCGAGGGACGGCGCGCCTCGTTCCTCGGTACCTTCCTGCTCTCGGCCCGCGACGAGGACGACGACAGCTTCGAGACCATCGGGAAGGTCGCCACGGGCATCACCGACGAGGAACTCGCGGACCTCACGGACCTGCTGGAGCCACAGATCCGGTCCGAGGACGGCCAGGAGGTCGACATCGAACCGGCCGTCGTCTTCGAGGTGGGCTACGAGGAGATACAGACCTCGCCGACCTACGAGTCGGGGTACGCCCTGCGGTTCCCGCGGTTCGTCACCGTCCGCGAGGACAAACCCCCGGCGGACGCGGACACCATCGAACGCGTCGAGCGCCTCGCAGCGCAACAGGGGTGAGGGCGGTTCTCCGGTGGTGGCTGCCCAGACCGGACAGTCAGTCGTGGAAGTACGGGACGGCGAGTACGAAGCCGGCGACCGTGAGCGCGAGCGCGTACCCGAACGCGGCCGCGTACGAACCGGTCGCCCGGATCACCTCGCCGGCGACCAGCGGCGCGCTGAACGCGCCGAACAGGCCGACACTCGAGAGCAGTGCGACCGCCGTGGTGACGTCTGCGTCGGCGACGACGGTCGGGACGACGCTGTAGAAGAGGCCGAGGCTCAACTGGACGAAGTAGCCGCCGACGAAGAGGAACGCTGCCACTACGAGGTACGTCGAGGACAGCGCGATGCCGGCGACCGCGACGCCGGAGACGAACAGCGAAGCGAGCACGACGGGGCGGGTGCGGCCGTCGAACAGCCGGTCGGTGACGACGCCACCGCTGGCGCGGGAGGCGGCCCCCAGCAGCGGGAACATCGCCGTGAGAGCGCCGCTCTGGGCGAGCGACAGCGACAGCTCCTCGGTGAGGTACGTCGGCACCCAGCTGTTGATGAACAGGTACAGCGAGTAGGCGACGAACCCGAGCGTACAGACCAGCAGCACGGAGTGGTTCCGGGCGACGCCTCCCACGTCGGCCAGCGACGGCAGTTCGCCGGTGCCGCCGCCGGCTAACTCTTCGTCCCAGGCGAGGAGGACCCCCGCGAGTGCGGGGAGCATGAACAGCGGGTAGGCGAGGAAGACGGACGCAGCGCCGTACTCCGCGACGATGGTCGGCCCGGTGAGGTGGCCCACCGCGAACCCGATCGGGCCGCCCGCGGTGAACAGACCGGTCGCGGTCGCGGCGTTGCGGAACTGTCCGACGACGGTGAGGCCGGTGTTCCAGACGAGGACGAAGCCCACTCCCGCGAGAAGCCGCGACCAGAACACCGGCCAGTAGGCGCCCTGTCGGGTGAACTGCCAGCTCACCACGCCACCGACGAGCAGCGTCGCCGTCGCGAGCACGAAACTGCGCGGGGCGCCGAACCGGTCGACGAGCGCCCCCGAGGGGAGGCTCGCGACGACGGCGACGCCGAGCATGACGCTCACGAGCCAGTTCACCTCCGTGGCGCTCGCGCCGAGCTGGTCGGCCATCACGGGCGTCGTGCTCGCCGGGACGATCTCGAAGGCACCGGACGCGACGATCGTCCCGAAGATGCTCACGACCACGACCGGGTGGTCGCGGAGCGCCGGACGGTGGTCCATAGTCCCGACGTGCAACCCCACGGTCTTGCATCTGTCCCAGGCGGCAACCGAGGACGCAGGAGCGACGGTGGGCGAGAACGCGACGGACCGGCTAGATGACGCCCATGTCGTCCAGCCGTTCGGGCAGGTAGGTGTCGGTCACGAAGTCGAGGCCGCGAGAGGCGAGTGCCTGCTGCTCTGCCTTCTTGTCGATGTCGAGCTGGAGCTCGATCTGTTCGGTCCAGAAGTCGCTCTGGAACCGGGGGTCCTCGAGTTCGGACTCGAGGGCGTTGACGTCGGAGTCGCTGAGGGGGTCGGTCGGCAGTTCGTAGTCGACGATGTCCTCCGGGCGGATGCCGATGAACTGGGCCTCCGGCGTGGCGAGGTACTCCGAGAGGTGTGCGGACTTGATGGAGCCGTAGGCGACGGAGCCGTAGATGCGGTAGGACCACGGGTCACTGTCAGTGAACACCGTGACCGGGAGGCCGACTTCGTCGTGGAGGCGCTTGGTGAGTCGGCGGGTGGCGCGGGCGGGCTGACCGCCGAGGTGGACGACGAGGCAGTTGTACTCGTCGTCGAAGCCGTTCTCGACGAGACGGTCGCGCATCCCACCGGTCTCCACCGCGAGGATGAAGTCGGCGTCCGACTCGAGGAACTCGATGGTGTCGGGATTGTTCGGAATCTGGTAGCCGCCCTGGCCGACGTCGTCCTGGCAGTGGATCTCGCGGTCGCCGCGGTTGGTCTGTTCGCGGAGGAGCAGCGGCCCCATGACCTTCGCGCCGGACTCCTCGGGGCGCATGTGGAAGTCCTCGCGTTTCACGCCGGAGACGATCTCGAGGTCCTCGACGAGCTTGTCGGACTCGCTCTGGTCGTTGAACTGGGCCTCCTTCTCGTCCCAGGACTCCGAGAGGTAGTACAGCTCCCGGAGCGTCGAGGAGCGGTCGTCGTCGAGCTGGTGCGCGAGGAAGTCGACGGTGTAGACGGACTTCAGCAGCTTCCGGGCGCCGCGCACGGAGTTCGCCGAGCGCGTGCTCGTGCGGTCGCCGTACACCCAGACGTTGGAGTCCTCGTCGTACTCGATGTTGGACTTCGAGCGCGTCGGGAGCGTCATCCGGGGGATCTCCCCGTCCTCGAACTGGTCGTAGAACTCTTCGGCCATCGCGATGAGGCGTTCTCGGGCGTCGTCGTCTTTGTCTGCGTAGCTCATTGGTTGAGGGTGAGTCGGGCGTCCTCGATTCCGTCCACGGTCAGGTCGAACGTCGCGTCGTCGTCGACCTCGTAGGAGAGCGTCTCGGTGTCGCCGCCTGAGACCGACAGCGACCACTTCACGAACCACTCGCCGTCCATCTCGACGACGTTTCCGTCCGTCGGGTCCTCGGGTTCGGCGGAGACGATGTCTGTGAGGTCGACGTCCGCGGCGGAACTCCCGTGGTTCTCGACGCGGAGCGTGACCGTGCCGTCCTCGACCTCCCGCTCGACGAGGACGTTGTTCATGATGCGGGCCAGCGAGTCGTCGACGTTCACCTGCTCGCGACCGGTCATCTCCGAGACCTTCGTCGCCATCTTCGGGAGGATGTCCATGATGACGTTCTGCTTCTGCTGGCGCTTGCGCATCGAGCGCTTCTTCTTCAGGAACGACTTCAGCTCGCGGGCGGCCTCCCGCACCGCGAGTTCGATCTCGTCCTCGATGGCGGGCACGTGGGCGACGGCGTCCTTCGACTCGCTGGTGAACGGCACGTTCGTCGACGCGACGTGCACCATGATGACCGCCGGACCCTGGGGGAGCCCCGAACTCCCCGGCTGGTCGAGGTTGTAGTTCCGCCAGCCGATGTCCTTGACGACCTCCGTGGTCGCACACGCGCCGCGCTGGTAGACCAGGGGCACGCGGTTGGCGAACCGCATCAGGTCGACGCCGCCCTCGGCTTCGAGTTCGCCGCCGTAGGCGATGCCGGCCTCGACGATGAACGGGTCGCCGCCGTGGACGTCGGCGTCGCGGGTCGAGGCGGCGTAGAACTCCGCGTCGAACTCCTTGCGGAGGCCGGCCTCCACGAGGTCAGCGTTGATGGGGGAGAGACAGGACGTCGGCGGCGCCATCACCTGCACGCTCTCCATCGCTGCGAGCAGGTCGCTGGCGACGTCGCGGTCGGCACCGACCTCCCGGGTGAGCGGCGGGTCGTCGGGCACCGACGCCATCTCCGTCCAGATCTCGCGCACGACGTTCTCGCGGGCTGTGTCGCCGATGGTCGCGTCCTCGATGTCCTCGGTCATCTCCGCAGCACGCTCGACGAACTCCGAGAGGCGGTCGCGGGTGACGCGGTCCCGGGGCGTGTCGTCGCCGAACTTGTCGGCGATGCGCTCGGCGAGGCCACGCACGGTGGCGTCGTCCTTCTGGGAGGTCGTCGCGGCGTCGACCGCGACGAAGATGTCGTCGGCACGGTCGACGGTGAGTTCGCTCCAGACCGACTCGACGACGTTCTCCTGGACGGTTTCGCCGAACGTCTTCCCCGTCTCCTTCTGGGTGTAGTCGGCGGCCTCCTCGACGAGCGTCCGGAGTTCCGAGTAGCCGACGCGGCCGGCGTCCTCGATCGCGTCGACGACGCGCTCGGCGAACACCTCGGTGTCGGCGGCGCCCTTGTTCGAGACGGCGTCGACGACGACCGACTCGAGGTCCACCTCGGACTCCACTCCAGGCGGCCGCCAACGCATCTCGCGGCCGTAGTGCCGGTCGAGGAACGCCTGGACGATGTTGTCGGCGGTCTTCTTCCCGACGCGCGTGAACTCCCCCTGGAGGAATCCGGAGACCGAGTGGGAGTCGGTGTCGTCGAGCATCTTGATGAGCGTCCCGAGTTCCACGCCGTGGGGGTGGGGGCGGATCTCCTCGGTCTCCTCGGGCAGGCCCGCGCCCTCGGCGCGCTCGGCCTTGATCTCGCCCTTCGGCTCCTGGAGCTCGATGCGGGCGTGCGGGTTGACGACCGCGGTGTGCTTGATGTAGTCGTGGAGCTGGCCGCGGGCGCGCATGTTCGCCTCCATGTCCATCTCGATGCGCGTGCCGTGGGTCCCGCGGAGGTTGCTCTCCGCCGCGGAGAGCTCCTTCTCCACGTCGATCTCGGGTTCGTTGGTGTCCGTGTCGATGATGAGCTCGTAGTAGTGCGAGACGTTGCTGTCCTGCGTGCGGCTCTCGATACGGACCGGTTTGCCGGAGGTGAGCTGAGAGTAGAGCACGGCAGCGGAGATACCGATACCCTGCTGACCGCGGCTCTGCTCGCGGGCGTGGAACCGCGAGCCGTACAGTAGTTTCCCGAAGATCTTCGGGATCTGTTCTTTCGTGATGCCGGGGCCGTTGTCCTCGACGACGAGCGTGTAGTAGTCCCCGGCGTCCTCGATCTCGACCAGGAGGTCTGGCAGGATGCCGGCTTCCTCGGTGGCGTCGAGGGCGTTGTCGACGGCCTCCTTGACGGCCGTGACGAGCCCCCGGGCTCCGCTGTCGAAGCCGAGCATGTGCTTGTTCTTCTCGAAGAACTCGGCGATGGAGATCTCTCGCTGGCTCGCGGCTAGTTCCTCCGCGATGCCCTCTCCCTCGGCAAGCGTCGACTGGAAGGACGTCATTCGGTGCCTCTGTTTTCCCGTCCGGGGGATAAAACCACCGTGGTACACCGTGGTGAAAGTGAAAGTGGTCTCCCTGGCGCCCCTCCCCGCCGAATTCGGTCGTCCCCGAGGGCGACCGCAACGAATATGCTCGCCGCTTCTCGACGTTTGCTGAATGGTCGACATCGAGTCCGTGACCGTCGGCGGCGTCCCCGTTCTCTCCGGGTTCCTCAACGGAGTGCTGGCGTACGTCACGGGGTTCGTCGCGTCGGTTGCACTGTACGCCGTCGTCGGAACGAGTGTCTTCACGCGGTGGACGTTCTCGGGACTGTCGCCGGGCGCCGAGTTCGGCTTCGTCTTCTACGGCGCCCACCTGGTCCCCATCACCAACGGTTCCGCGACGCTGAACTACGCGACGCAGGCGGCGAACTCGGGGGAACTGTTCGTCCTGCTCGTCGTCGTGTTGCTCGTCGGCACGGGCTACAGCCTCGCCGCGGCGGACGCCGTTCCGGCGGACACGCGAACGAAGGTCCTCGCCGGGGCGTCGCTCGCCGCTGGCTACCTCCCGCTCGTCGTCTTCGGCGGGTTCTACTTCACCGGGACGACCGACGGGGTGGCGCTGTCGCTGTCGTTCCCACACGTCGTGGTTCTCTCGGGCGTCCTCTTCCCCGTCTGCCTGGGCGCAGTCGGCGGGTACGTGGCGTCGCAGTCGACGTGACGGAGCGGAACCGGTCCGTCGACCGGGAATCAGGGCAGTTCACCCGCGGATAGGGTCACCCTACCCGCACTCGGCCCGGTTTCGCGCGCACGCGTGCGGGGCTTTTTTACCTATGCGGCGACTACGGCGCTACAACGTTCATGTCCGAACAATCAGAGTACAGCGCTGGCCAAATCCAGGTCCTCGAAGGACTGGAAGCGGTGCAGAAGCGGCCGGCGATGTACATTGGATCCACTGACTCTCGAGGCCTCCACCACCTGGTGTACGAGGTCGTGGACAACTCCATCGACGAAGCACTGGCAGGCTACTGTGACCACATCGAGGTGACGCTGCACGAGGACGGCTCCGTCAGCGTCGAAGACGACGGTCGGGGCATCCCGGTCGACACCCACGAGGAGTACGACCGCCCCGCGGTCGAGGTCATCCTCACCGTCCTCCACGCGGGTGGGAAGTTCGACGCCAAGTCCTACCAGGTGTCCGGCGGGCTCCACGGCGTCGGCGTCTCCGTGGTGAACGCGCTCTCCGAGCGCCTCGCCGTCGAGGTCGAGCGCGACGGCGGGAAGTACCGCGAGAAGTTCGAGCGCGGCGAACCCGTCACCGACCTCGAGCGACTCGGCGACAGCGACGACACCGGGACGCTCATCCGGTTCCGACCGGACAGCGAGATCTTCGAGACGCTGGACTTCGACTACTCCACCCTGGAGACGAGGCTGCGCGAACTCGCCTTCCTCAACTCCGGCGTCGAAATCACGCTCACCGACGAGCGTGGCGACGAGGCCCAGTCCTCGACGTTCAAGTACGACGGCGGCATCCGGGAGTTCGTCGAGTACCTCAACGAGTCCCGCGACGCGCTCCACGACGACGTCATCTACTTCGAGGACGAGGACGACGGCATCCAGGTCGAGATCGCGATGCAGGCCTCCGACGACCTCCAGTCCTCGACGCACGCGTTTGCCAACAACATCAACACCCGCGAGGGCGGCACCCACCTCACGGGCTTCAAGACGGCGCTCACCCGCGTCGTCAACGACTACGCGAACGGGAACGACCTGCTCGGAGAACTCGACGGCGAGAACCTCAAGGGCGAGGACATCCGCGAGGGCCTCACCGCCGTCATCTCCGTCAAGCACCCCGACCCCCAGTTCGAGGGGCAGACGAAGACGAAACTCGGCAACAGCGAAGTCCGGGGCATCGTCGAGGGCGTCGTCCACGAGGGCGTGGGCACGTACTTCGAGGAGAACCCCGACACCGCGCGAGCGGTCGTCCGGAAGGCCGTCGAGGCCGCGAAGGCAAGGAAGGCCGCGAAGAAGGCCGAGGAACTGACGCGCCGGAAGAGCGCGCTCTCATCGACGAGTCTCCCGGGGAAGCTGGCAGACTGCCAGACGAAAGACCCCGACGACGCGGAACTGTTCATCGTGGAGGGTGACTCCGCGGGCGGTTCCGCGAAGCAGGGCCGCAACCCCGAGTTCCAGGCCATCCTCCCGCTCGGCGGGAAGATCCTGAACGTCGAAAAACACCGCCTCGACCGCATCCTCGAACACGAGGAACTGCGCCACATCATCACCGCGCTCGGCACCGGCATCGGCGACGAGTTCGACATCGAGAACCTCCGATACAAGAACATCGTGATGATGACGGACGCCGACGTCGACGGCGCGCACATCCGCACGCTGCTGTTGACGTTCTTCTACCGGCACATGAAGCCGCTGCTGGAGGGAGGCTTCGTCTACGCCGCCCAGCCGCCGCTGTACCGCATCCGGTACCGCGGCGAGACGTACGACGCGATGACCGAGGCTGACCGCGAACGCATCGTCGAGGAGAAGTGCGACGGCAACCCGACGCAGGTCCAGCGGTTCAAGGGCCTCGGGGAGATGAACCCCCAGCAGCTCTGGGACACCACGATGGACCCGGAGAACCGCATCCTCAAGCGCATCACCGTCGAGGACGCGGCCGCGGCGGACAAGATGTTCTCCGTGCTGATGGGCGACGCCGTCGAACCTCGCAAGCGGTTCATCCAGGAGAACGCGACTGACGCAGAGTGGGTGGACATCTGAGATGAGTTCCGAATCACCAGACGTACCCGACGGCGTGGCGGACCGAGTGAAGAACGTGCGCGTCGACGAGGAGATGGAGCAGTCGTACATCGACTACGCGATGAGCGTCATCGCGGGTCGCGCGCTGCCCGACGTCCGGGACGGCCTCAAGCCCGTCCACCGGCGCATCCTCTACGCGATGCACGAGGCGAACATCACGAGTGGCTCCAGCCACCGCAAGTCCTCGAACATCGTCGGGGACACGATGGGTGACTATCACCCGCACGGCGACTCCGCCATCTACGACGCCCTCGTGCGCATGGCACAGGACTTCTCGATGCGGTACCCCCTCGTCGACGGGCAGGGGAACTTCGGGAGTGTCGATGGCGACCCGGCCGCGGCGATGCGGTACACCGAGGCCCGCATGGCACCCATCGCCGAAGAACTCCTCGAGGACATCGAGAAGGACACAGTCGACTTCCAGGCGAACTACGACGACCGCCTGCAGGAGCCGACCGTCCTGCCGGCGGCGCTCCCGAACCTACTGGTCAACGGCAGTTCCGGCATCGCCGTCGGGATGTCGACGAACATCCCGCCGCACAACCTCGGCGAGGTGATCGACGCGACCATCCACCTCATCGACAACCCCGAGTGCACGGTCGTCGACCTGATGGAGTACGTCAAGGGCCCCGACTTCCCCACGGCGGGGAACATCGTCGGGCGCTCGGACGTGAAGCAGGCCTACCAGACCGGGCGCGGCCGCGTCCGGATGCGCGCCGAGTACCACGTCGAGGAGGGCGACCGCAGCGACACCATCGTCATCACGGAACTGCCCTACCAGCAGAACAAGTCGAAGCTCGTCGAGCGCATCGCCGACGACGTCAACGACGGCAAACTCGAGGGCATCCGCGACCTTCGCGACGAGTCCGACCGGAACGGCGTCCGCGTCGTCGTCGAACTGAAGCAGAACGCGAACACGGACGTCGTCGAGAACCGGCTGCTGGAGTCCCACCTCGAGCGCACGTTCGGCATCATCAACCTCGCGCTCGTCGACGGCCAGCCGAAGGTCCTCACGCTGAAGGAGATGCTCGCGGAGTACGTCTCCCACCGCCGCGAGGTGGTTCGGCGGCGCTCCGAGCACGACCTCGCCGAGGCCGAAGACCGCGCTCACATCCTTGAGGGCCGCCTGAAGGCCCTCGATCAGGTCGACGACGTGGTCGACACCATCCAGAACGCCGAGGACCGCGAGGAGGCCAAAGAGGCCCTGAAGGAGGTCTTCGACTTCACGCAGGCCCAGGCCGACCACATCGTCCGGATGCAGCTCGGCAGCCTCACGTCGATGGAGGCCGCCGAGATCGAGACCGAGTACGAGGAGGTCACCGAGACCATCGAGCGCCTCGAGGAGATCCTCGGCAGCGAGGAGGAACTCCTCTCGGTCATCAAGGACGAACTCCGCGAGATCAAGGACGAGTACGACGACGAGCGCCGCACCTCGTTCATCGAGGACGCCGGCACCGTCACCGACGAGGACCTCATCCCCGAGGAGGACGTCGTGGTCGTGCTCAGCGAGGGCGACTACATCAAGCGCGTCCCCGCGGACACCTTCGACTCACAGCACCGCGGCGGGAAAGGCATCATCGGCACCGACCTCAAGGACGACGACCGCGTCTCGACGGTGTTCACGGCGAGCACGCACGACTACTTGCTATGCTTCACGAACCAGGGCCAGGTGTACCGCCTGAAGGTCTACCAGGTGCCGGAGATGTCCCGCACTGCCCGCGGGACCTCGGCGGTGAACATCCTCGACCTCGACGACGGCGAGGAGATCTCCGCGGTCGTCACCGCCGACGACCTCGACTTCGAGGCCGACGACGAGTACCTCACGATGGCCACCCGTCACGGCTACGTGAAGCGGACGAGCGTCGGCGAATTCGGGAACATCCTCACGACGGGTATCATCGCCATCTCCCTGGAGGACGGCGACGAACTCGCCGACGTCGAGGTGACCAGCGGCGACGACGACGTCATCCTCGGTAGCGAGCAGGGGATGGCCATCCGCTTCGACGAGAACGACGTCCGGCCGATGGGTCGGAACGCTCGAGGCGTCCACGGCATGGACCTCGAGGGCGACGACCGGGTCGCCGGCGTCGCCGCGGCCGACTCCGACGACGAGCGCACGTTGCTGACGGTCACCGAGTTCGGCTACGGGAAGCGGACGAAGCTCTCGGAGTACCGCAAGCAGACCCGCAACGGGAAGGGGCTCGTCGACATCAAGACCGACGAGCGCAACGGCGACGTGGTCTCGCTGGACACCGTCGCCGACGACGACAACCTCGTCGCGATGAGCGAGCGCGGCCAGATCATCCGCCTCCCGGTCGACGAGATCTCGACCTACGGCCGCAACACGAAGGGCGTGAAAGTGATGGACGTCGAGGAGGGCGACGAGGTCGCGGCTGTCTCCGTCTACCGTCCGAGCGAGAGCGACGACGAAGCGGACGAAGAGACGTAGACGCCACTCACCTTCGACGCAGACCGCCGAAGACGTCCCGTCAGTTCAGCGCCCGCCGCGTCGTCGACGGTGGCTCGCGCGACCCGCGTTGTACAACACTCGTTTTCCGAGCGCGCTCGCCGCGAGCTCCGCCGCGATGTCCGCGGTGCGGTTCGACTGGTCGAGGATCGGGTTCACCTCGACGATCTCCATCGAGCGCAGGATCTCCTCGTCCGCGTCACGCTCGGCGACGGTCTCGAGGGCGGTGTGGGCCTCACGGTAGGTCGCGCCGCCGCGGACCGGCGTCCCGACGCCCGGGGCCGTCTCGGGGTCGAGCCAGTCCATATCGAAGGAGACGTGGACGCCGTCGACGCCCGCACTCGCGACGTCTAGTGCCTCCTCGGTGACGTCGGTGATGCCGCGTTCGTCGATCTCGCTCATCGTGAACGCGGTCATGTCGCTGTCGCGGATGGCCTCCCGCTCGTGGTCGTCGAGGGTGCGGAGGCCGACGTAGGCGACGTTCTCCTCCCGCAGTCCGGCGGCGTTGGCCCACGGGTGGTCGGCGAAGGTGCCTTCGCCGAGCGCGGCGGCGAGTGGCATCCCGTGGACGTTACCGCTCGGGGAGGTCTCGGGCGTGTTGAAGTCGCCGTGCGCGTCGAACCAGACGGCGCCGATGTCGGCGTCGCGAGCGCTCCCCGCCATCGAACCGATGGCGACGGCGTGGTCGCCGCCGAGGACGAGCGGGACGCGGTCCTCCGCGAGTGCGTCAGCGACCTCGTCCGCGAGACGTCGGCAGACGTCCTCGATCTCGGGGAGGAACTTCGCGTCGGCGTCGCCGGGGTCTCGCTCCTCGGCGCGCGGGACGAGGAGGTCGCCTGCGTCTACCGCTTCGACGCCCGCGTCCGCCAGTTCGGTCGCGAGGTCGGCGTAGCGAATCGCCGACGGGCCCATGTCGACGCCACGTCGGTCCGCACCGTAGTCCATCGGTGCGCCGATGAGTTGGACAGTCCTGGTCACGCTCGTCGATACGACGAGTAGCCCTTTGTACGTCCGGGTATCGCGTCGCGGGCGAAGATTTATGTAAAGTAATTGCGACAGTTCGCTGTATGCCCTCTACGGTCAAACAGCTCCACTACCTGGGGCTCCGCGTGCTGGCCTGGGTGGCGTGGCTCCCGTTCACCGGTAACCTCCGCCACGGCCGAACGTGGGGCGAACTGAAGCGGCTTCGACCCCGCGAAGTCGTCGTGCTACTGGTTCCGCTCGCGTGCTACGCGGGCGTCGCTACCTGGCTCTACCTGTTCTTCCCGGTGGAACTGTACGTGTGGACGGGCTCCGTCTGGGGTGTCGGGGTACTCCTCGGTGGGTCCCTCATCGCCTTCACGACTGGCCTCACGAGAGTCATCGACTGGCAACTCGCCCGTGCGTAGTTGATTTCTGTCCCTGCCCCGCCGAAACCAGTACGTAGTTTGATATGTGTGGCTACCACCGTGGTAGTCGATGCCCGATTGGTCCCTCCAGTCCGCCCGACGGACAGCACACAGCCTCGGCGTCTGGTTCGCCTGGGTGGTTCTCACTGGCCACCTGACCCACGGCAGGTCGTACGGTGAGTTGAAGCGCGTCACGGCCGCATAAGCCGGCAAACAGGTAGCACTGGTCGGTCTGACGTTCGCCGTCCTCGGCTACGTCGTGACCAACATCCCCCCTGGTGCTGCGATGTGGGTCGGCTGGGGGTTGATTCTCGCCGGCGGGTTCGGCTGCCTCGTCGTCGGTGGCTACTTCGCCATCACGTGGTACGTCGACTACTCGCTGTCCAGGTAGGGCGCACACACCTGCTTGACGCCCTCCTCGAAGCTGATTTCCGGCTCCCAGCCGGTCGCCTCGGCGATCTTCGTGATGTCCGCACAGGTGTCGTGTACGTAGTTCTCGAGGGGGATGGGTTCGTACGCCGGCTCGACGTCCGTCCCGAGGACGTCGTTGATGAGTTCGACCATCTCGTTGAACGAGTACGCATCTCCCGTCCCGAGGTTGTACACGCCCGCGAGGTCGTGGGCGGCCGTGGTGACGAGTCCCCGGACGATGTCGTCGACGTGCGTGAAGTCACGCGTCTGGGAGCCGTCACCCCACAGTACCGGCGACTCGCCGTTCGCGATCTCGTCCGCGAACTGGCTGACGGTGTTCGCGTACTCGCCCTTGTGGGACTCGTTGCCGCCGTAACCCTGGTAGACCGAGAAGAACCGCATCCCGGCACAGGTCAGGTCGTCGTAGAAGCTGTTGTAGTACTCGCCGTAGCGCTCGCGGCCGAGCATCGAGGCGTCGTACCCCGTGGCCGCCTCGAGGTCCATGTCCTCGGGGCTCGGCTCCGTGCGACTCCCGTAGGCCGAGGAGGTCGACGCGTAGACGACCGTACTGCAGCCGTCCGCGTGCGCCTGCTCGACGACGTTCACGAACCCCTCGACGTTGACCCGGGCGCCCTGCCGCGGGTTCTCTTCGAGCATCTGCCGGCTGGACAGTGCGGCGAGGTGGAACACCACGTCGACGTCGGTCGGGAGGTCGTCGTCGAGGACGTCCGCCTCGACGAACTCGACTGCCTCGTCCAGATTCTCGGGGGTTCCGAGGTAACCGTTGTCCACTGCTACAACGTCGTTGTCCTCGGCCAGGTGGTTCGCGAGGTTCGAACCGATGAACCCCGCACCACCCGTGACGAGCACACGGGCACCGTTCATACGCTACGGTCGTCGGACGTGCCGTAAAGCCTACCGTTCTACCGTCGCCATCGGGGGTTTTATCAAATTCAGCGGAGAATGCTACAGCATGTCATCGATCGAACTGACTTCTAGCCAGAAGACGATCCTCCGGGCGCTCGTAGATCTCTACACGCAACGCGAGGAGGCCATCAAGGGGGAGGACATCGCGGGGGAGGTAGACCGGAACGCGGGCACCATCCGGAACCAGATGCAGAGCCTGAAAGCCCTCCAGCTCGTCGAGGGCGTCCCCGGACCGAAGGGCGGCTACAAGCCGACCGCGAACGCCTACGAGGCACTGGAGATCCAGCAACTCGACACCACCGCCGAGATTCCCGTCTTCTGCGAGGGCGAGGAGGTCGAGAACGCGAACGTTCAGGAGATCGACCTGACTAGCGTCCACCACCCGGAGCTCTGCCGCGCTGAGATCCACCTCCGGGGTTCCGTCCGGGAGTTCCACGAGGGCGACAAACTCCGCGTCGGCCCGACGCCGCTGTCGAAGCTCGTCATCACCGGAACCCTCGACGGGAAAGACGACACGAGCAACATCCTCGTGTTGAAGATCGAGTCGATGGAGGCGCCCGCCGAAGAGCCCGCACACTGACAACTCCCCGCCCGACTGCGTTTCAAAGCCTTTGTATCGGAGGCGGACCGACAATCTGTCATGGCCACGAGAGTCGTCGTTCTCGGTGCAGGGTACGCTGGTGCAGGTGCCGTCTCGAAACTGGAGTCCGAACTCGGACCCGGCACCGAACTCGTCTGGATCTCCGACACTGACTACCACCTGGTTCTCCACGAGGCGCACCGCGTCATCCGCGACCCCGGCGTGAGAGAGAAGATTACGATCCCCGTCGAGGACATCAAGTCCACCGGAACGCAGTTCGTCCACGACGCCGTCACCGACGTCGACACCGACGACCGCGTCGTCGAACTCGCCGAGGGCGACGACGTCGACTACGACTACCTCCTCGTCGGCATCGGCTCCGACACGGCGACCTACGGCATCGAGGGGATGGACGAACACCCCCTCACGCTGAAGAGCCTCGACGACGCCCTCGAGATTCACGAGCAGGTGAAGGAAGCCGCTCGGGAGGCGACCCGCGAGAATCCCGCCCAGATCGTCGTCGGCGGCGCGGGCCTCTCGGGCATCCAGAGCACCGGTGAACTCGCGGAGTTCCGCGACCGCCGCAACGCGCCCATCGACATCACGCTCGTCGAGGCGCTGCCCGAGATCTTCCCGCCAGGCGACAGCGAGATCCAGGGCGCGCTCCGCCACCGGCTGGAGGCCCGCGACATCGAGATCCTGACCGACGACCCAATCACGTCCTGCGACGCTGACTGCCTCCAGTTCGACGAGCGCGAGGACCTCGACTACGACGTCTTCCTCTGGACGGGCGGTGTCACCGGCCCGGCGGAACTCGGCGAGGTGGACCTCGACGCCGAACACAACCGCCTGAGCGCGTCGTCGAACCTACAGACCGAGGACGAGCGCGTGTTCGCGGTCGGCGACTGTTCACTCGTCGACCAGGGCGACGACGAGGTCGCGCCGCCGACCGCCCAGGCCGCCTGGCAGGCCGCCGACGTCGCCGCCGAGAACGTCGCGCGAGCGATCGACGACCGCCCGCTGAAGACGTGGACGTACGACGACCAGGGGACGCTCATCTCGGTCGGCGAGACGGCCCTCGCCCACGAGGTGGAGGTCGGCGGCGTCTCCGCGCCCGTCCGGACGTTCAACTCCACCCCTGCGAAGATGCTGAAGAAGGGTGCGGCCGCGCGATGGATCGCGAAGATCACGTCGTGGCCGCGGGCGATGCAGGCCTGGGACGCGCTGTAACGCGACCCGAGTGACCGCCGCGAGTCAGGACTGAGCGACGGGCCGCTTCTCGATGCGCCACTCTCCCGCCTGCACGTCGAGGTAGAACGTCCGACTGGCCTTGTCGGACTGCAGGATGAGTTTGCTATCGGTCGTCTCGAACTTCGTCAGGAGCTTCAGCTCCACCTCCTCGCGGACCGTGTCGAACCGGAGCAGGTGGCGGCCGTTGGCCTCGTAGAGGCAGACGCGCATCCGGATCTGGTAGTCCGTCGGCGGGAACTCGCAGAACAGCTGTCCCTCCGTCGACGCCTCCATCTCGCCGCCGTTCCGCGTCGCCCAGTTCTCGAACGCCTCGGCGAACGCCTCGGAGATGGCGCCGCCCTCCCAGATGTCGGTCATACCGGAAGCACTCCAGCATCCGATTTAGGGTTTGGGAGTGCGGCGACGGCGGCGTCGACCCCGTCGATTCAAGTCCGAGCGCGGTGCAGCTTTCGTATGGTCTCCGAACTCATCGGCATCGCGTTCGGTTTCTTCCTCACAATCACCCTGGTCGCCATCGGCTCGTACATCGGCGCGCTGCGCGCACTGGACACCTTCTACTCGGGGGAGGACAGCATCTTCCTCTCCGAAGACGGCGGCCCCGAGCGGGAGGGGTGACAGCGACGCGGGTACGTTCGCACAGTCAGTCGAGGCTCAGGCCAGCGTGCCACTGGTCGACGCCGGCTTCGGCCTTCTTCTGGTCCATCCTCGCGAGCAGGTGGACCGCGAGGCTCGCCGTCTCGGCTGCCGTCGTCTCGCCCTCGGTGAGGAACTCGCCGGTCTCCCGGTTGGCGAACACCGAGCAGACCGCACCGGCGCGCAGGCCGTAGATGTTCGCGATCGTGAGGATAGCGGCGGCCTCCATCTCGACGTTGGCGACGTTCGCGTTCTTGAGTTCGTCGACGAGGTCGTCGCTGCCCGCGGCCTCGAAGCCGTCGAATCCGGCCCGGCCCTGGCCCGCGTAGAACGAGTCCGAACTCATCGTGAGGCCGACGTGGTAGTCGTGGCCGAGACGTTCGGCGGCGGCGACGAGCGCGGCGACGACCTCGTGGTCGGCGACCGCCGGGTAGTCCTCCCGGACGTACTCGTCGCTGGTCCCCTCCTGCCGGACGGCGCCGCGCGTGATGACGAGGTCGCCGGGGTCCATGTCCGCTTGCAGGGCGCCGCAGGACCCGACGCGGATGAACGTGTCCGCACCGACGCGTGCGAGTTCCTCGACGGCGATGGCAGCGGATGGTGACCCGATACCGGTGGACGTGACCGAGATAGGGGTCTCCTCGTAGCTGCCGGTCGCGGTGCGGTACTCGCGGTGGTAGGCCATCTCCTCGTGGTCGTCCCAGAACGGCGTGATCTTGTCGAGGCGCTCCGGGTTGCCGGGGAGGAGCACTGCGTTCGCGACGTCTCCCTCCGCGAGTTCGATGTGGTACTGGACCTCGTCGTTCGGGTCCTCGCTGTCGCCGGGCATGCCACTGGATTCGACCGCCCCACACAAAGTGTCTTGCCGTTCGGTCCGCAGGTCCGGTGCCGGCCGCGTGCCGGGAGCCGAACACACTTCGTCGTGGCGCTCGTTGCCGTCGGCGTGTCACGGACTCGTGTCGTCGTCCTGTTCGCCGTGGTCGCGCTCACCTGGGGCGGGTCGTTCGTCGCTATCGAGGTCGGGCTGGACGGGCTCCCGGCGCTCCTGTTCGCGGCCTTCCGCCTCGACGTCGCGGCGGTGGTCGCCCTCCCACTCGCGTTCGTCCTGTCCGAGCGCGTGATTCCTCGGACGCGGACCGCCCTGCTGGGCGTCGCCGTGAACGGGGTGCTCGTCGCGGCGTTGATGAACGCGTTCCTCTTCGCCGGCCAGCAGTACACGACCGGGGCGGTCGCGTCGATACTGTTCAGCACGAACCCGGTGATCGCGACGGGGTTCGCGCGCGGCCTCCTCCCCTCCGAGCGACTCGACGGCGTCGAGTTCGTCGGCCTCCTGCTCGGCCTGCTTGGAGTCGGCATCGTCGTCCGGCCGTCGGTCGCGGCGCTCGCGAGCGGGACGCTGGGCAAACTCCTGGTGCTCGTCGGCGCCGCGAACCTCGCGCTCGGCAGCGTCCTCGTCGGCCGGCTGGACTCAGAGCTAGACGCGCTCGCGGAGACGGCGTGGGGACTCGTCGTCGGCGCCGTCGTCGTGCACGCCCTCAGTTTGCTCGTCGGCGAACCCCAGGTGCTCCCGAACTCGTCGACGCTCGTTCTCGCAATCGGCTACGTCGGCGTGGTCGCGACAGCGCTGGCCTACCCGTTCTACTTCGAACTCGTCGACAGCGTGGGTCCCGTCCGCGCTAACCTCGTCTCCTACGCGGTGCCCGTGGTGACTGCAGTCACCGGGTGGGCGGTGCTCGGCCAGCGCGTCGGTCCGGTCACCGTGGTCGGGTTCGGCGTGGTCGCGGCCGGGTTCGTGCTCCTGAACCGGACCGCGTTCGCCGACCTCCTCACTTCCCGAGCATCTCGGGCGTGATCGTGTCCGGGATTAACTCCCCGAGCGTGTACCGCTCGAAGTCGTCACCCGTGTCACAGAGCACCGGCATCTCGTCGTCGCAGAACTCCGCGAGTGTCTGCCGGCACATCCCGCAGGGGGTAACCGCGTCGCGTTCGGCGGACGTGACGACGAGGCGCTCGAACTCCCGGTGGCCCTCCTTGATGGCCTCGCCGATGGCGACCTCCTCGGCGTGGAGGCTGTTGGAGTAGTTCGCGTTCTCGATGTTGCAGCCGACGTACACCTCGCCGGATGCGGTCTCGATGGCGGCGCCGACGGGGTACTCCGAGTACGGGACGTAGGCGTCGTCGAGGGTGTCGCGGGCGGCAGACAGCAGGTCGGCTTCGTCCATGGCCACGTGTTCACCCGGCGCGGACAAAACAGTAGGTGGTGTGCGGTCGGCGACAGCGTGGGATACACTGGCGGTCCCTGGAGCGCCGTCACCGCAGCGCGTCGACCAGCCAGCCGCCCGCACCGAGCAGGATCAGGAAGACACCCACCATCGACGTCGCGGGCTCCGGGAAGAAGAACAGCACCACGCCGACGACGATGAGCACGTCGTAGAGCCCCTCGATCCACCGGCTATCGTCGTCTTCCTGCTCGTCGAGTTCGTCACCGTCCGGCGCGCTCCCGTAGCCGAGGGTCGACCGCAACCCTCGGCCACCCCAGGGTGCCCACGAGGAGGGAGACGCCGGGGAGTCCCGTTCGGTCTCGTACGAGTTCGTCTCTGTCGGGTCGCTGTCGGTGGTCTCGGTGCGTGAATTGCCACGGTCGAACATGCCCACAGGTACGCCTCCGAGACGGTTAGTCGTTGGGCGACTCCGCCCCTCCAGAGTCCGGTTATGGGGCCGCTATGGACCCAGAGGGTGGCGTTAATCCGTTTCGAAGGCGGGTGTTCGTGGGGCCGAACTACCGCCTCACTCGCCCTCGCCGGACTCGTAGTGGTCGCCGGCCGCCTCCGGGAGGCGGGTGCGACCGAACAGCGCGAGCACGACGATGACGGTGACGTACGGGACGGTGCGCACGAGCGGTCGCGGCACCTGGAAGACGTCCCGCGCCTGCAGGGTCAACTGGACGGCGTCGAGGCCCGCGAACAGCATCGTCGAGAGGAACGCCCCGATGGGGTTGTAGTTCCCGAACAGGTAGGCGACGATGGCGATGAACCCCTTGCCGTTGACCATCGTCGGACCGTTCCCGGTGAACTGACCGATGCCGAGCGCGAGCGCCGCGCCGCCGACACCAGCCAGCACACCCGACAGCAAGACCGCGACGTAGCGCACGCGGTGGACGTTCACGCCGGCGGTGTCGAGGGCCTTCGGGTTCTCGCCGCTGGCGACCACCCACCGCCCGAACGCGGTGCGGTTGAGCGTGTACCACGACAGCGCGACGGCCGCGAACATCAGGTAGACCGTGGGGTTGGCCTTGAACAGTGCCCCGAAGAACGGGATGCCGACGAGCGACGACTGGAGGTCGAGGACGCCGACGACCGGGAGTTCGACGACGAAGCCCAGCGGCGTCGTGACGAACTCCGACACGAAGGGCACCGTCATGTTCGGGAGCGACTGGAACGTGGGGACGCTGTCGGAGGTCGTCCCCCCGTAGATGACGGAGGACGCGAACGGCGCGAGGCCGAGTGCGATGAGCCAGACGGCCAGCCCCGCGATGATCTGGTCGGCGCGGAACTCGATGCAGACCACCGCGAACAGGCCGGCGAGCAGCGTGCTGGCGACGACGCCGCCGAGCAGCCCCATCCAGACGCTGCCCGTCAGGTCCGTCGCCCAGATGCCGGTGAACGCGGAGATGATGAGCAGCCCCTCAAGACCGATGTTGATGACCCCGCTCTTCTCCGCGAAGATGCCACCGAGCGCGGCGAACGCGATGGGAACCGACAGCCGCAGCGTGGCGCCGAGTGTCGAGTCGGCGAACACGATGGCGAGGAGGTCTCTCGCCGTCGAGTCGGGCGCGAAGATGCCCGTCGCGAGCAGTCCGAGCGCCGCGAGCAGCGAGACGCCGATGACGATCTGCTGGAGGAGACTGCGCCCCTCGAACAGCCGGCCGTGAGCGCCCCGGACGGCAGCCTCGGTGCGCCCGCGGATGGACGCGTCACTCATCGGACCCACCTCCGCCGTCCGCGGCGACGGGCTGTGTCCCGGTCGGCTGGACCGAGTAGAACTTGCGGCCGGCCATCCGGAAGAACTCCGGCATGGCGACGAACAGGATGATGAGTCCGCGGAGCACGCCGACGAGCTCCGGTGGCACGTCGGAGCCGACCTGCACGACGATGGAGCCGCTCTTCAGCACGCCGAAGAGGAACGCCGCGAAGCCGACGCCGAGCGGGTTGTTGCCCGCCAGGATGGAGACCGTGATGCCGTCGAAGCCGTACGACGGGACGCCGGTCTGGAAGTTGCCGAGCACCATCAGCACGTAGACGGCGCCGCCGACGCCGGCGAGCGCGCCCGACAGTGCCATGCTGGAGACGATAGTGCGGTCGGCGTCCACGCCGCCGTACTCGGCGGCGTCCGGCTGGAGACCGCTCGTGCGCACGTCGTAGCCGAACGAGGTTCGCGTGAGCACGTACCAGATGCCGAGGAGCGTGAGCACGCCGAGCCCGAGCGCGACGAGCGAGAAGTCGTCGCGTGCCCGGAACAGCAGCGACGGGAACAGCGAGAAGTCGGGGAGCGCGACTGTCTGGTCGGCGAAACTCTCCGGGTCCTTGAAGTGGTCGGACACCAGGTAGAGGGCGACCGACGTGGCGACGAAGTTCAACATGATCGTCGTGATGACCTCGTTTGCGTCCGCGTACGCCTTCAGCGCGCCCGGGAGCGCCCCGTAGGCGCCACCGCCGAGCGCACCGAGCAGGATGCCGAACGGCAGCAAGAGGAGCGTCCCGACGACGCCGAGGCCCGAGAACGTCGGTGCGACGTAGACGAGGACGACCGCGGTGAGCAGTGCGCCCACGACGAGCTGGCCCTGTGCCCCGATGTTGAAGATGCCCGCGCGGAACGCGATCGCGACCGCGACGCCCGTGAAGATGAGGATGGTCGTCTCCGCGAGCGTCGTGGCGAACTGGCCGTTCGTCGGGTTGTTGACGACGTCCCCGAGTGCGCCGAGGAACAGTTTGTCGTAGACGGAGATCGGGTCGTAACAGAACCCCATCGAGAAGATCGCGTCCCCGCCAACCAGTCCGGTGATCAGACTGCCCGGGAACGCAAGCGTGTACACTGCGGTCCCGCAGTCGGTCATGCGACCGGCGGCGAGGATGATGACGGCGCCGATGAGGATCGAGAGGAGCAGTGCGGAGAGGCTGATGAACAGTCGCTCGACGCCCGAGGCGTGTACGAGCCGGGTCATCGCGGCCTGCGCCCGGTCGCGCAGGTTCACGACTCCACCTCCGGCGTTGCCGTCTCCGCGCTCGGATAGTCCTCCGGGTACTCACCGGCCATCAGCAGGCCGAGGTTCTCCTCGCTGATCGCCTCGGGGTCGACGACGGCCATCAGGTCGCCGTCGTGCATCACCGCGAGGCGATCGGAGAGCCCCTGGACCTCGTCGAGTTTCGAGGAGACGAGCAACACCGCACGGTCGTCCTCGCGCAGCCCCAGCAGGCGGTCGTGGATGAACTCCTGGGAGCCGATGTCGACCCCGCGCGTCGGGTGTGTGGCGACGACGAGTCGCGGGTCGCGTTCGAACTCGCGGCCGACGATGAACTTCTGCTGGTTGCCGCCAGACAGCGACGCGGCGTCGTTGTCGGCGTTCGGCGGGCGCACGTCGTACGCCTCGACGACGTGTTCGGCGTGGTCCCGCGATTGCTCCCAGTCGATGCGGCCGCTCCCGGCGAACGGCGCGCTGTGCTGGCTGCCGAGGATGCCGTTCTCGACGAGGTCGAACTCCATCACGAGGCCGCGCTCCTGGCGGTCCTCGGGGATGTAGGCCATCCCGTTGTCGATCCGTTCGCGCCGCGAGTCCTCCGAGAGGTCTCGGCCCTCGAACGTGACGGTGCCGGACTCCGGTTCGCGCAGGCCGGTGATCGCCTCGATCAGTTCGGACTGCCCGTTCCCGTCGACGCCCGCGATGCCGAACACCTCGCCCTCGCGGACGCTGAACGAGACGTCGCGGACCGCCGGGACGTCCCGGTCGTCGCGCACCGAGAGGGAGTCGACGCCGAGTACCCGCTCGCCGACGTCGGCTGGCTGCTTCTGGACCTCCAGGATGACCTCGCGGCCGACCATCAGTTCGGCGAGTTCCTCCCGGGACGTCTCGCCGGCGTCGACCGAGCCGACGTGCTTCCCGTCCCGGAGGACGGTGACGTCGTCGGCAGCGTGCATCGCCTCACCGAGTTTGTGCGTGATGAAGATAACCGTCTTCCCCTGTTCGGTGAGTTCGTCGAGCACGCCGAAGAGGTCCTCGACCTCCTGGGGCGTGAGCACCGCCGTCGGCTCGTCGAGGATGAGGATGTCCGCGCCACGGTAGAGCGCCTTCAGAATCTCGACGCGCTGCTGGACGCCGACGCTCGCCTCGGCGACGGTCTGGTCGGGGTCGACGTCGAACCCGTAGCGTTCGCTCAGTTCGACGACCTCCCGGCGGGTAGCCTCCTGGTCGACGGCGAGGCCACCCCACTTCCGGGGTTCGTTGCCGAGCGCGATGTTCTCGGCGATGGTCATCGGGTCCACGAGCATGAAGTGCTGGTGGATCATCCCGATACCAGCGTCGATGGCGTCCCGCGGGGAGTCGAAGTCACGGGGTTCGCCGTTCACGACGATGCGGCCGTCTGTGGGCTGGTACAGCCCGTAGAGGACGTTCATCAGGGTCGTCTTCCCTGCGCCGTTCTCGCCGAGCAGCGCGTGCACCGTGCCGCGTTCGACGGAGAGGTTTACCTCGTCGTTGGCGACGACGCCAGGGAAGCGCTTCGTGATCGATTCGAGTCGGACAGCCGCGTCCGTTTGGCTCATTTCGTACAGTTACCAGTGAAGTGGAGTCGACGCGCTTAGACGTTCGACGGGTCCTGCGGGACCGAGATGTCTCCGGCGATGATGCCGTCGCGAGCGTCGCTGACGGCGGTCTTCGAGTCCTCGGGGATCTCCGAGCCGAGCTGCTGACCGTAGACGCAGGCCACACCGTCCTGCTCCAGGCCGAGCGTCGTGGTACTGCCACCCTCGAACTCGTCGTTGACCGTCGCTTCGACGGCGTTGTACACTGCCGTGTCGACGCGCTTGACCATGCTCGCCAGGATGACGTCCTGGTAGCTGTCCTTCGTCACGGACTGGTCGCGGTCGACGCCGATGGCGAACCGACCCTGCTCCTGGGCCGCCTGGAACACACCGGTGCCGGTGTTGCCGGAGGCGTGGTAGACGACGTCCGCGCCGTCGTTGTACATCGCGAGGGCGGCCTCCTGCCCGCCGCTCGGGTCGTTGAAGCTACCCACGTAGGACGTCTGGACCTCGATGTTCTCGTCGACGGCCTGAACGCCCGCCTTGAACCCTGCCTCGAACTTCCCGATGAGCGCGCCCTCGACGCCGCCGACGAAGCCGACGGTCGAGGCCTCCGGGTTCGTGGAGCCGGCACCCGCTTCGAAGCTCTGGGACGTCAGCATCGCAGCGAGCACGCCGACGAGGTACGAGCCCTCGTGCTCCTGGAAGACGTAGTTTCCGACGTTGTTCGCCTCGACGACGGAGTCGACAATCTGGAAGTTCTGGTCGGGGTAGCTCTCGGACGTCTCACTGAGCGCGTCCGCCTGCAGGAACCCGATACAGGAGACCAGGTCGTAGTCCGGGTCGGTGGAGCTCGCGAGCTGCTGCTGGTAGTTACTGAACTGCGGGACGTCGTCGGGCTGGGTCTCGTCGTACTCGACGTTGAAGTCCTCGGCAGCCTGCTGGATGCCCTGCTGGGCCTGGTCGTTGAACGACCCGTCGCCGAGTCCGCCCGTCGCGTACACCATCCCGATCTGTGTCGGGTCGGACTGCTCGGTCGTCGTCTCGGTGTCCGTCCCGGAGTCGTCCGAGGTCGTGGTCGTCGAGGTCGTCGTGTCCTCGTCGCCGTCCGAGGGGCCGCCGGTACAGCCAGCGATGCCGCCGAGACCGACCGCTCCAAGTCCCGCCGTTGCCTTGATGAACTCGCGCCGATCGAAGTCGGACATAGTTGGCTCTAACGAGTAGTACGTACCCTGATAAAAGCGTCGTTTCAGGGGGCGACCGGCCAGAAATCGTCGTCCGGCTCAGGCCGAACGCACGGCGTCCTCGACGACGGCGGCGACGTCGTCTACCAGTGCGTCGACGTCGTCGCTCTCGGCGTACACGCGGACGTACGGCTCCGTCCCGCTCGGACGCACGAGCGTCCACGACGCGTCCGGGAACTCGAGGCGGACGCCGTACTCGGTGTCGACCTCGGCGTCGGGGTAGGCTGCGGGCAGTGCTTGCGCGAGTTCGTCCATCGCGGGGACCTTCCGGTCGTCGGCGCAGTCGACGCTGACCTTCCGGTACGGACGCTCGGTGACCGGTTCGCGGAGCGGTGCGAGTCCGCCTTCGTAGGCCACGAGTCGCGAGAGCACCGCGGCGGACGCGATGCCGTCTATCCAGCCGCCGAACCCGGTGTGGACGTGTTTCCACGGCTCCGCGGCGAACACCACGTCGTCGCCCCGGGCCTCGGCGGCCGCGATGCCCTCGTGGAGCGCACCGAGTCGGACGCGCTCGACGCGACCGCCGGCCTCCGCGACGCGCTCGTCGATGCGCGCGGACGCGTTCGGCGTCGTCACGACCACCGGCTCCGCGGCGTCGCTCTCCCGGGTGTAGTGTTCGGCGAGAATCGCGAGGACGGTGTCCTCGTGGACGACGTCCCCGTCGCCGTCGACGACGACGATGCGGTCGGCGTCGCCGTCGTGGGCGATACCGAACACCGCGTCGCTATCGGCGACGAACGCGCGCAGGTCGGTGATCGTCTCCGGCGTCGGCTTGCTCGGTCGGCCGGGGAAGTGGCCGTCCACGTTCGCGTTCAGCGTCACGACGTGGGCGCCGAGTCGCCGGAGCACCTGTGGTGTGGCGAGGCTCGCGACGCCGTTCCCGCAGTCGACGACGACGGTCTGGCCGTCGAGAGGCGCGCCGAACTCGCTGGCGTACGTAGCGACGGCGTCGCGGTAGTCCGTGAGCACCTCGACGGACTCGGAGCCGCCCCACTCGTCCCAGTCGGCGTACGTCGCGGCCCCGTCGACGCGGTCCGCGACGGCTCGCTCGCGCTCGCGGTCGTACTCCGAGCCGTCCACGAACAGTTTGATGCCGTTGTCCTCCGGTGGGTTGTGGCTGGCGGTCACCTGCACCCCTCGGCGGTTCCGGGAGGCGTAGGCGAGCGCGGGCGTCGGCAATACGCCAGCTCGGTGCACGCGCGCCCCTGCGGCTTCGAGCCCGGCGGTCATCGCCGCGACGAGCGCCGGTCCCGTCTCGCGGCCGTCGCGAGCGACCACGAACTCGCGGTCGCCGTCCCCCCGTGCCTCACCGCCCGCCGCGGTCCCGACAGCGAGCGCGAGTTCCGGGTGCACGCGCTCGACGGCGTCTCCTCGGATACCTGCCGTACCGAACAGTTCCATGTCCGGAGGGAGCGGACGCTCGCACTTAGCTCCCGGTGATACGGCCGTCGAAAGAGCGTGGTCCCTACAGTTCGATGCCGCTCGGGATGAGGCTGTCCCCCCGGAGGAGGTCGCCGTCCCGGCTGTAGACGAGGAACGTCGACTTGTCGTAGACGACCAGCTCCTCGCCGTCGACGCGTATCTCTACGCGGTAGCGGCCCTCGTCGTCGTCCGTCGCCTCGCCGTAGCGGCGCGCCGCGCGGATGAACGTGAAGACGTCCTCGGCGTCCTCGTTCAGTTCGAGGACGAAGTCCCCCGTGATGCGGTTGGTCACCGCGACGACGCCAGACGCGCCCCGTTCTTCGACGTCGTCCGTGAGGCGGAACGTGGCGTCAGTTTCGCCGGCGTCGAGCAGTTCACCGTCGTTGTCTGTGAGGTGGTCCCGGAGGTCGTCGACGTCGCCTGTGAACTCGATGACGACGTTCGGCTTGCTCGGCTCGCCGCCCTCGTCGACCCAGTCGACGCCCGTCACGTCCAGTTCGAAGTAATCCCGGCGCATTCCCTACGGGACAGTTGGGGCGACGGGGAAATGAACGTAACGCCCGTGTTAGCCAGCGGACCGGTCCGGCTGACCGTCCCGTCGTCGCGTCGGGGCGGGCGTCAGGAGTGAACCGCGTCCGCCTCAGCGCCCCGGTAGCGGTGCCAGAGTGTCAGCAGGCTCGGCAGGACGACGACGCTCGCGACGAAAGCGAAGACGATGGTCGCACTCGTCACCGCGCCGAATCGCCGGAGCGAGGGGACGAGCGCGAACACGAGTACCCCGAACCCGGCCGCCGTCGAGACGGCGCTGGCGAGCAGTGCGCCGCCCGTCCCGCTGACGGTCGCGTCGAGTGCGTCGGAGACGTCGGTCGTCCCGTCGAGTTCGTGGACGAACCGCTCGCTGACGTGGATGGCGTAGTCGACGCCGAGCCCGATCGCGATGCTCGCGATGACCGCCGTCTCCGTCGTGAACGGGATGTCGAAGAGGTACATCGTCCCGAGGATCCAGCCGAGTGCACCGACGACAGGGACCAGCGTCACGGCGCCGAGCAACGGCGCGTCGTACCGCCGGTAGAACAGGACGGTGAGGAACGCGAGGATGACACCGAGCGTCAGCAGGAACGTCTCGACGAGCGTCCGGAGCAGGTCCCGCTGGACGAGTTCGTCGACGACCGGTGGACCGGTCGCCGTGGCGGTCAGCTCGGAGTCTCCGGCCACCGTCTCGGCGACCGAACGCATCTCGGTGGTTATGGTGGCCGTCGGCGCGCTCGCGGAGACCCCGACCCGCACGTTCAGCGCACGGTAGTCGCCGTCGACGCGGTGGAGGACCGTACTCGCCGCGGCCGGGTCGTTGGCGAACAGCGCGTCGTAGATCACCGCGAGGTTCTGGTCGGGGACACCGTCACCGTCGTCGTCGTTGCGCTCGACGAGCGCGGCGAACGTCTCGTTCTCGGCGGCCGTCTCGCGGACGAGCGCGAGCGGACTGTCGAGGTCCGGACGGCCGTTCGCTAGCTGGACCGCCGAGGTGGTGTCGGCGACAGCGGACTCGCCCGCTGCGACCCGTTCGAGCGTGTCGGGGTCCGTGACAGACCCCTCGACGAGGACGTACGCCGTCGTCCTGTCGCGCGACTGCACGAAGTTATCGTTAAGGAAGACAACGTTCTCGCGGAGCTGGTAGTCGCTGGGCGCGAACGGACCGGGCAGCGAGTCCATCCACTCCGGCGATTCCCGGGGGAGGAAGTCGACCTGGTCGATCGACGTGTCGATGTCGGTCGCGGCGTAGCCGCCGGCCGCGCTCGTGACCAGCGCCAGTGCCACGATGGCGATGGGTGCGCGACGGGCGACGGTCGTCCCGACGCCGACGACGCGGTTCGCGACGCCCACCGTCCCGAACGCGCGCTTGCGGTGGTCGAAGCCGAACCGTTCGAGGACGGCGTCTACCTCGAGTTTGACCGTCGGCAACAGCACCGCGAAGACGACGAACGCGGAGACGATGCCCGCGGCGCTCACGAGGCCAAACTCCGCGATGGGCTGGATTGGGCTCACCGTGTTCGAGAGGAACCCGACGGCGGTCGTGAACGTCGTCGCCGCGAGCGCGACGGTGACGCCCGCGAGGCCGACTCGCATCCCGCCCCGGGGCGACAGCGTCTCGTCGGCGAGTCGCGCCTCCCGGTACCGCATCACGACGTGGAGCGCGTAGTCGATGGAGAGGCCGACGACGAGGAACGGGACCGCGATGAGTATCTGGGTGACGCCGATGTCCATCCAGCCCATGAACCCACCCATCCAGACGAGCGTGAGCACCGTCCCGGCGAGCGCGAGGACGACGTCCACCGGGTCGCGGTACGCGATTCCGAGCACGAGGAGGATCAACACGAGCGCGACGGGTGTGATGAGCGCGAAGCTCTCCCCGGTGGCCTTCCCGGCTTCCTCGTCGACGATACCGGCGCCGAAGACGAACGCGTCCCCGGAGCGGATCTCGTCTGCGGCGAGACCGCGGGTCGCGAGCTGAGCGTCGACGACGTCGGTCGACAGCGAGTCGCCGCCGTCGGTCTGCTGGAAGACGAAGAGGACGCGCGCCGAGGCCGTCGTACTCCCGGGTTCGTAGTCGGTCGCCAGCAAGGTGTAGGGGTCCACGGTGCCGCCGCGCGCCGCCTCGGGGTCAAGGGCAGTCCGGACGGCGTCTTCGACCTCGGCCGCGGACATCGACTCGATCTGGGCGATCTGTTCGTTGAGCGTCGGCTGAGCGACGGGCGGTCCCTGGGACTCGGCGTGGATGGCGGCGGTGGCGACGAGGTTACCGATGCCGACGGTGGGCTGACCGTCGCGCAGCGTCGGCCCGACGGTTCCGCTGCCGCGGACGGCCCGCTGGAACCGCAGCGTCTCGAGCAGCGACTCCTTCGAGAGGACGTCGTCGCCGCGCACGACCACCTGCATCGAGGTGACGTCCTGGTCGTCCGGCGAGAAGTTCTCGCGGACGTACGTCAGTTTCTCGGCCTCAGTGGAGTCGCCGCCGAAACTGGAGATGGAGAGCCCGGCGTCCACGTTGGCGGCACCGACACCCATGACGACGGTCGCCACGAGCAACACGGCGAGGACGTACCGACTGTACCGTGCGAGCAGGTCGGCGTACCGGTCGGCGATGTCGGCCA
Source organism: Halobacterium wangiae (assembly GCF_021249345.1). NCBI lineage: Archaea > Methanobacteriati > Methanobacteriota > Halobacteria > Halobacteriales > Halobacteriaceae > Halobacterium > Halobacterium wangiae. The sequence continues at coordinate 2,737,090 of NZ_CP089588.1, read as the reverse complement.
TTGCCCCGACAGAGCGCCCCGACCGATATAATAGTTTGTAGAATAGTACAACACGTATGTCGAGCGGGACATCGCAGTCGGCCGGGGACGCGAAACGTCTTGCCCGTGTAGCGTACAGGGGTGACTACGAGCGATGAGTGCACACGAGGCTGTGGCCGCGCTCCGGGAACTCGGGCTGTCGAACTACGAGGCCCGGGTGTTCGTCGCGCTCCAGCGACTCGGCGGCGGGACCGCACAGGACGTCGCGCGGGCGTCGGAGGTGCCCCGGTCGCAGGTGTACGGCGCCGCCGAGGACCTCGCGGCGCGCGGACTCGTCGAAGTCGTCGAGTCCTCGCCGAAGACCTACCGGCCGGTGAGCCTCCAGCGGGCGCGCGAGCAGCTCCGGGCCAGCGTCGAACGCCAGCACGAGCGTGCCTTCGACAACCTCGAGGCGGTCCACGAGGAGCGCGCTGACCACACCGACGAGAGCGACGTGGCGACGCTCCGCGGCCACGACCCGATCCAGGACCGGGCCGCGGCGCTCGTCACGAACGCGGACGACCACGTGCTCCTCGTCGGGCCACGCGACGACGACCTTCGCGACGACCTCGTCGCTGCGCTCGAAGACCGCACCGCGGCGGGCGTGGACGTCGCAGTCGTCACCGACGACCCAGCAGTCCGGCAGCGATTGGGCGCGGACGTGCGCGTCGTCTGTTCGCCGGCCAGTGGGGACGACGGCTACGCCGGCCAGACGCTCCTCGTGGACGACGCGACGGTCCTCTTGTCCGTCCCCGCGGACGACGACTACACTGGGCCCGTCGACGAGGTGGCGATGTGGACGGCGAACACGAGCATCGGCCACATCCTCGCGCGGTTCGTCCAGGCCGGCATGGAAGCGGGCATGGACGAGGACGTGGACACCGACGAGTAGCGTCGGTCGTCGACCTGTCGGCCTCGTCGCCGCCCGGCGCGTTGTCGGACAGTCTTTAAGTTCACGGGGGAGAAGATGGGGGTAGCTATCGATGTCGAAGGACTTCCTCGCGGACCTCGACCGGCAGATGGACCGCCTCCGACACCGTGCGAGGCGCGCCGCCGAGGTGCTCCGCGGGTCCGCCGTGGAGGTCACAGAGTACGACCCCAGGGCCCACGGGCCGCTCGTCTCCTTCGACGGCCTCGACGGGTACGAGGAGGTCGACCGGTACTGGGTGAACGCGCCGTACGCGTTCGTATACATCGGCTTCGACGCGGCGAACGACGAACACCGCTACCACGTCGTCGAACCCGGCCTCGACGACTTCGAACAGGACCTCCTCGAGACGCTGTACGACGACATCCGCGACGCGCTCATCTACGACGCCGTCTACGAACCCGAGGACCCCGAGTCGGTGCTCAAACAGCAGATGAAGCAGTTGCTGGAGGAGTACGGCGTGGAGGTCGACATGAACGCGTTCTACCGCCTCTTCTACTACCTCCACCGCGCCTTCGAGGGGTTCGAGAAGCTCGACCCGCTGATGAAAGACCCCTACATCGAGGACGTCTCCTGCGACGGCTACGAGGTGCCGCTGTTCGTCTACCACTCCGAGTACACGGACATCGAGACGAACGTCAGCTACCAGCAGGAGGAACTCGACGGCTTCGTCGTGCGCCTCGCCCAGCAGTCGGGGCGGCACATCTCCATCGGCGACCCCGTCACCGAGACGACGCTGCCGGACGGCTCGCGGGCGGAACTCGCACTCGGTGAGGAGGTCACGCCCCGCGGGTCGGCGTTCACCATCCGGAAGTACTCCGAGGACCCGTTCACGCCCGCGCGACTCGTCGACCTCAACACGTTCGACCTCGACCAGATGGCGTACCTCTGGCTCGCCATCGAGTCGAACAAGAGCCTCCTGTTCGCGGGCGGCACGGCCTCCGGGAAGACCACCTCGATGAACGCCATCTCGATGTTCATCCCGCCACGCTCGAAGGTGCTCACCATCGAGGACACGCGGGAGCTGTCGCTGTACCACGAGAACTGGCTCTCCTCGGTCACGCGGGAGTCCATCGGCGAGGGCGAGGACATCACGATGTACGACCTCCTTCGCTCGGCGCTCCGCCACCGCCCCGAGTACATCGTCGTCGGCGAGGTGCGCGGCGACGAGGCGATGACGCTGTTCCAGGCGATGAACACCGGCCACACGACGTACTCGACGATGCACGCCGACAGCGTGCAGACGGTCATCAACCGCCTGGAGAACGACCCCATCAACGTCCCCCGCGCGATGATCCAGAGCCTCGACATCCTCTGTGTGCAGACGCTCACGCACGTCGGCACCAAACGGGTGCGGCGCAACCGCGTCATCGCCGAGATCGAGGGGATCGACCAGCGGACCGGCGACCTCGACTACTCGACGGCGTTCGAATGGAACGCGACCGACGACTCCTTCTCCCAGCGGGACTCCGTCGTCCTCGACGAGATCCGCGAGGAACGCGGCTGGTCGCGCGGGGAACTGCTCCGGGAGCTCCGCAACCGGAAGCTCGTCCTCCAGTACCTCACCCGGCAGAACGTCGAGGACTACCGGCAGTTCACCGCACTCGTCAACGAGTACTACGCCCAGCCGGAGCGCGTCGTCGAACGCGTGAAAGCGGAACTGGACGAAGACGTGGTCGTGGACGCGCCGGGTGTCGCCGAGTAGTATGGCGCTCGTCTACCTGCCTCTCGCCGTCGTCTTCGCGGCACTGATGCTGTTCGCCGTCGCCCAGTTCGTTCCAGCGCTCGACCGAATGGTCTCGCGCGTCGCGCTCGCTGCGTTCGGCAGGTTCGCCCGCGGCCAGCAGGACGCGAACCAGGAGAAGGTCGACGCCCTCCGGGGTGCTCACGTCCCCCAGACCTACCGGCTGTACGCCGCCCGGACCTACCTCTTCGCGTCGACGGCGGCGCTCGCCGGTGCAATCCTCGGCGTCTACCTCGTCGCGGGCGTCCTCGTCTTCGTCGGGACCGCACCGGAGAGCTTCCAGCAGCAGTTCCCGGCCGCCGTCCAGGGGCTGTTCGCCACCGGCGTCGGCGAGTTCTCCGTCGCCGAACTGTTCGCCATCTTCGTCGCGTCGGGCGCCACGGTCGGCCTGGTCGCCGCGGTGCTCACCTACCAGGTTCGGTGGCTGCTCCCGAGCTACCAGGCCGGCGAGCGAGCGCGGCGTATCGACGCGTCGATGGAGCGCACCGTCGCGTTCATGTACGCACTCTCCCGGAGCGGGATGGCGCTCCCGGAGGTCCTGCGCATCCTCGCGCGGAACCAGGCGGTGTACGGGGAGAGCGCCCGCGAGATGTCCGTCGTCGTCAAGGACGTCGACATGTACGGCTCGGACATCCTGCGTGCGCTCGAACGTCTCGGCGACCGTACACCCAGCGACGAACTCTCGGAGTTCTCCGAGAACCTCACGAGCGTCCTGAAGAGCGGCCAGAAACTCCCGACGTTCCTCAAACAGGAGTACGAGTACTACGCCGACGAGGCCGAGTCAAAACAGGAGCAGTTCCTCGAACTGCTCGCGACGCTCGCGGAGGCGTACGTCACCGTCTTCGTCGCTGGCCCGCTGTTCCTCATCACCATCCTCGTCGTCATCGGCCTGACGATGGGCGGGACACTCGACTTCCTCCGCGTGACTGCCTACCTGCTCGTCCCGCTGGCGACCGCCGGGTTCGTGGTCTACCTCGACAGCATCACGGAGACGGCGACCGGCAGGCCCGACGACGAGGAGAGGGGAATCGAGTCGGGCGCGCGCTTCAAGTCCATCCCCCGGGCGGCTGGCCCAGTCCGTAGCGACGGCGGCACGGTGGCGTCGGACCCGCCGGTGACCGCGGGGAGTACGACGAACCGCGAACGCCTCGAGGTGCACGAACTGCTCCGTCCCGTCCTCTACCGCCTCAGACACCCGCTCGCGGTCGTTCTGGAGACGCCGACGGTGCTGTTCTGGGTGACCACCCCTGTCGCGGCGTGCTACCTCCTCGTCCAGTGGTGGCCGCAGTTGCTGGCTGGCTCCACCGAGATCACGGCGTACGACGACCCACTCGTGCACGCGGCGCTGTTCGTGCTCGGGTCGTTCGCGGTCGCCTACGAGGTTCACCGCCGTCGGCTGAAGGCCGTGGAGGCGGGGGTCCCCGACTTCCTCGACCGGTTCGCCAGCACGAACGAGGCCGGGATGTCCGTCGTCGAGAGCTTCGGGCGGACCGTCGGCAGCAAGCTCGGTGCACTCACGCGCGAACTGGAGCGCACCTGGGCCGACGTCCAGTGGGGCGCACGCGTCGAACACGCTCTCCAGCGGTTCCGGAACCGGGCGAACACGCCCGCCATCTCCCGGGTCGTCACACTCACGACGAACGCGATGAACGCCAGCGGCGACCTCGGTCCAGTGCTCCGCATCGCCGCCAACGAGGCGAAGGCGACGCGACGGCTGGAACGCGACCGGCGGAACGAGCTGCTCACGTACGTCGTCGTCATCTACATCTCCTTCTTCGTGTTCCTCGCGATCGTCATCGCCCTCGACACCATCTTCATCCCGAACATCCCCGTGGCCGAGGCGGCCGCCGCCCCGACCGACGCCGCGGCCAACGGTGCCGGGGCCGCGGCCGACGAGGCGGTGTCGACCGGGCCGTTCTCCGAGTCGACGCAGCTCACCCAGGCCGACAAGGACCGCTACAGCATCGTCTTCTTCCACACGGGACTCGTCCAGGCGGTCTGCTCGGGACTCGTCGCCGGACAGATGGGTGAGGGGACCGTGAAGGCGGGCGTGAAACACGCCGCCGTGATGCTGACGATCGCGTACGCGCTGTTCGTCCTCATCGGATGACCCGGGACGTCCACCACACGTACGACCGCATCGCCGACCACTTCGCGCAGACCCGCGAGTACCCCTGGCCGGAGGTCGAGTCGTTCCTCGACGACCGCACCGCGGAGACGGCCCTGGACATCGGCTGTGGCAACGGCCGGCACGCGGAACTGCTCGCAGCGCGCGCGGACCGCGTCCTCGCACTCGACGCCAGTCGCGGCCTGCTGGACGCTGCCCAGGAGCGCGCCGCGGACCGCGGCTTCCAGGTCGCCCTCGTCGCGGGGGACGCGGCCCGACTCCCCCTCCGCGCTGCCAGCGTGGACCTTGCGGTGTACGTCGCGACCCTCCACCACCTCCCGAGCAGAGCCCTGCGCGTCGACAGCCTCGACGAACTCGCGCGCGTTCTCTCGGCCAGCGGCGCCGCCCTCGTGAGCGCGTGGAGCACGGAACACGACCGATTCGACGCCGACGAGGGCTTCGACACGACCGTCGACTGGACGCTCCCCGGCGGCAAGACCGTCCCACGGTTCTACCACGTCTACGACCCAGCGGAGTTCCGCGCGGACCTCGACGCGAGCGCGCTCGCCGTCGACGACGCCTTCGTCTCCAGCGGGAACTGCTACGCTGTCGTCCGCGGCGAAGGGAAACGCCCATAAACGACGGAGGGAAAGTTGGGAGCGAGCACCGGTGGTCTAGTGGCAGGACCTGAGCCTTCCAAGCTCATGGCCCGGGTTCAAATCCCGGCCGGTGCACTTTCTGTCGCGAACGAACGTGAGAGAGCGACGAGGCTGGAGGACCGTCGAGGTCAGTAGCCACCGCCGTCGGAGAAGCAGCGACCGCACTTGCTCGCCTGCTTGTCGGTGACCGCCTGGTCGACGTCGACCCTGTCGAGTTGGCCGTCGGAGAGGTACTTGGTGGCGCCACAGACGGTTCGGCCGTGCGAGTCTCGGGACCCGTGTTTGTGTACCGTGTTCGTGGTCGTGTTCAGGATTCCGTCCATGTCACACGTTACCAGGGGCGGCGGCATAGTTCTGCGCCCAAAACACATTGGTCGCTCGGTGGAACGCGCGGAGGACGGTTCTCAACTGTGAAACCGTCGTCAGTATCTTTATGTGTGTGGTCACTCCGGCTCTCAACGAATGTCGCTTCGCTCGCTGGCGAGCCGGGTCGCACGTCGCCTCACTCCGGGGTTCGTCCGCCGGAGCTACCTGGCGAAGTTCGGCGCCGCCCTGCTGGTCGTGGTACTGTGCATCGGCGCCGTCGGGGCGGCGACGTACGTCGAGACGTCCGACCAACTGAACGAGCAGTCCCGTTCGGAGTACACGACGGCCGCGGAGTTGAGCTCCGCGTCGGTGTCGGAGTGGCTCGACGAACGGACGAACAACGCGCGGATGCTGGCGCAGTACGACGTGCTCGTCGGCGGGAACTACTCGCGCATCCAGTCGTTCCTCGCGGAGGAACTCGCGAGGATGCCCGACGACGTGCGCAACGTCCACTACGTCAACTTCCAGTCCCGCGAGAGCATCGCGAGCACCGACCCGGACATGCGCCGGCAGCGCCTGAACGCTGACAGCGCGCCGTGGAGCACACAGGACATCTCCTATGGCGACGACGACGTGTACGTCTCGGAGCCGTACGTCAAAGACGGCGCCACGCGAGTGGCCTTCGTCGCCCGCATCGACGCCGACTTCGGGCTACGGTCTGCGGTGGTGCTCACGACGGACCTCGGCGACGTGACGACGAACTTCCGGCAGCCCACTGCGAACAGCAACACGCAACTCGTGAGCGCGTCGGGCGACGTCCTCGCGGACGACAGGGCCGTCGCGAAACTGGAGCCGTACGCCGAGTCCAACAATTCCACTGTCGTCGCGGCGGCGGGCAGCGGTGACAGCGGGTTCCTCGGTGACGGCGAGGCTGCACGGTCGTTCGACGAGCCCCACGTCGTCTCCTACGCACCCGTCGAGGGGACCGAGTGGGCGGTCGCGCTCCACGTCCCGACGAACGAGGCGTTCGCACTGCGCACTACCGTGACGACGCGGTTGCTCGTGATGGTCGGCGTGGCGCTCGCCGGCCTCGCGTTCATCGGCCTGACACTCGGGCGGGGGACGGTCACCGCGCTGAACGTCCTCGGTCGGAAGGCCGACGCGCTCGAACGCGGCGAGTACGACACGGACCTCGAGGTGGGCCGCGAAGACGAAATCGGTGGCCTGTTCGCCTCGTTCGCGAGCCTGCGAGACACCGTCGAGGAACGCATCACGGCGGCCGAGCGCGAGCGGGAGTCCGCCGAGCAGGCCAGGGCCGAGGCCGAGGACGCCACGGAGCGCGCGGAAGCGGCCAAACAGGAGTCCGAGCGCCGCGCAGAGGCACTCCGGGAGACGGCCGCGTCGTTCTCCGCGTCGATGGCGGCGTACGCGGACGGCGACCTGACGGTGCGACTCGACGAGTCAGTCGAGCAGGACGCGATGGCGGACGTGGCCGCGTCGTTCAACGAGATGGCGGCGGCGATGGAGGAGACCGTCGCGGGCGTCGTCTCGTTCGCCGACGAGGTGGCGGGCGCCAGCGACGAGGTGTCCGCCCGCGTCGAGTCCGTCGAGCACGTCGGCCAGGACGTGGCGTCGTCCGTCGACCGCATCAGTGACCGGACGGCCGAACAGCGCGACGAACTGGAGTCCGTCGCCGTGAAGACAGACGACATGTCCGCGACCATCGAGGAGGTGGCGGCGTCGGCCGACGAGGTGGCCGAGACGTCGCGCACCACCGCGGACCTCGGCGACGACGGGCGCGACGCGGCGGCCGACGCGGTCGATGAACTCCGGGACATCGAGGCCGAGACGGAGCGCACCGCGGCCGCCGTCCGAGAACTGGAGTCCCAGATGGCGGACATCGAGTCCATCGTGGACGTCATCACGGACATCGCGGAGCAGACGAACATCCTCGCGCTGAACGCGTCCATCGAGGCCGCTCGCGCCGGCGAAGCGGGCGACGGCTTCGCGGTGGTCGCCGAGGAAGTGAAGCAACTCGCCGAGGAGACCAAGCAGTCCGCGGGCGACATCGAGGCACTCGTCACCGACGTGCGCGAGCAGACCGACGAGAGCGTCTCCGCGATGGGGTCCATCCGCGAGCGCGTCGGCGACGGCGTCGAGACCGTCGAGGAGACCCACGACACTCTCGAGACGATCGTGGAGAGCGTCGAGGAGGCAGACACCGGCGTGCAGGAGATCACGCGAGCGATGGACGAACAGGCGTCGTCCGTGGCGGACGTCGCCGGCGCCGTCGACGACGTGGTGACCCTCGGGGAGGAGACGGCCGGGGCGGCCGAGAACGCAGCGGACGCCGCCGAGGAGCAGGCGAACACGCTCGCGGAGGTGACCGAGCAGGCACGCTCGTTGTCGGACCGTGCCGAGGCCCTCCGCGACCGCGTGGACAGTTTCGAAGTCGACAGCGACACCTCACTGGACGCGGACCCGGGAGCGACACGGGAGCCGACGGAGACCCGGGCGGACGGCTTCGAGTGGCAGGGCGAACAGTAGTCCTGTCGCGGTACGCGTCGAGATACCCGGAAACCACACCCTTTTGGTCGGTGCACTGGCGCACCGTGTATGGACGAACGGATCCGTCGACACGCGGAGGTCCTGGTCGACCAGTGTGCAGCGGTCGAACGGGGAGACATGGTGCGGGTGAACGCGCCGGCCGTCGCCGAGGACCTGGTGGTCGCCGTCTACGAGCGACTCGGCGAGATCGGCGCGCGACCGACGCTGGCCTGGCGGAACTCCCGGGCGAGCAGGGCGTTCGACCGGGCGATGGACCCCGAGGACTACACCCGCTCGGACCACACGCTGGCGATGCTGGAGGAGACCGACGCCTACATCGGCATCAACGGTGCGCGGAATCTGGCGGAGACGAGCGACGTCTCACCGGAGAACATGACGGCGGCGCGCCGCGAGAACAAGGACCTCCAGGAGGCCCTCAAAGAGACGCGCTGGGTCGGCACGCAGTATCCGGCACCGGGGGACGCACAGAAGGCGGGGATGAGCACGGAAGCCTACGAGGACTTCGTCTACCGCGCCGTCGACCGCGACTGGGACGCCCAGCGCGAGTTTCAGGCCCAGATGGTCGAGATCCTCGACGACGCCAGCGAGGTGCGCATCGTCTCCGGGGAGGAGACGGACCTCACGATGTCCGTCGACGGGATGATCGCCGAGAACGACGCCGACGACAACAACATGCCGGGCGGCGAGGCGTTCACCGCGCCCGTGCCGGACAGCGTCGAGGGGACCGTCCGCTTCGACAAGCCCCGGATGTGGCGCGGCGAGGAGATCCTCGACGCCCGCCTGACCTTCGAGGACGGCGAAGTCGTCGAGTACTCCGCCCGCCAGAAGGAGGACGCCCTCGAGGAGATCCTGAACACAGACGACGGCGCTCGCCGAATCGGCGAACTCGGCATCGGGATGAACCGCGGCATCGACCGCTTCACCTACAACATGCTGTTCGACGAGAAGATGGGCGACACCGTCCACCTCGCGCTCGGCAGCGCCTACGACGAGAACGTCGGAGAGGACCGCGAGCAGAACGACTCGGCCATCCACGTCGACATGATCACCGACATGAGCGAGGACTCCTTCATCGAGGTGGACGGCGAGATCGTCCAGCGCGACGGGACGTTCATCTTCGAGGACGGGTTCGAGGAGTAACAGTGCGGTCGGCGGTCGCTGTAGCGGTCAGCGGTAAATGAGCATACTCGGCGGAGCGAAGCGGAGCCGAGTTTTGCCGAGCGCGAACGCAGTGAGCGCTCGGGCCGACGACTGAGCGACGCGAGGCTCTACGCGCCTCGGAATGCGCGAACGGCGTAGCCGTGAGCGCGAAGCGAAGCGAAGCAGGAGTGCTTTTCCACCAAGTTTTTGCGAGGGAGCGCACCGGTGGCGCGCTCCCGCTGGAAAAAGTGGCTGCCTAGAGCTCGATTCGCTCGACGAGCTGGTTGTCCTCGCCGCCGGTGTTGAGCGCGACGATGCGGACGTCGTCCTCGATGCCAGAGCGGTGGAGTTTCTCCTTGAGGAGGTTGTCCACCTGGTAGACGCCGGCGGCGTTGCGCATCTCGATCTCCACGAGGACCGGGACGTCCGTCCCCTCGTCGAGCGTGACCCGCTCGATAGCCTGACTCGAGATGGTGTTGATGCCGCGACCGCCGCGCTCGTAGGGGAGGCGGGAACGACCGTGTTCCATGTCGAGGCCGTCGGCGACGCGGATGACACCGGCTTCGGTCGTGAGCGGGTCCTCCTCGGTGTGGTGACAGAGGATGGCGTGGAGGATTTCGGACTTCATCCGGACCGCGTCGGGGACGTCGTAGAACTCGGGGAGGACGCGGTCGAGGAGGTCGGCCGCGAGCGGGATCGAGTAGTAGGCGTGGCTGTCGCGGTGGACGACGTGGCCGATGTCGTGGATGGTCGCGGCGAGCGCGACGATGACCGCCTCGTCGGCCTCGTCGAGCCCCTGGTCGCTCGCGCCGTTGAACCGGACGTCGCCGCGCTTCAGGAGGTCGTAGAGGCGCAGCGCGCGGTTACGCACGATCTCGATGTGCTTGGTCCCGTGGTCGTTGTACCCCTTCCGCATGACGGGGTTGACGTTCTGTGCCTCCAGGTAGGCGGTAATTTCCTCGTCGTCTTCGACGAACTCCAGCACGCGGTTCACCCGCTCGTCGGGGAACGCGTGGTCCGCCGTCGGGTCGTACCTGTATCTGGAGTCGGACTGCGTGGCGTCGCTCATGTACGTTTATTCGTGTGCCGACGGAAAAAGTCGTAGGCATCTCGGTTCGCGCTCGGGTTGCTGACGGGGTTCTCGACCAGACGACGGCACGGCGCCCGAGACCGCCGTTCCCAGCACGCAGCGACCCGTTACCACGAACCTGAAAGGAGCATAAAGCCTATAATCGAGAGTAGGCTACCACCAAGTAGCGATGTTCACCAGTACACCACTGTTCGTCGGCGGACTCCCGGGGGGTATGGAGTGGGCAGTTCTCCTGCTCATCGCCGTCCTCCTGTTCGGCGCGAACAAGATCCCGAAACTCGCACGATCCAGCGGGCAGGCCATCGGCGAGTTCCAGAAGGGGCGCGAAGAGATCGAGACCGAACTCGAGGAGATGCGCGAGAGCGGCGACACGACGGACACCGACACCGAGTCGACCGTCGACGCGGACACCAGTACGGACACCAGCACGGACACCGACTCCGAGAAGTAACGTAACGGTTTTTCGACGGCCCACCCTCAGTGCGGCCGAGGGCGTGTGGCCAAGCGGACTACGGCGAGAGGTTCCTAACCTCTAGATCGCGGGTTCGAGTCCCGTCACGCCCGTATAGTGAGACGGTGAGCGCAGCGAACCGTCGAGCGAACCGGCACGACGGACTCGAAGCACGCGAGACTCGCTGCGCTCGTCTCGCCTCGGGTTCGAGTCCCGTCACGCCCGCTCACTCGCAGTGCTCGTTCGCGGGCGTGCCGACCGTCGCGAACGCGAAGCGTTCGCTCAGTCCCGTCACGCCCGTGTAGTGAGACGGTGAGATTGACGAATTCTGATAACGACGATTCACGTCCTGTGGGACCACCAACCTATTTCTGCCCGTTCGGAGAATCCTGACACGACTATGGCTTCCTCCACCGACGCTCTCGACGAGCGGGCGCGCGAGTTCGTCGCCAGATTCACCGACGAGGCGTTCGCGGACGCTGCGGAACTGCTCTCCGAGGACGGACAGAACGCGGTCGTCGAGTCGTTCCCCGAGGAGTTCCAGCGGGTCCCCATCGAGGACGCCGAGACGGCGTTCCGCCGGTACTGGTACGGGGTGTACGCGCAGTACGGCGCGTTCGGGGACGTCAAGGACGTGACGGTCGAGGACGGCGTCGTGACCGTGGACCTCCAGTTCGCGCTGGGTAGTCAGCCAGTGGAACTGTCGTTCGACGACGGCGCGATATCTGACGTGTCGTTCCCGACGGCGTACACACCACCCGAGTACGCCGACCGGTCGGCGTTCAGCGAGCGCGAGGTGACCGTCGACGCCGGCGACGTCGAGCTCGGCGGGACGCTGACGGTCCCGTCGGACGAGACGCCAGTTCCGGGGGTCCTGCTGGTCCACGGCGCGGGCATCCACGACCGCGACGGGACGGCCGGCGAGAGCAAGATTCTGAAGGACTTCGCGTGGGGGCTCGCATCGCGGGGCGTCGCCGTGCTCCGCTACGAGAAGCGCCTCCTCGACCACGAGGACGAGATTCCCCACGACGAGTTCGACCTCGACACCGTCGTCATCGACGACGCGGTTCACGCAGTCGACGAACTCGCGAGCGCGCCGGAGGTCGACGCCGACAGCGTGTTCGTCGCGGGGCACAGCCAGGGCGGGATGTGTGCGCCGAGCATCGCCGAGCGACACGGTGGCGTCGCGGGCATCGTGAGCCTCGACGGGCCGGCGGACACTGGTCTCGACGAGGTGGACTTCGACTACGTTCGGTACAGCATCGCGCCGGACGGCGAACTCACCGAAGCCCAGCAGGAGATGTACGCAGAGCAGAGGGCGGAGTTCGAGAGAGCCGCGAACGGTGACTACGACGAGGACGAACCGTGCTGGGCGACCCAGCGACGTTGCACGAGAGTTTCGTCTCGATGGACCCCGTCGGGACCGCCAGCGAGCTACCGGTCCCGCTGTTCGCCGCCACGACGGAGCGCGTCGACCAGGAGCTCCAGCCCGAACTCGTGAAACCCGCCCGGGAGAAGATCGAGGACTGGCGAGCCGCCGAGTCGACCGACGACGACCGCTTCGAGCACTACGAGGGCATCGGTCACTACTTCCAGGAGGGTAAGGCGCCTGCGACAACGATGGAGTACCTCTACTTCGGCGGCAACGTCGCGGACTACGTGGTCGCGGACGTCGCCGAGTGGGTCCACGAAGTCAGCGAGACGTGAAGGGTCCTGGATCCTGACGCGGCCTGGAAAGAACAGAGGGGCTGCTCGACTCGCAGCGGTTTAGGCGGGACTCGGCGTCTGAACCGTGGAGATGTACGAGGTGAGGTCCTTGGTGGTGATGATGCCGATGACGGTGTCGTCGTCGACGACGGGCATGTGGTGGAAGCCGTGTTCGACCATGGCGTCGGCGACGTCGCGGATGGAGTCCTGCACGCTCGTGGTGATGACGTCCGTGGTCATGTAGCGCTCGACGGTGGTCTCGGCCTTCGGCTTGCTCTTCGCGACGATGTCGACGAAGTCGGTGGTGGTGAGGATGCCCTCGAGGTGGTCGTCCTCGTCGACGACGATGAGCGAGCCGATGCCGTGTTCGAGCATCAGGTCCGCGGCGTCCGCGACGAGCGTGTCCTTCGACACCGTGTGGAGGTCGTCCGACATCAGCTGACCGACGAAAATATCGTCCATGTGCGAACGTGATACCGGACGGGTGATAAACGTTGTCCGATTCGGTCGATCGGCCGACCCACGACGGCGGAGATATTAGCCCGAATAATTCTCCGAAGGCGAAAAATTATCACATACCCGAAACATCTTAGGGGGAATCAGCCGACGCTCCTGTATGGACGACCGTCCCCGCATCGAGACTCGCGCAGTCGGCCACGGTGAGGACCCCGGAGCGACGCTCCGTGGCGACGTCGTCTCCCCGATCCACCTCGCGTCGACGTTCGCGCTCCCGGAGCTGGACACGGACCTCAGCCTCGAGGAGGTCGACCCCGCAGAGGGACAGTTCCTCTACTCGCGACTCAACAATCCGACACGTCACGCGCTGGAACAGCGCCTCGCCTCCCTGGAGGGCGGCGACCACGGCTTCGCGTTCGCCTCGGGCACGTCGGCCATCGCTACTGCCGTACTCGCGTCCGTCGAACCCGGCGACCACGTCGTCGCGTTCGACGACCTCTACGCCGGCACCCGGCGACTCCTCGAAACGATGGTCCGGGACAGACTCGGCGTCGACGTCTCGTTCGTCGACGCCACCGACCCCGACAACGTCGCCGACGCGGTCCGGCCCGAGACGACGCTCCTCTGGGTGGAGACACCAACGAATCCGTTGCTGCGGCTCTGTGACATCGAGGCCGTCGCCGACATCGCCCACGACGCCGGCGCGCGCCTCGGCGTCGACAACACGTTCCTTAGTCCCTACTTCCAGACGCCCCTCGACCTCGGCGCAGACGTCGTCGCTCACTCCACGACGAAGTACCTCAACGGCCACAGCGACTCCGTCGGCGGCGCGCTCGTCACCGACGACGAGTCGTTCGCCGACGACGTGGCGTTCCTCCAGCAGGTCGGCCTCGGTAACGTCCTCTCGCCGTTCGACTCGTACCTCGTGTTGCGCGGCACGAAGACCCTCGCGCCCCGGATGCGCGACCACGAGGCGAACGCGCTCGCCATAGCGGAGTACCTCGAATCCCACGACGCCGTCGACGCGGTCCACTACCCGGGCCTGGAGAGCCACCCGCAACACGACCTCGCCCGCGAGCAGACCGCGGGCTACGGCGGCATCCTCTCGTTCGAACTCGACGGCGGCCTCGCGGACGCGAAACGGTTCCTCGAGGCGCTCGAGGAGTTCGCGCTCGCGGTGAGCGTCGGCGGCGTCGAGTCGCTCGCCGAACTGCCGGCGGCGATGACCCACGAACCGATCCCGAAGGCCGAACGCGAGGCCCAGGGGATCACCGACTCGCTCGTGCGGGTGTCCGTCGGCATCGAACACGTCGACGACCTCGTCGCGGACCTCGACCGCGGCTTCGCGGCGATGCGCGGCCAGTCGGTCAGTCAGTGACTCGCCCCGAACCCGAGTGCTTAGCACACTCGGGTCACAAGAGACGGTCGTGATTCCCGTCGCGCACGCCCAGACGGCAGACCTGAGCCTCCCGCTCGTTGCGGCGCTCACGGTCGCCGGCCTCGCCGCCGCCGTGCTCACGGGCGCGGCGCTCGCCGTCTTCCTGCGCCGACGGTCCCGCTCGTACCTGCTCGTGGCGCTCGCGCTCGGCGCCCTCCTCGCCCGGACCGGGGTCGCCGCGGCGAGCATCGGGGGCGCGATCGCCCTCGAGCGCCACCACCTCGTCGAGCACTCGCTGGACGTGGTGATGGCCGCGCTCGTCGTCGCGGCGGTCTACTACGCGCGGTCGGCGGAGGTCTCCGCGGGAGGCGGGTCGCGGTGACGGCCGTCCGCGAGCGCATCCACGACCACGTCGTCGCGAACCCGGGCGTCCACTTCAACGCGGTCGTCCGGGAACTGGACGTCGCCCCAGGCCAGGTCCAGCACCACGTCCGCAGCCTCCGCGAGGACGGCGCACTCGCGGCCGACGGGTTCTACGGCCGGACCCACTACTTCCCGCCCGAGACGGACGAGTGGGACCGCGGTGCGCTCGCGCTCGCCCGACGCGAGACCGCGCGCGACGTCCTCCTCTGTCTTCTGGACGCCGGCCCATCGTCGCCGAGCGACGTCGCCGAACGTGTCGGCGTGGCCCGGAGCACGCTCGAACACCACGTCTCGAACCTCGTGGAGTGTGGCGTCGTGGAGAAGCGTCGCGACGCCCGCAACCGCGTGACGCTCGCGCTGACTCGGCCCGAGGAGACCGTCCGTGTGCTCGACGCGGTCGAGCCGTCGGTCCCGGAGCGCTTCTTCGACCGCTTCGAGCGTCTCGTCGACGGGCTACTGGAGTGACTGCGCGCGGCCGCCGCCGACAGCGCGAACGACGCTCCCGAGTAACAGCACCACGCTCGCCGCGAAGAAGACGCCGCCGACCGGCGAGGAGGGGTCGAGGAACGCCCAGTACGCGGGCGTCGCCGCCGCGCCGAAGACGACCGAGAGGACGCCGTAGAACGCCGGAGCGCAGCAGCAACACGCGGTCGCGCCGGTGGTCGCGGCCATCCCGAGCGCCGAGGTGCCGGAGCTGTCCGCCGTGCCGGCGCGCCACTGCTGGACCATCACGCCGACGTTGAGCGACACGAGGCTGCCGAGCAGGGCGAGCAGGAGCACGGTACCGACGGAGAAGTAGCCCGCCATCGGGACCGACGGGAAGACGAACTCGACGGCGGGCCACGCGACCAGCGGGTCCGAGACGGGGAGGAAGACCACGAGCGATTCCGTGGGGGCACCGACACCCGAGTCGGGATTCAGCGTGAGCGTGCCCGCCGAGAACAGGAAGAACACGGAGAACAACGGGCCGGCGAGAAGTCCAGCGCCCAGCGGGCGGCGGTCGTGGCGGAGGCTCTGGACGACGGCCCGTGCGTCCCGCCACAGCACATAGCCGACGGCGAGCACGACGCCGACGACGAGCACGTGGCCGAGCGGGTTGTAGACGCCGCCGTTGGGCATCGCCACGGGGTAGACCACCCACGCCGCGAGCAGGAGGCCCAGACCGGCGTACCGCGGTCGCTGTGGCCACCGGAGGCGGCCGACGACGAGACTGCCGACGGCCATCGCGACGCCGACGACGAGGCTCAGCGTCGGGTAGACGTCGGTGAGCGTCGGCGGCGTCTCGGCGACGACCTGGAGTTCGACGAGGCCGACGAGACCGAACGCGCCTACGACGGCCGCCGAGAGCGCGACAATCGCGCTCGTCGCCCCGCCGACCACGCGGCGGCGGTAGGCGGCGACGGCACCCGCCGTGACGGCGCCACCGAGCAACACCAGTACGAACAGCAACCAGTGGGGCGTTCCGGCGTGGGTGGTGCCGGAGTGGGCGGCCGCGCTGCCGACGGCCGCGCTGGCCGCGAGGCCGCTCCCTGTGGCGCGCGCGGCGCGCCGAATCGTCTGCATGGTCTGTCGTAGCAAGCGGGCACCTTAACGGATTCTGGTTCGCCCGTCGAATTCGACGCCCGCACCAGAACCCCTTTTCAGTCACGTCCGTAACGGTCGGGCATGCACTCCGACGAGCGCGGTATCCCGCGCCGCGCGTTCCTCAAGTCGGCGGTCGCCATCGGTGGTGCGAGCGCACTGGCGGCCTGTGTGGAGCGCGAGAACGAGGTGTCTGTCCCCGGAGGCACGGACGACCCCGCGTCGCTCCCCGCCCGCCAGCACGCCTGGAACGACTACGCTGCCCGCGACGACGCCGGCAACGTCCTGCCGCCCCGCCACCACGTCCTCCTCCTCCTGAACTACGACGGGTCCGAACCGACCGAGGCCGACCGCCAGCGCGTCGAGGACGCGCTCCGCTCGCTGGAGCGCGCATACGAGTGGTCGAACGAGGGGTTGCTGTTCACGCTGGGCTACTCGCCCGCGTACTTCGAGTCGCTGGGCGGGTCGCCGGCGGGTGTCGACCTGCCGGAGCCCCGGGCGCTCTCGGACCTCGAGGACCCCGAGTTCGACACCCCGGACGCCATCCTCCACCTCGCGAGCGACCACGCACAGGTCGTCCTCGAAGCCGAGGAGGGGATGCGCGGGAACCGCGAAGCACTCAACGACGACCCGGTCGACGCCGCGCTGACCGGCGCGTTCTCGGTGGCGGAGCGCCGCACCGGGTTCGTCGGCGAGGGACTCCCCGCCGAGCACCAGGACACGGGCGGCGTCCCGGACTCGGAGCCGGTCGCGGAGGACGCCCCGCTGTACATGGGGTTCAAGTCCGACTTCGAGAAGAGCCAGGCGACCGAGGACCGCGTCACCATCCAGTCGGGGCCGTTCGCGGGCGGCACCACGCAGCACGTCTCTCACATCGACCTGAACCTCCAGCAGTGGTACGAACAGGACGGCCGCGAGGAGCGCGTCGCGAAGATGTTCTGTCCGGCGCACGCCGACTCGGGCGCCGTCGAGGGGACCGGCGAGAACCTCGGCGACAGCCCACAGCTCGAGGACTGCGCCGACCCCCTGGAGGACGCCCAGCAGCGCGGCGTCGTCGGCCACGGTCAGAAACTCCAGGCGGTACGTAAGGACGGCCGCCCCCTTATCCTCCGCCGGGACTTCGACTCGACGGACTTCGGCCGCGCGGGCACGCACTTCCTCGCCCTCCAGCGAGAGATCTCGGAGTTCGTGAAGACGAGAGACGCCATGAACGCGACAGACCTCACAGCACAGTCGGCAGTCGGACGGCGCACGAACAACGGCATCAGGCAGTACCTCTCGGTCACCCACCGCGGGAACTACCTACTACCGCCGCGCGAGACGCGCGCGCTCCCCACCCCGGAGGGTGACGATGCGTAGACGCGACGTGCTCGCAGCGGCGGGCGCGACGGGACTCGCGGCGACGGCCGGTTGCCTTGGCTTCCTCGAGACGGAGCGCGCGAGTCGCGAGCCGCCGGTCCCCGAGAACCGGCCGGACGCGCCCTACCTCCCCTCGCACACGGAGGGGATGGAGATGGCGGGGATGATCGCGAACGGCCGCTACCGCTGCGCGCTGTCGTACACGTTCCCCCACCGGTTCTGGCTGGTGAACGGCGAGAGCACCGAACGCGTGGACGTCGAGGACGGCGACGACGTCCACCTGATGGCGTCCGTGTGGGACGCCGAGGCGGGCGTGGCGCTCCCCACGACGAGCCCCGAGATAACCCTCACCGGCCCGGACGGCGAGACCAGTTCACTGGCCCCCTGGCAGATGCTCTCCCAGCAGATGGGGGTCCACTACGGCGACAACGTCGGCCTCGGCCCGGAAGGTGAGTACGAGGCGACGGTGCGGGTCGCGCCAGGCGGCACTCGCCGGACGGAGGACGTCGAGACCCCCGACGGCCCGATACAGTTAGCCTTCTCGTTCACGTTCGAACGCGACGCGCTGAACGAACTCCCCTACGAGGACATCCCGGCAAACCGCGAGGGGAGCGAGGGCGCCGTCGACCCGATGGAGATGGAGGCCGTGGAGGCCGGGCGAGTACCCGCCGCGGACTCGTTCCCGGTGGCACTCCGGGGGACCGGCGCGACGGAGGGCGCGGAACTCGCCGTCGGCAGCGCCGACCGGCGCGGCCAGTTCGCGACGAGCGACGACGAGTCCTACCTCGTCGCGTCGCTGCGCACGCAGTACAACCGGTTCCCGCTCCCCGCGGCGACGCTCGTCGCCGAGGTCGCTCGTGATGGCGAGACGCGCTACGAGGGCACACTGGCGGCGACCCTCGACCCGGAACTCGGCTTCCACTACGGCGCGGCCGTCCCGTCGCTCGCCGAGGACGACGAGGTGACGGTTGGGATGCAGGCGCCGCCGCAGGTGTCCCGCCACGAGGGGTACGAGACGGCGTTCTTCGGCTTCGAGTCGGTGACGCTCTGAGCGGCTGGCTTCCGCCGAGGAGCGTTCGATGCGCGACCCGTCGGCTGGTCGACAACGGGCAACCAGGAGACCCCATCTGGGCAGTAGAGCGACTCTACCTTGCACTGCCGCCGGATTCAACCGAGTGGACGTCGTAGCGAATATATGTCGACTATCGGGTCGGTCGTCGCACTCGCACGCGACCGCAACCTCACGTTCATGGCGGCGGGGATCGCCTACTACGCGTTCGTGTCGGTGATCCCGCTGCTGTTGCTCGCGGTCGTGTTGGCGTCGGTCGTCGGGGGAGAGTCGCTGGCCAACCAGGTCTCGGACATGCTCAGCCAGCAACTGTCCTCGTCCGGGCAGGACGTCGTGACGGAGGCGCTCACGACCACGGCCGGTCGCGGGGCGGCGTCCGTCGTCGGGCTGGTCACGCTGACGTGGAGCGCCCTGAAACTGTTCCGGGGCCTCGACCAGGCGTTCGACGAACTGTACGCCGACGACGTCCAGTCGTCGATACTCGACCAGGTCAAGGACGCGCTGGTCGTCGTGGTCGGTATCGCGCTCGCCGTCGCTCTCGTCGTCGCCGTCGGCGTCGTGCTCTCGGTCCTCTCGCTGGAACTCCCGTACGTCAACGTACTCGGGTCGCTCCTGCTGGTTGTCGTGCTGGCTGTCGCCCTCCTGCCGATCTACTACGTACTCCCGCCGGTCGAGGTGTCGGTGGGGGAGGTGGTCCCTGGCGCGTTCGTCGCCGCGGTCGGGTGGGTGATCCTCCAAATCGGGTTCCGGATCTACGCGTCGAACGCCGGTCGCTACGCGGCGTACGGCGTCATCGGCGCGGTCCTCCTGTTCGTCACCTGGCTCTACTTCGCCAGCATCGTGGTGCTGCTCGGTGCGGTGGTGAACGCGGTCCGAGGGGGCGTCCGGACGGAGACGCGGTAGCTGGGTCCCGAGCCACTACTGTTTAGTCGCAGTCCTCGAACGTGGAGTATGGAGCGACTCCGCGACTCCTTCGAGGACGCGCCGGTCATCGAGAAGGACGGCGGCTACGAGTACGTCGTCCTCCCCATCAGCAACGGCGTGCCGATGCTGGAACCGGCGCTGCTCCGCGAGGTCGTGGTCGGCGTGACCCGGGTCGCCGAACTGGGGGACATGGACAAGATCGTCACCCCCGAAGCGATGGGGATCCACATCTCGACGGCGGTCAGCCTCCAGACCGACATCCCGTTGACGGTCGTGCGAAAGCGCGAGTACGGCCTCCCCGGCGAGGTGTCTCTCCACCAGGAGACCGGCTACTCCGAGGGCGAGATGTACCTCAACGACGTCGAGGCGGGCGACCGCGTGCTCGTCCTCGACGACCTGCTGTCGACCGGCGGCACGCTGCGTGCGCTCACCGACGCGCTCGACGACGTCGGTGCGGAGGTCGCGGACGTGGTCGTCGTCATCCGGAAGGTCGGCTCGGAGAGCGCGATGGCCGACTCGCCCCACGACGTGTCCGCACTCGTCGACATCGAGGTCGAGGACGGGGCGGTCGAGGTCGTCGCGGAGTACCGGTAGCCGTCGGCGCCGCACCCGGTCGGCAGCCCGACTCTCGAACCCCCCTCCCAGCACGGTTACGTCGCTGGCGCACGTTCGTTCGTACATGACCGGCACCCACCCGCTCGTCCAGCGGGGGCGACGATGAGCGACGCCTCACGCGCCGTGGAACTCGACGGAGTCTGGAAGACCTACCACCTCGGCGAGCAGGCGGTCCACGCGCTCGGCGGCGTCTCGCTGTCGCTGCCGCGGGGGTCGTACACGACCGTGATGGGGCCGAGCGGCTCCGGGAAGAGCACGCTGATGAACCTGGTCGGCTGCCTCGACACGCCGACGGAGGGACGCGTCGACGTGGACGGACAGGACGTCACCGCGCTCTCCGAACGCGAGCGGACCCGACTCCGCGGCCGGGAGATCGGCTTCGTCTTCCAGACGTTCAACCTGATGCCGCGGCTCACGGCGGCCGAGAACGTCGCGCTCCCGATGGTGTTCCAGGGTGTCCCCGGGTCCGAGCGCGACCAGCGCGCCCGCGAACTGCTCGAGCGCGTCGGCCTCGGGGACCGCGCGGACCACCGGCCGAACGAGCTCTCCGGTGGGCAGCGCCAGCGTGTCGCCATCGCTCGCGCGCTCGCCAACGACCCCGCGCTGTTGCTCGCCGACGAGCCGACGGGGAACCTCGACACGGAGACCGGCCGGAAGATCATGGAGCTGTTCGCGGCCCTCCACGCGGAGGGGAACACGGTGCTGCTGGTGACCCACGAACGCCACATCGCCGAGCACGCCGACCGCATCGTCCACCTGCTCGACGGCGAGGTCGAACGCGAGGAGCGGGTGGCCGAGCCCCGCCGTCCGCACGCTGGTGGTGGCCCGTGAACCCCGTCGAGAGCCTGCGGATGAGCCTGCGTGCCATCCGCGGCCACCGGCTCCGGTCGCTGCTGACGACGCTGGGCGTGGCGATCGGCGTGGCCGCCGTCATCACGTTCGTCACGCTCGGTGCGAGCCTGCAGGCGGACGTCCTCGACCAGGTGACCGGTCGACAGACGCCGTCGATGACGGTCACGAGCGGGCCAGCCGAGGCCTCTCCGGGCCCCTCCGGCCCGCAACAGGCCGTGTTCACGAACCACGACGTCGCCGAGATCCGGAATCTAACGGGGGTGACCGACGTGATTCCCACCGGGACGGTGCCGGTGTCTGGACTCGTCGTCGACAACCAGACGATCGGGTACAACCAGCTCACGGCGAGCACGCCCACGTTCTTCGACTACCGAACCGACGCCGGGTTCGTCGCGGGCGAGGCGTTCGAGCCCGGCGCTCGCGAGGTCGTCGTCAACAGCCCCGCGCTCGCACTGTTCGAGGGTAACGTCTCCATCGGGGAGCGCGTCGTCGTGCTCCGACCCGACGGGACCCGCGTGAACGCCACGCTCGTCGGCGTCCTCGACACCGAGGGCGGCCCGTTCGGGGACACGTCGTTCCCGGAGGTGTACGTGCCCATCGACCCATTCTACGAGAACCGCCTGGAGAGCCCGAGCCAGGGCGTCGAACAGCGGGCCTACCCCACGATGACGGTCGTCGCTACCGAGTTCTCCGCCGTCGAGGACGTCGAGGGGCGCGTGCTGACGTACCTCGAGTCCAACTCCGACGCGAGGGAACTGAAACCGGACAGCTACGCGTTCTCCGTGCAGACGCCCCAGGACCTCGTCGACCAGATCCAGGAGCTCCTGAACACGTTCACGGCGTTCGTCACGGGCATCGCGGTCATCTCGCTCGTCGTCGGCTCCATCGGCATCGCGAACATCATGCTCGTCAGCGTCACCGAGCGGACCCGCGAGATCGGGATCATGAAGGCCATCGGCGCGCAGAACCGCGACATCCTCCAGCTGTTCCTCGTGGAGGCGGTGGTACTGGGGGTCGTGGGCGCCGTCGCCGGCACCGTCCTCGGCATCGTCGGTGGCTACGTGGCGACTCGGTACGTCGACCTCCCGTTGACGTTCCCCGTCGAGTGGGCTGGCATCGCCGTCGCCGTCGGCCTCCTCGTCGGCGCCGTCGCGGGGCTGTACCCGGCGTGGGACGCCGCCCGGACCGACCCCATCGACGCGCTCCGCTACGAGTAACTGTCGTGCCTTCAACAGTATGGTAGTCGGGCACAAGGGTTTTTCACGCTGGGGGGCCAGGACCCGCCAATGGCAGGGGACGACGCCGAGGGCGACGGGGGTCCTGACGGCGCCGAGGGTGGCGACGGCAGCGAGGAGCCAACGGACCCGACCGACGGACGCGACAGCGACTCCGGGCGGCCCGGCGGGAGCGCGGACCCACCGTCCGGCGACGCCGACGACGTCACGATCGGAGAAGCGGAACCGGCGGACGAGTCGACGGCCGACGGTGCGGCCGCAGCGGACCTGTTCGACGAACCCGACCCGGACCGCCGTAGCCTCGACGAACTCGAACCCGCCGTCGAACGCGTCCCGGGGACGGGACGCGACACGGCGCTGAACACCGACCTCGACCCCGCGGTCGAGCGACTCGTCGGCGAGGGCGGCGCGACGGTCGGCGACTACTCCTGGGTGGACTACCTCAAGGAGTACGGTCACTCGGCGGCCGCCCACCGGGTCGAGGAGCGCCGCGAGCGCGTCAGACACGAACTCGCGGTCGCCGAGTCCGACGCAGAGGACCCCGAGAACCCCGAAGACCCGGAGGACCGGGTCGAACCGCCGTACCCGACGTTCGAGGAGTTCGGCGCGGACCCGCCGCGCCCGAACTGGAAGCGCGTGGACGCCGACCCGACCGACGACCTCGGGTTCGCGCCCGAAGCGAGGGACACGGTCGTCGGCACGGCAGCCCGTCGCGCGACGAACCTCCACGAGTTCTTCGACGAGTTCACCGACCCCGAGACGACCCCCGTGAACTCCGAGGAGTGGATGTGGGAGCACTTCAAGCGCGAGTACTACTACGTCGGCGAGAACGACTGGACTCGGCCCCGCGACGACGACGGCGACATCGTGCGCTTCGACCCGGTCGAGTACCTCGGCTTCGACCCGGCGAACACCGCCCACTGGCTCTCCGTGAAGGACGACGCCGCCGACGAGATGCTCGACCTGGAGGACGAGCGCACCGTCAACGTCCGCGAGGACGTCGACGAGGACGCGTTCTTCTCGACGGTCGAGGGCCAGACCACGATGGCGAACCGCTACGACCTCGAGAAGGCGGTGTCGATGGAGAAGAAGACCCACTTCAGCGAGGTGGAGCGCTACTGGGTGAACAAGCCCTACGCGTTCGTCGTCGTCTTCCACTCCGACCGCGAGAACGAGAAGAAGTACTACCTCGTCGAACCGTACCGCAACCCCATCGAGACCGACCTCCAGTCGTTCCTTACGGACAAGCTCCGGACCGCCATCAAGTACGCCAGCGAGGGCGTGATGGCGGCGGGCGACGAGACCCAGCGCCGGTCGGTCATCGAGCGCGAGACCCGGAAGCTGCTCGACCGCTACGACCTCTACGAGGGGCCGCCGGGCATCGAGCAGTCGCTGGTCGACCGCCTGCTCGTCGCACTCGGGCGGCGCGACGCCCCCGACGCGCTCGAATCCGACCAGATCGACGGGATCCAGGCGCGGCCCGAGCCAGCGGTCCTCGAGGAGGACGCGGACACGCTCACCCAGTACCAGGTGGAGACGCTGCTGTACGTCCTCAAGCGCAACTTCATCGGCTACGAGCGCATCGACGGCATCAAACACGACATCAACGTCGAGGACGTCTCCTGCGACGGGTACAACTCGCCCGTCTTCGTCTACCACACGGACTACGAGAACCTCATCACGAACGTCCACCACGGCCAGGAGGACCTCGACAACTTCGTCGTGAAACTCGCCCAGCGCTCCGGGAAGGGCATCTCGAAACGCCAGCCGCAGGTCGACGCGACGCTCCCGGACGGGTCGCGCGCCCAGTTGACCCTCGGCAAGGAGGTCAGCGACCACGGCACGAACTACACCATCCGCCAGTTCAAGGACGTCCCGTTCACGCCGGTCGACCTCATCAACTGGCAGACGTTCAGCCTCGACGAGATGGCGTTCCTCTGGCTCGCCATCGAGAACCACAAGAGCGTCGTCTTCGCCGGCGGTACGGCCTCCGGGAAGACGACCAGCCTGAACGCCGTCTCGCTGTTCATCCCGAGCAACTCGAAGATCGTCTCCATCGAGGACACCCGGGAGGTCGAACTCCCGCAGCGCAACTGGATCGCGAGCGTCACCAGGCCGAGTTTCGGCGAGGACGAGACGGGCGACATCGACGAGTTCGACCTGCTGGAGGCCGCGCTCCGCCAGCGCCCCGACTACATCGTGATGGGCGAGGTGCGCGGCGAGGAGGGGCGGACGCTGTTCCAGGTGATGAGCACCGGCCACACCACGTACACCACGTTCCACGCGGACAACGTCGGCGAGGTGCTCAAGCGGTTCACCACCGAACCAATCAACGTCTCGAAGACGCTGTTCACCGCCCTCGACCTCGTCTCCGTGCAGACGGAGACGCGGGTGCGCGGCCAGAAGGTGCGCCGGAACCGCTCCATCACGGAGATCAACCGCTACGACCCGGAGAACGACGAGATCAACGTCAACGACGTGTTCCAGTGGGAGCCCGAGGACGACTCCTTCCGGCAGACCGCGGACTCCTCGACGCTCGACGAGATCAAGTTCGACCGCGGCTGGACCAACCAGGAGCTCCAGGCGGAACTGCAGGAGCGCCGCGTGCTGCTCGCGTACCTCATCCAGGAGGGACTCAACGAGTACGCACAGGTCGCGGCGACAGCACAGGCGTACATCAACGACCCGGAGACCATCCTCGCGCTGGTCGCCAACGACCGCCTCCAGGAGGCCCTGGAGGACCTCCGCGGGATGGAGAGTGTCATCATCGACGTCGACCCCGACAAGGAGGAGATGGTGCCACGCCCCGACCCCTCCGAGCAGGTCTTCGAGGAGACCGAAGCCATCCTCGAGGCAGCCCGCGAGGAGGGCGGCGTCCTCACGGAGTACGAGGGCGTGACGCCGGACTCGCTGGCGGCAGCGCTCTCCCCGGACGCCGCCGACGAGGACGTCGTCGCGGAACGGCGCGGCCTCGACGCGGACGCCCTCGAAGCGGCCATCGAGCGCGTCGCCGGCGACGCCGACGACGGCTTCGGCGAGTTCGAACCCGCGAGCGCGAGGGCGGACGACGACGTGGACGCGGGCGACGAGGTCGCCGACGGCGGCACGCAGACCGACCCCCCGGAGGGAGCGAGCGACGCCCCGGTGGGTGAGGATTCGCAGTCGGCGTCCGGCGACGGGTTGGACGGGGAGGCCGATACCGAATGAGCACGGGGTCGCGGACGTTCGGCGAGGGGGCGGACGCGCTCGCCGACGCGTTCTACCCCCTCTACCGGTGGGCGTTCGACGAGCAGAGCGACTTCGTCGCGGACGTGGAGACGAAACTCGCGGAGGCGCGCATGGACGACCCCGCGGAGCTGTTCGTCTCGCGGGCCATCGGCGTCGGCGTGCTCGTCGGCGTGTTGCTGTGGCTGCTCGGCCTCGCGCTCGGCTACGTGCTGTTCTACATGGGGTTCATCGGGACGCAGTCCATCATCGGCCTGCCCGTCCCCAACGAGACGCTGCTGGCCGTCGTCCAGGCCATCAAGATCCCCGCACTCGTCGTCGCCACCGGCCTCGTCTTCGGCTTCATGGGGTTCACGGTGGGGTTCGGGACGCTCGTCGCGCTCCCCTACATGCGGTCGAGTTCCCGCGAGCGGGAGATCAACATGCTGCTCGCAGACTCCATCTCGTTCATGTACGCGCTCTCCATCGGCGGGATGAACCAGCTCGAGATCCTGGAGGCGATGGCGAAGGCCGACGACACGTACGGCGAGGTGGCCATGGAGTTCCGGAGCATCGTCCAGGAGACCGAGTACTTCGACACGGACTACCGGACGGCGGTGCGGAATCGTGCGATGGAGACGCCGAGCGACGAACTCAGCCAGTTCCTCACGGACATGCTCTCCATCATCAACTCCGGGGGGGACATGACGGAGTTCCTCTCGGACAAGAAGGACAAGCACATGCGCACCGCCAAACAGCAACAGGAGCTCACCCTGGAGACCCTGGAGCTGTTCGGCGAGATGTACATGACGCTGTCGCTGTTCCCGCTGTTGCTCATCATCATCCTCGTCATCATGAGCATGCTCGGGCAGGCCCAGATGCGACTGCTGTACGCCACCGTCTACCTGCTCGTGCCCATCGTCGGCCTCGGCTTCCTCGTGCTCGTCTCGACGGTGAAACAGGACGAGATCGGCGACGGCTACCTCGAACTCGACGACGGCGACGACGGCCGGAAGGAGCCCGGGCTGGTGAACCTCGGCCTCGTCGAGCGCTTCGTCGGCGACTTCGCTATCTTCGACCGCGTGAAGAGCCGCGAGGGGAACTACGAGACCAAACAGCTCCTCCGCCACCCCGCGGCGTTCTTCCGGGACAATCCGCTGTTCACGCTGGCGTTCACCGTGCCCGTGATGGTGGTGTTCGTCGTGGCGGCGGTGGTCGGCGACGTCGCACCGACGACCATCGACGGGATGGTCGAGGCCCCGATATGGGGGACGTTCCTCTACGTCTACCTGCCGCTGTACGTCGTGGGAACGCCGCTCGCGTTCTTCCGGGAGTGGAACGTGCGCTCGCGGCGCCGCATCACGAACAAGCTCTCGGACAACCTCCGGAAGCTCGCGTCGGCCAACGACACCGGGATGACCCTGCTGGAGTCCATCAGCATGGTGTCGGACACGACGGCCGGGAAACTCGGCGAGGAGTTCGAGGTGATGTACGCGAAGGTGAACTACGGCACGAACCTGCGCCAGGCCCTCGTCGAGTTCAACAACAAGTACCACATCCCGCGGCTGGCGCGGACGGTGAAGCTCATCTCGAAGGCCCAGGAGGCCTCCAGTCAGATCACGGCGGTGCTCTCGACGGCCGCCCAGGCCAGTGAGAACCAGGACGACATCGAGCGCGAGCGGCGCTCGCGGGCCCGCATGCAGGTCGTCATCATCGTGATGACCTACCTCACGCTGCTCGCCGTGATGATCATCCTGAAGGTGAAGTTCCTCGGCACGATGGCGGGGCTCTCGACGTCCACGGCGGGCGGCGCCGGCGCGAACGCCGACATGAGCTTTGGCGGGAACATCGACACCGAACTGCTCGGCGTGATGTTCTTCCACGCCGTGACGATGCAGGGGATCATCTCGGGGTTCATCGCGGGCTACATCCGGGACGCCGACCTGCTCTCGGGCGTGAAGTTCGCGGTGGTGCTGCCGACCATCGCGCTGATCGCGTTCGCGTTCACGTAACATGACTCGCGCACAGACCACCATGGATTTCGCCGCGGGCGTCAGCATCTTCCTCGTCACCGTGGCGTTCGCGTTCGCGTTCGTCCCCGGTATCATCACGCCGTTCACGGGGACGGGCGTCGGCGACCCCGTCACTGCCAACCGCCTCGCGGACGGCCTCGCCTCGGACCGACTCGCCGACGCCGACGCGCCGTTCGTCCTCGACAGCGAGCGCGTGGCGTCGTTCTTCGGCGACGAGACCGACCTCGCCGACCGCCTCTCCGTCCCCGAGTTCCGGTCCGTGAACGTGACACTGAAAACCGACAGCGGCGTCGCGACCGTTGACGGCGACCCCGCGACCGCCGGCAGTCCGGTGCCGAGTACTGCGGACGTCACCGTCGCGTGGCGCTCCGTCTCGCTCGACGGTCAACGCCACGAACTCGTGGTGCGGGTGTGGTAGCATGCGGGGACAGGCACACACGCTGGAGGGGGTCGCCGCCGCGCTCGTCGTCGTCGTGGCGGTGGCGTTCACTCTCCAGGCGACCGCTGTCACCCCCCTCACCGCGAGCACCGCGAGCCAGCACATCGAGACTCAGCACGAGCAGGCGGCCGCGGGGCTGCTGGAGACGGCGAGCGCGGACGGGTCGCTGTCGACGACGCTGCGCTACTGGAACGAGTCGAGCGCCGCGTTCTGGAACGCCAGCCGTCGCGGCTACTACCTCGGGAGCACGCCGAACACGACGTTCGGTGACGCGCTCGGTGCGACGTTCGGGGAACGTGCGGTCGCGTACAACCTCAATGCCTACTACGTGGACGCCGACGGGGACCGCGAGTTGCGGCGCGTCGTCTACAACGGCCAGCCGAGCGCCGACGCGGTCGCCGCCACACGACTAGTGACGCTCTACGACGACCAGCGCGTCACGGGTACCGACGGCGGGCCGACGCTGGAGAACGCGTCGTACTTCGGTCCCGACGACCCGGGGCCGACGTACGGCGTCGTCGAGGTGGAGGTGGTCGTGTGGCGGATGTGAGCCGCGGGGTCTCCACGGCGCTGGGGTACGTGTTGAACCTCGGCGTCGCCGCCATCCTCGTCACCACGCTGATGCTGTCGGCGGGGACGCTCGTCGACGACCAGCGCCGGGCGGCCGTCGAGACGGAACTGGAGGTCGTCGGCGAGCGCGTCGCGGCCGACCTCTCGGCGACCGACCGGCTCGCGCGTGCGAGCGACGGCGGGTCAGTCCGTTACGTCGTCGACGTCCCCGAACGCGTCGCCGGTACGACCTACGACGTGCGGGTCAACGAGAGCGGGAACGACCACGTCGTCCTCGTCTCCGAGCGACCCAGCGTGCGGGTGAGCGTCCCCTACGACAGCGAGACGCACGTCCCGGCGGCCACCTACTCGGACGGCCGGTTCGCGTTCGTCTACGACGCCGACGCGGACGCCCTGGAGGTGGAGCGTGTCTGAACGGAGTCGCGGGGTGAGCGACACGCTCGGCTTCGTGCTCGTCTTCGGCATCGTCGTCTCCACCGTCGCCGTCGCCTACGTCGGGGGCTTCGACGCGCTGACGGGCGCCCGCGACGCCCAGCAGTTCGCCAACACGGAACGGGCCTTCGACGTGCTCGACGCGAACGTCGAGGACCTCGCTGTCCGCGGCGCACCGAGTCGAACCACGGAGATCATGCTCTCCGACGGCGCCCTCCAGTTCGGCGACCCCGTCACGTTCAACGTCACGGCGGGCAGTGACTACTACGCGACGACAGTGCGGCCACTCGTCTACCACGCGGACGACGGCAGCGAACTCGTCTACTCGAACGGCGCGCTGTTCCGACAGTATGGCGACCGCGCGGTACTGTTCGACGAACCGCGGTTCGCCACCGGGAACCGGACGTTCGTCCCGTACGTCGTCACGCGCGCGGCGAGTAGCGACGTCAGTACGGACAACACCCGCCGCCTGCTCGTCCGGACGACGGTTGCGGACCGGGAGGTCCGGACGTTCGAGGACGTCGACGCGGACCTCGTCGTCACCTCGCCGCGGGCCGCGGCGTGGGAGCGCTACCTCGAGGACGAACTCGACGCCGAGTGCGACGGTCCGGCTGACGGCTTCGTCGACGAGGTGCGCTGCCCGCTGGACGCCGACGACGTCTACGTCCAGGCAGTCGTCGTGGACGCCGCGTTCAACTGAGCGTCACGTTGATGGCGTTCTCGGTGACGTGCAGGAACGTCACCACGCGCGAACTGGACGACGAGTACTCCACGTTTCCCGTCGAGGCGTCCAGGTCCACGCTCTCGGAGTTCCCGGGAGCGTTGTTGTTCCCCTTCGACTCGGTTTCGAGGTCGACGTTCGGCCCGAGCTCCGAGAGGTAGTGGTTCACGAGGTACCCCGTGGAGTTGTTCGACAGCGGCGACGAGGCGTCCTGGTAGGTGACGTTCGTCGGCCCGGTCAGGTCGAGGTGGAGCGTCGGCGTGTCGCCGTCACAGGAGTACGAGTACGTCGAGCCGTCCGCCGTGAACGCGGTGTCGTTGCGCCACTCGTGGGTCGTCCCGCCGTTCGTGTACGTGAGGGTCACCTCCGACTCCTTGCCCTTGCAGGGGTTCGCGCCGGCGACGTTCACCTCGAAGCGCTCGGAGCCACCGTCGTCCGCGACCAGCGACCAGTCGAGGTCGTTGAAACTGGATTCCTTGTTCGGTTCCAGTGTGAACGACAGCGAGTCGATCGGTTCGTCGTCGCCGAGACCGCGGAGTTTCACTGGCGTCTCCTGGAGCGAGAACCCACCGCCGGTCCCGCGCGCGATCAGTTCCAGTTCGACGGTCTGGTTCGCCTCGTCGACGGTCACGTTCCCGGTGCTCCGGTCCTCGAAGAACGCCGCCCACCCGCGGTAGTAGTCGCTCTGGACGGTCACGATCACCGTACCGTTCGACAGCGGGTTCGAGAGGGTCTCCGTCGGGAACTTCGAGACGTCCACATCGTTGGGCGTCACCCGCGCCGTCGGCCTCCCGGAGACGGAGGACTCCCCGCCGGTCACCCGGACTAGGGGCAGCGTCAGCGTAGCGTCCTGGTAGTTGAACTCGGGCGGGGACACCATCCGCGACCCCGCGCCCTGCGAGCGCCAGACGCCCCCGCCCTGGTAGGCGACCTCCGCGTCGCCGTTCTCGTAGACGATGGCGCCAAGCGACGTGTCCAGGATCGGGTCGCCGACCTGGTCGCCGTCACTGTCCTGTCGTATCACCGTGATGTGCCCGGAGTCCGGGCGCACGTCGTAGCTCCCGCCCGCCGAACCGGACAGCGACACCGTCTGGCCGTCGGTCTGGCCCAGCGCGACGAGCGCGCCCCGGGCGTCGAAGAGGCTCAGCGACTGCTCGGCGCGCTGGACGGACGAGGAGTGTTCCGCACTGTCGAGTGCGCTGCCAGCCACCGTCACGACGACGCCGACGCTCGCCACCGTGATGGCGAGCAACAGCACCAGACCGATGGTCTCCGACTGGCCGCGCGCGTCCATGCCACACCCCTTCACAGCAACCACGCATCAACCTGACGGGCAACGTGTCACCAACGAACCAGGCTCCCCTGGACGACCTCGCCCGGCGAACCCCGCCAGCGTCGCTCAGATCACCGCGAGGGCGCCGGTGACTACCGCCAGCGTCACCAGGAGTCGACCGACCGTCCCGACGAAGGCCGCGATAACCAGTCGCCGTTCGTCGTCGGTGTTGAGGACGGAGAAGGCGTAGATGACGACCGTGTCGGGCATCAGTGGAATCGACAGCAGCACCGCCAGGCCGACGTACTCGTACCTGCGGACGAACGACAGCACCGGTCCGCTACCCCGGGGAGCGCCGGACTTGGGCGCGAACCGCTGGAGGAACCACTGTGAGGGACCAGCACTGACCGCACCGCGACCGATCCGGAACGCCGCGAGGCTGCCGACGGCCTTCCCGGCCGCACTCACGAGTACGACGACACCGATGGTGAGCGCGGTCGGAACGCCCAGTTCCATCTGGGGTGCCGGGAGCAGGACCAGTTCGCCGGGCAGTGGGAGGACGAACGCGACCAGGACGGAGTAGACGAAGATGAAGAGGAGGCCAGCTGGCCCGTTGGCCGTCGCGACGAGCGCTTCGATCGTCGCGAACATCACTGGGGGCCGGCTACCGGCCCCGACAGCGGCCGACGTTCACTCCGTCTGCGAACTCCGAGTAGTCGTGTCGAACGGGGAGTCACTGGCGGCCGTACTGGCCAGCGGAATGTAAACCGTTCCTTCTTCGGCCGTCGGGAGTGCCGACCGGTCGCTCCCGGATTCGTCTCCCGTAGTGCGTCGCTCCGGGTGGTTCGGCGAACCGGACGACACGGCCCGGTATCTCTCTCGGGAGCGCTCGACGCGCACTATCTCGATAATTGTGACTAGTCGGAATGTTTTAACAAGAGGTCCGTGAATCGTGTGAACACCTCGGTTTCACCGGGGTGTCAGCTCGAATAGGCTGATCTTCATGGCGAGTCGCGCTCACCCCGTGACTCGTTCTGACTGAAATCCGTCAGACACGCGTCAGCCAATGGTTTGTTTCTCGGTTGTTGGGAGCGGTAGTATTATGGTTCCAACCTCATAGAGGGGTGTTACGCACGAACCGACCACACGGTCGGCGTGTCACAGACCAATGAAAAAGATCAGCTTATTCGACGTTCCGGACGAGGACGACCGCGGCGTATCGCCGGTCATCGGGGTCATCCTGATGGTCGCCATCACAGTGATTCTGGCAGCCGTTATTGCCACCTTCGTGCTCGGGTTCCCCGATCAGGTGAGCAACAACGTCAACGCTGGCGCCGACGTCAGTCAGAACAGCAACGACGGCAACGCCACCGTCACGTGGATTAGCGAAGGTAACGCAGTCAAACTGAACGTCACTGCTAGCAATTCTTTGGCCGAAGTAAACGGCACCACGTTCGGAGTTCTCGATAATGTTGGGGACTCGGTTACCGTTTCTCCGGTGACCGGTGAGGACGACGTGACAACGAACGTGATCGTCAGAGCTGTCGGTGAAGACGGTACAGAGACCGTCATCACCCAGGAGGAAGTCACGCTCAACAGCACGTCGTAGCAGTCTAGTTCCGCTTTTTGCGTTTTCTTCGGACGCACAGTGCAGAATCGACGCAAAGCGACAGCGCTGTCGCTTCGTATTCGAGAACAGGCGCGGACTCGTCGGGACCGAGGAAACCCGAGTTTGCGAGGGTCGACGGGTCTATCGACTGAGTGAGCGGAGGGGCGCGAAGAAAGTCGAGTGGACTCGTCGGGATTTGAACCCGAGGCCTTCCCCGTGCCAGGGGGATGATCTACCACTGATCTACGAGCCCTCGAACGCATCTCCACGTTGCCCGGGGTTCCTGATAAACCCCGCGATTCGACCGCAAGCGGGGGGTGTCGAGGGCAGCACAGAGATGGAAACCCTTTACGTGCCCGGGCGTTTTGCTGACGATAGGGAACCACACGGCCGTAGATCCGACTCGCCGCTCGCCGGGTGCGTGGCACCGTTTTCCGCCACGCGTCCGGAGCGGCTTGGGACTGCGGTAGTGTCGTGGCACCGTCAGGTGCCGCCAGCGTTTCGTGTAGTTCCAATCCGAACAATGGCACGAATGCACACACGCCGTCGCGGGTCCTCCGGTTCGGACCGCCCGACGGCAGACGAACCGCCGGAGTGGAGCGACGTAGACGAGGACGCGGTCGAGGACCGCGTCGTGGAACTGGCCGAGCAGGGGCACGACCCCTCGCAGATCGGCCTGAAGCTGCGCGACGAGGGCGTCCAGGGGACGCCAGTCCCGGACGTGAAGCTGGCGACCGGGAAGAAGGTCACCGAGATCCTCGAGGAGAATGACGCGGACCCCGAGATCCCCGAGGACCTCCGGAACCTCCTGGAGAAGTCCGTCCGTCTCTTCGAGCACGTCGAGGAGAACGGACAGGACCACCAGAACAAGCGCGCACTCCAGAACACCCAGTCGAAGATCCGTCGCCTGGTCGACTACTACCGGGGCGACGAACTCGACGCGGACTTCAAGTACTCGCACGAGAACGCGAAGGAACTACTCGAGTAGATGGCGACGACGGGACGCAGTACAGCGACGACGGAGCCCGACGCCGTCTCGGCGCTGGCCGACGCGGAGTTCGTCCGCGTGACGGCCGCGCCGACCGGCGGGAGCCTCGCGGCCGCCGCCACGCTGGCGGGGGCCTGCGACGAGCGCGACGTGCCCTACCAGGTGCGCGTGGCTCGAACGGCTCCGGCTCCGGACGTCGCCGATGCGACCCACGTCACCGTCGGCGTCGAGACACCGGCCGCGGACGCGGCGTTCGCGGCGGACGCCTCGAACCAGGCCTTCGACGCGGCCCGGGAACTCGGCGCGTCGCCGAGTCCGGTACTGGCGTTCGCGGGCGCGCTCGCCGACGACGGTGAGCCGTCCAGCGACGTGCGCGAAGCTGCCGACCTGAGTCGGCGACCCGGCGTCGGCGTCCCGACCGCGGACCTCGCGGCGGGACTGGCGCACACGACCCGACTCCACGCGTCGTTCTCGGGAGACGAGCAGGCGGCGGGCGCGACGCTCGCCGAACTCGCCCTCCCGGCGGAACTCGACGACGACGCGCGGCGCAGGCTCGCGTCCGTGGTCGCGCTCGACGCGACCGACGGCAGAGAGGCCCGCGCGGCAGAACGCGTGAGCGACGCGCTCCGCCCGCACGAGACGCCGGACGGCCCCTTCGAGACGGTCGAGGGGTACGCCGACGTGCTCGGTGCGCTGGCGTGGGACGCCCCCGGACTGGGGGTCGCTCTCGCACTCGGTAGCGTCGACGGCCCGCCCGCGCTCGACGCGTGGCGCTCGCACGCAGCGGACGCACACGCGGCAGTTCGCGCCGCCGACCCCGCGAGACACAGGGGTGTCGTCGTCGCGAACGCCGAGACGGCGCACCCGACCGTCGCACGTCTCGTCCGCGACTACCGCTCGGCCGAACCCGCGGCGCTCGTCGTGGGAGACGGCACCGCAGCGCTCGCCACGACCGACGCAGACGCACGCGACGTGCTACCGGACGGCGTCGGTTCGCCGTCCCTCGCCGTCGCCCGCGTCGAAGACGAGTCCGACCTCGTAGAGACCGTCCGGGGTGACCTATGACGCGCACGGCGACCGTCCGCACCGACGTCGCGGACCCAGAGGTCGTCGCGCGCTCGGTCCGCCCGGACAACACCACCGAGATGGAGACGCGCGTCGAGCGCGACGGTGCGGACGACGGCACGGTCGTCACGCGCATCGAGCGCGACGACACCGCCGGCCTCGCCTCGACCCTCGACGACTACGTCGTCAACGTCACGGTGGCCACCGAAGTTGCACAGCACGCCGAACGACACACCACAACCCAATCATGAGCGAACGTTCCGTATCCAAGCAGAACCAGGAGAAGCGGTGGTACACCGTGCTCGCGCCGGAGGAGTTCGACCGGCAGGAGCTCGGCGAGACCCCCGCAGAGGAGCCAGAACAGGTCTACGACCGAACCATCGAGACGACGATGAGCGAACTCGCCGACGGCGGCGAGAACAACGTCAAGCTCACCTTTCAGGTGAGCGACGTCGGCAGCGACACCGCGTCGACGGAGTTTGTCAAGCACGAACTCACGCGGGACTACAAGCGCAGTCTCGTGCGCCGCGGCTCGTCGAAGATCGAGGCGACCATCACGGTCCTCACGACCGACGACTACCGCGTGAAGGTCCAGCCGGTCGCCTACACGACCAAGCAGGCCGACCAGAGCCAGCAGAAGGCCATCCGCCGCACGATGATCGACCTCGTGGAGGAGGCCGGCGAGGAGCGCACGTTCGAGGCGCTCATCGACTCCGTCATCGAGGGTCGACTCTCCTCGGCCATCTACGGCGAGGCGAACACCATCTACCCGCTCCGCCGGGTCGAGGTCCAGAAGGCCACGCTGGAAGCCCACCCCGAGGAAGTGTACGAGGAGGAGGAGACCGCGGTCGACGTCGACGAAGACGAAGCGGAAGCCTGACCGCCGGGCTTCGACCGACGCGTACTACTCGCTGACGACGACTTTTCCGATCATCCCTGCGTCCTCGTGGGGGATACAGACGTAGTAGTAGTCGCCCGGCACCTCGAACGTGTGTTCGTACGTCTCGCCGGGGCGGACGATGCCGCCGCCGTCGACGCTGTTCTCCCACGCCGAGCGAGCGGTGGTCTCGTCCTCGAACCCGCCGGAGGCGAAGTAGTCCGCGCCCTCCGGGATGCCGTCGTCGTAGCCGGTCACCGTGTGGTTGCGCGACCCGCTGTTCGCCCAGACGACCGTCTCGCCGACGGCGGCTTCGAACGTCGGCGGGTCCACGCCCTCGACGCGGGGGTCCGGGACGAACGCGTTCGACTGCATGCCGATGTCGTAGTCCGAGGACCCCAGTGTGGGACCGATACAGCCGGCGAGCGCCGTGGTCGCGAGGCCCGCACCGGCGGCGAGAAACGCCCGGCGTTGCATGCTCGACAGTCGGGACGTGACCCATATAGGCGACGCGGTCCGAGTCGGGGGCCTCGGGCGGCGCGCGGATGTAAACACGTAAGGACGCCTGTCGTCATGAGCGAATCATGCACCCCCGGTTCGTCGGCCGGTTGGGCGTCGCGGACGCCGTCACGTCGGCGAACGCGGCGCTCGGCTTCGTGGCGGTCGTCGCGGCGACCGTCGACGTGGAACTCGCGGCGCGACTGGTGCTGCTCGCGGCCATCGCGGACGGCCTCGACGGCCTGCTCGCGCGGCGGTACGGGTCGACGCCGGCCGGGGAACACCTCGACTCGCTCGCCGACGTGGCGTCGTTCGGCGTCGCGCCGGCGTTCATCGTGGCGGCACGAGTCGGCGACACCTGGGGGTTCGCGGCGCCCCGGGCGCTGCTCGCGGTCGGCATCTGCGCACTGTTCGTCGCCGCCGGCGTGGTCCGTCTCGGGATGTACACGGCCTACGACACCGGGAACGCGCACACCGAGGGCGTGCCGACGACGCTCGCGGCGACACTGCTCGCGGCGGGCGTCCTCGCCGGCGTCTCCGACCCGCTGGTGGTCGTCGCTGCCACCGGGGTCCTCACCGTGCTGATGGTGACGACGATAACCTACCCGGACCTGTACCCTCGCGACGCGCTGGCGATGGGCGTGGTCCAGGCGGCCGCGCTACTCGCGCCGCTGGCGCTCTCGCGGTCGTTCCCCCGGGCGTTGCTGGCGTGGGCGCTGGCCTACCTCCTCCTCGCACCGCGGTTCTACTGGCGGGCCGAAGGGAAACGCTCATAGGCGCGCTGGCGGAACGCGTTAGTATGAGCGACGGGGACGAGGAACCCGACGAGACGCCCGGGGAGACGCCCGACGAGGAGGTCGCGGACGTCGACGTGGAGACGCTGGAGACGCGTCTCGACGGCGCCGAGACCGACCTCGAAGCGGCCGAGACCGAGGCCGAACTCGACGAGGTCGAGGCGGAACTCGACGAAGTCGAGAGCGACCTCGAGGCGACGGACCTGCCGGAACCGGACGACGAAG
Source organism: Halobacterium wangiae (assembly GCF_021249345.1). Taxonomy (NCBI): domain Archaea; kingdom Methanobacteriati; phylum Methanobacteriota; class Halobacteria; order Halobacteriales; family Halobacteriaceae; genus Halobacterium; species Halobacterium wangiae. The sequence continues at coordinate 2,699,752 of NZ_CP089588.1, read as the reverse complement.
ACGAGGAGGACCCACAGGAGTCCCTCGAGACGCGGCTCTCGGCACTCCGCGACGACCTCGACGCACAGCGCGGTCCGTACGCCGAGGACGCCGTCTCGGACGTCGAGGAGGCCCAGTCTACGATGCGCGAGACGCGCTGGACCGAACAGGGCGAAAAGGACCTGCAGGCCACCGTGAACGCGTTCCTCGACGAGGCCGCCGACGTGCTCGGCGAGACGTTCACCGGCGGCGACACCGCCGACCCGGACGCACTCGCCGACGACCTCGACCAGGTCGTCACGGCCGTCGAGAGCGCCGACCTGCACCCGGACACCGACGCGGAGACCATCGCGGCGCTGGTGGGAGCCACCGACGGCCTCACCGAGGGCGTCGAGGACGCCCAGGAGTGGGACGACCTCTCCGTCCGACAGAAGCTCCAGTACGAGGGCTACTACGACGTCATCAACCAGAAGCACAAGGACTTCCCCCCGGAGCTGAGCGCGCTCAAGGAGTGGAAGAAGCGCGGGAACGTCGAGATGATCCTGCTCGTCCTCGACCACATGGGCGACACCGACTTCATGGAGGAGTACTGCATGGACGCACTCCTCCACATCGGCAGCGTGGAGGCCCTCGACGAGGTCGGACAGCTCGCCGCGCGCCGCGACCTGCGCGCCATCGAGATCATCGGCAAGATCGGCAGCGAGGACGGCGTCGAACACGTGATCGACTACGTCGACTCCGACAGCAACCGCAAACTCCAGACGACCGCTATCAAGGCGCTCGGCGAGATCGGTAGCGAGGAGGTCACCCAGGACGTCGCCGACCAGCTCGTCGCCGACGACGAGGGCGTACGCAGCCAAGCCGCCCGCTCGCTGGGCCTCATCGGTGACACGCGAGCCATCGAGCCGCTCGCGGACGTGCTCGACGACGACGACTCCGACAGCGTCCGGACGTCCGCCGCGTGGGCGCTCGTCCAGATCGGCACCGAGGACGCCCTCGACGTCGCCGCGGAGTACACTGACGACCGCTCGTACATCGTCCAGCAGGAGGCCCGGAAGGCCGGCGACGCACTCGACGCTGGCGCGGCACGCACCGCGTAGCCCGCCCTCTCCTCTCGGATCTCTCGCCCCCAGCGACGCGAACGTTCAAGTACGAAGCCGGGACCACCTCCCGCCGTGCTCGTCCGCGTCGCAGTCGCCGCGCTACTCGCGTCGGCCACCCTCACTGCCGTCGCCCCCAACCCCGCCACGAGCGGCGACGCCGGCGAGTTCGTCGCCGTCCGCTTCCCCGACGAGACCGACACGACCGGGTGGGCCCTCGACGACGGCGAGACCACCGCGGCACTACCGAACCGGACGCTGTCCGGCACGGTCGCACTCTCCACCGACCCCGCGGTGGCGAGGAACCGGACTGACCTCCCCGTCGTCGGTCTGGAGGGGGCGCTCTCGCTGTCGAACGGTGGCGAGCGTGTGGAGCTCCAGGCCGGAGGACAGATCGTCGACGCGGTGACCTACCCGGCCGCTCCGGAGGCCGAGCGCTGGGCGGCCGGAGAGTGGACGCCGCTGGGTGCGACCGACTTCCAGCCGCTCACAGTAGAGAACGTCGCCGTCTCCGGGTTCGTACTACCGGACGCACCGGGGCCGCCACAGGCCGTCCTCGAGAGCGCGGACTCGCGGCTCTACCTCGCCGGTTACACGCACACCTCCGAGCGCGTCACCACAGCCCTCGTCGACGCAGCCGAGCGTGGCGTCGACGTTCGCGTGCTCGTCGAGGGCGGACCAGTGGGCGGGATGCCAGCCACTCAGGCGACGCGTCTCGACGCGCTCGGCACAGCGGACGTCGAGGTTCGCGTCCTCGACGGCGAGCGCGCGCGGTACAGCTTCCACCACCCGAAGTACGCGGTCGTCGACGACCGGGCGGTCGTTCTCTCGGAGAACTGGAAGCCCACGGGGACGGGCGGACACGGCAGCCGTAGGTGGGGCGTGACGCTCCGCGACGACCGCGTGGCCACCCACCTCGCCACCGTGTTCCGCGCCGACGCGGCCTGGGCGGACGCGAAACCCTGGAAGGAAGTCCGGCCGAACGTCACGCTCGTCGAAGGCGACCCCGCCACGGCGGCCTACCCCACCAGGTTCGACGAGGTTCGCACGCGAGCCGACAGCGTGCGCGTCCTGCTCGCGCCCGACAACGCCCGGCGGGGCGTCCGCGAACTGCTCGCGTCGGCCGAGGAGTCGCTGCTCGTCGAGCAGGTGCGCGTCGACCCGGACAGCGAGTTCCTGAACTGGACGGTCGACGCCGCCCGGCGGGGCGTCCGCGTCCGGGTGCTGCTCTCGGGCGCGTGGTACAACCGCGAGGAGAACCGCAACGTCACCCGGCGACTCGAACGGGTCGCCGACCGCGAGAACCTCGACCTGCGCGCTCGCCTCGTCGAACCGCGTTCGCGCTTCGAGAAGGTCCACGCCAAGGGCGCCGTCGTCGACGGCGAACGCGTCCTCGTGGGGAGTCTGAACTGGAACGACCACGCCGTCTCCGAGAACCGCGAGGTGAACGTCGTCGTCCGCGACGAACGCGTCGCCCGGCGCTACGAACGGGCGTTCCGCGCGGACTGGCGGGGTGGCGCCTGGCGACTCCCGGTCGGACTCGGGAGTGTGGTCGCGGGAGCGGCGCTGCTCGCCGGCTACTGCGCGCGGAGAATCAGCTTCGAGGGTGACGGCGGGTAGTTACCGCGTCGGCGCGCTGCGGAGTTCCTCGTCGAGTTCGGCCTCGGCCATCTTCTCGATGAGCGCGTCGAGGACCGCCTCGCGCATCCCGGGGACGAAGCGGATGGAGCCGACGACGAGGTGACCGCCGCCGGAGACGCCGGCGCCGGGCAGTTCCTCGTTCAGTTCCTCGACCATCACCGGGATGTCGAGGCGCACGCCGTCCGAGCGCAGCACCGCGAAGTCCGGCCCGTAGCCGATGGTGATGACGGGTTCGCCCGTCTCCTCGACCTTCCGGTCGTGGATCTCGCCCGTCGTCTTGCCGGGCGCGGGGTACGTGAACCGGTGGGCGTGGTTCTCCACGTCGATGCGGTAGAGGTTCGCGCCGTTCGCGACGCGTTCGTGCTCGACGTGGGGCATCGCGGCGTCGAGTTGCTCGTCGACGTCCTCGTCGGCGCGCTCCGCGAGGAACGGCACCAGGTCGCGGTGTCGTTCCTCGTCACCGCCCACGTTCAACACGTCGTTGATGAGGTCCGTACCGGGGTCGTAGCGCAGCATGTACGCCTCGTAGTCGAGGGCTTCGCTGATCTGCTGGAGGAACGTCTCGTCGTAGCCCGCCTCGCGAGCGAGTTCGAGGTAGTCCGTCATCGCCCGCGCCTTCGAGCGGTCCGAGAGTCCGGCGACCGCGGGGACGTGTTCGAGTTCGTCGGTGAGGCCGGGGTAGAGCATCCGGGCGAGTTCGACGCAGAGCATCCCCGTCGTGATGCGGTAGTCCTCGCCGTGGAGGTACGGGTTGACGTGCTCGTCGACGAGCGGGTCGACGGCCTCCGGGTCGGGGTGGTGGTGGTCGACGACGACGATGGGGATGTCGTAGTGGTCGAGGGTCTTGTACGCGGGCGTGTCCTCGGCCGTGCTACCGTTGTCGAGCATCAGCAGGAGCGGGAGCTTCTGGCCGTGGCGCGCGCGGTCCTCCAGTGCGAAGTTGAGGTCGCGGGTGGCGTCCTCCATCTCGTAGTACGGCGCCTTCGACGGGAGGCGTCGGAGGAGGTGGCGGGGTGCGTCGTCGTCCTGGTGGGCGTCCTCGATGAACTTCGTGAGCGCGTACTGGACGGGGACGCTGGCGCACATCCCGTCGCCGTCGGCGTGGTGGCGCATCCGGATGGGACGCCCCTCGAGGACGGCCCGGCGGAGGGTGCGGGCGACGTCGCGGAGGTCCGGGAGCAGCTGTTCGAGCGCCGGCCAGTCGACGAGCGGGTCGACGTCGACGGGTTCGGCCTGGTCTGCGAGCGCCGCGTCGAGGCGACGCGCGATGTCGGTGGCGTCCTCGTCGGTGAGCACGTCGAGTTCGCCGACCTCGATCTGGTAGGTTCCCTCGCGCTCCTCGACGTCGCCCTTCACGTGAACGATGTCGCCGACCTCGACGTCGGGGTGGGCGCGGACGCCGGCCTCCTCGAAGGCCGTACACGGGACCGCACTGGTGTCGTCGCGAACGCGGAAGATGGTCGGGCCGCCGGTCTGCTTGATCTGGACGACTTCGCCCTCGACGTGGACGGTGTCGCCGACGCGCTGGCCGACGATGGCGGCGGCGGTGCGCTCGTAGCTGTGCGCGCGCTCGACGGTCTCGTAGTCGTCCAGGTCGGCGAGTTCGAAGCTCAGGTCGCCGTTCTCGCGGACTTCGGTGAGGTGGACGACGATCTCGTCGCCGACGTCGAAGGACTCGCCGCCGTCGAACGTGGACTCGTGGACGAGCCCGGAGACGTGCTCGGAGATGTCCACGAAGATGCCGTAGTCGACGACGCCGTTGACAGTCGCGTGGTAGTACTCGCCAGTTGATACCTCCTGGGCCGTACAAGAAGAGTGGAGACGGACGACGACCGGGCCGTCGGCCCCGTCGTCGGGAGTAACGTCGTTCATCTTGGGAGCAGGTTCGGCGTCTGCGTTTTTAACTCTTTACAGGTGCGCACGGGCGGCGTTCCGGAAGCCTCAACAGTCGCGGGCACCCACCGTCGCACAATGTTGTTCGGTGGGCGCCCGTCCGTGCTCGGCATCGCCGGGGACACCCTGGAGTTCGCGATGGAGGCCGCCGAGGACTCCCACCCCGACGAGTACCTCGGGCTGCTACGCGCGACGCCGGCCGCGGAGCTCGACGTCGACGAGGACGGCTACGTCGTCACGGACGTGATGATGGTGCCGGGGACGAAGACCAACCCCGTGAGCGCGACGTTCAACTCGAGTCAGGTGCCCAACGACATGCGCACCGTCGGGAGCGTCCACTCCCACCCGAACGGCGTGCTCGCGCCATCGGACGCCGACCGCGCGATGTTCGGCAAGGGCGAGGTCCACGTTATCCTCGGCGCGCCGTACGGTCGCAACTGCTGGCGCGCGTTCGACCACGAGGGCGAACCCCGCAGCCTCGACGTCCTCGACGTCGACCTCCCCGACCCCGAATCGTTCTTCGACTTCACCCAGGAAGATATCGACGAGGAACTCGAATGAGACGCGTCGTCGCACAGGGGACGTTCGACCTGATCCACCCGGGCCACGTCCACTACCTCGAGGACGCCGCGGCGATGGGCGACGAACTCCACGTCATCGTCGCCCGCCGGGAGAACGTCACGCACAAGGACCCGCCGATCCTCCCGAACCGCCAGCGCCGGGACGTCGTCGCCGCCCTCGACGCCGTCGACCACGCCCGCGTCGGCCACCCGACGGACATCTTCGCACCCATCGAGGAGATCGAGCCCGCGGTCATCGCACTGGGCTACGACCAGCACCACGACGCCGACGCTATCGAAGCCGAGCTCGCCGAGCGTGGGGTGGACTGCGAAGTCCGGCGGGCGTCACCCCGTGAACAGCAGTACGAGGGTGAACTGCTCTCCACGGGCACCATCGTCGACCGCATCCTCGAACAGCGCGGCTAGAGCGGTCGTCGCCCGGGACCTGGGGAGGCAGATTCGATCAGGGAACGAACCGGGACAGCACAGGTTTCTGGCCACTATCTGGGTCTACTAGTTTATTCCCTCAGAGCGCCTACACTAGGTGGATTATGAAACTATACCCGTCGACCAAGAACGTGGGCGGCGTCGACCGCCTCCTCAGGCTGATCGTCGGCCCGGCACTCCTAGTCGTTGCGGCGGCCGAGTTGCTCGGGGCGATCGTCCTCGGACCCATCGCGTTCGCCGCGAGCGTCGTCGTCGGCGCGATCCTGACCATCACCGGCCTGACCCAGAAGTGCCCCATGAACCAGCTCATCGGGCTGAACACCTTCAGACGCGAGAAGACCGAGACCGAGACGGAACCGGTCGACGTGGAGCCGGAGTCTCCCGGTCGCATCGCCTGAACGAGCGCTCACCTGCCCCCGCTTTTTCACCGCACGACAACCCGTCTACCAGCGGGTACGGCGGCCGAGTGCTCCGAGCTGGAACCGCCGAGGAGTCGGAGCGACTGGCGTTACAGCCCCAGTTCGCGACCGAGGACGAGGTGCTGGATCTCGCTGGTGCCCTCGCCGATCTCCATGAGCTTCGCGTCGCGGAAGAACCGCTGGGGGGCGAAGTCAGTGGTGTAGCCGTAGCCGCCGAGCGTCTGGACGGCGTCCTCGGCGACCTCGCGGGCGGCCTCGCTGGCGTCGAGTTTCGCGAGTGCAGACTCCTGCGTGACGGACTGGCCGGCGTCGTAGCGGGCCGCTGCCTTGTGGGTCAGCAAGCGGGCGCGCTCGGTCTTGCGGTGCATGTCCACGAGCTTGTTCCGGATGGCGTCGAACTTCGAGATCGGCTGGCCAAACTGCTCGCGTTCGACGGCGTACTCCCTCGCGGCGGTGAACGCGCCCTGGGCGAGTCCCGTCGAGAGCGCGGCGATCGAGATGCGGCCGCCGTCGAGGGTCTTCTTCGTCTGGTCCCAGCCCTCGCCCTCCTCGCCGAGGAGTCGGTCCTCCGGGAGGCGGCAGTCCGAGAGCTGTATCTCGCAGGTCGGGGAGGCGTTCAGCCCCATCTTGTCCCACTCCGTGGTGACCTCGAAGCCGTCGTCGTTGCGCGGGTCGACGATGAACGTCGAGATGCCGTCGTAGCCCGCGCCGGATTCCGTGACGGCCTTCACGAGCACGCTGCCCGCGACGGAGGCGTTCGTGATGAACTGCTTCGTGCCGTTGAGGACGTACTCGTCGCCGTCCTTCTCCGCGGCGACGCCGCTCCGCTCCAAGGCGCCCTGTGCCTCTCGTTTCTCGGCAGTGGTGTCCATGTCGCTGGCGTCGCTCCCGCTGCCGGGTTCGGTGAGCGCCCACGACCCGAGGTACTCGCCCTCCGCGAGCGGGCGGAGCCACTGCTCTTTCTGCTCCTCGGTGCCGAACAGTTCGATGGGCTTGGAGGCCAGCGAGATGTGGGCGGCGTACGAGAGGCCGATGGAGCCCGAGACCCGACCGAGCTCCTCGGTGACCAGCGCGTACATCAGCTGGTCGCCGCCGAGACCGCCGTACTCCTCGCTGACGGGGACGCCCATCATGTCGAGGGCGGCGAGTTCGTCGAACACCTCCTCGGGGAAGCGGTGTTCCTCCTCGATGTCCCACGCGATCGGTTCGATCTCCTCCTGGCAGAACTCCCGAACGGTGTCCCGGATCATCCGGTGCTCGTCGGGAAGGTCGAAGTTCATGTCTCAAAATTTGCCACCGACCGCATAAACACACCGGAACCGCGAGTCGGATTTGGGGGTCCCGGGACCCCATCGGGGAGGGCGTCCGGACTGCCGCCGGACATTTATCCGACCGGTGCGTTTCTCGACTGTGAGCATCCGCCGGTTCGTCAGGGGTACCGTCCCGTGGGACTCGCTGGAGGCGGTCGCCAGGGAGATGGCCGACCGTTACGACGAGCCGACGGTCCGGGTGTCGTTCCTCGACGCGGACAACTGGCTCTCGACGCCCTGCGTGATGAACGACCAGTGGTTCGTGAAGGTCGTCTCGGGGCAGAACGCGCTCGTCCACGCGCTGTTCACCGGCGCCCGGAACCTCGGGGCGTTCTCCAGCGGTCGGGAGGGGTTCTTCGAACCGTTCGACGGCCCGGTGGAGATGGCGGAACACGAACTCGTCGCCACCAGGAAGCTCCGCGGCCTCGGGTTGAACGCGCCGAGACCCCTCGAGGCGTTCGAGGTCGACGGCCTCGGCGTCCTCGTCCTGGAGTACATCCCCGAGTTCACGCCCCTCGACCGGCTCCCGCCCGAGGACGTCGAGCGGTACGCGGCGGACCTCTTCGAGGCACTGGCGCTGATGCACAACAACGACGTCGCCCACGGCGACCTCCGCGGCGAGAACGTCCTGGTCTCCGGCGACGAACTGTACTTCATCGACGCGACGAACGTCGCCGCGGACGGCATCGCGAACGCCCGGGCGTACGACCTCGCGTCGGCGCTCGCGTCGCTCGAACCGATCATCGGCGCCCGCACGGTCGTGAACGTCGCGCTGGACAACTACACGGTCGGGGACGCCGGCGACGTCGAGGGCACCGCCGACGCACTGCTGCGAGCCCAGGACTTCCTCTCGTTCGTCCAGATCCGTCCCGACCACGCGTTCGACGCGGAGGCGCTGGCCGGGGAGATCGAGAAGGCCGCGTCGGCGGACGAGAACGCGACGCGCTGAGTGGCCGCGGGCGCGCCCCCACTCCGGCGGAGACGCATCAGACGGTAGCGTGCACTCGCAGGCAACTCGACCGTACTCCTGTCGTTCACGAGAACTCCGGGCCGTACGCTGGTGTTACTCGACCGTAGGCCAGTCGTGTCGGGCGGTTCAACTCGGCGGCTCGAAACGGGCCGAACCCCTCGAGTGAAGCGGTTCGCTCGGGTTACCGAGCACGCCTGCGAGTAGCCCTCGGACAGTCAGCCGTGTCGAACGCCACTACTCGGACACGTTCTCGGGATGCCAGATTTTGCCCTGCGTTTCTCTCGACTGGTTACAGATAACAAAGAGCGTGTCGTCCGAATCGATAGGTGTGCTGTCAGAACTAACATCCAAGAAGCTGATCGCCGTACTGCTCTCGGTTGCACTGATCGGAGGCACGATGGCGATCGGAGCCGTCGCGCAGACCGGGCAATCGAGTACTCAAGAGACAGACGACGAACAGAACAGTGCGTACCTCCGCGTCGTCCACGCCGCACCCGATGCGCCAGCGGTAGACGTCTCGGTCGACAACGAGACCGTCCTGTCTGACGTGTCGTTCGGTAACGTCAGCGACTACCTCACGCTCGAGTCGGGTACGTACAACGTCACCATCGCCGCGGCCGACGACCCGGACACCGTGGTGTTCGATGGCGAGGTCACGCTCGATCCGGGTTCGGTGACGACCGTGGCTGCCAGCGGCGAGATCAGTGAGGACGCGGAGACGAGCTTCGAGCCCGTCCTCTACAACGACACCGCCATCACGCCGGCAGACGACGAGTCGGCGCTCCGCGTCGTGCACCTCTCGCCCGACGCGCCCGCCGTCGACGTCACGACGGACAACGGGAGCGTCGTGCTCGCCGAGAACGTCAGCTACCAGAACGCCTCGGAGTACATGACCGTCCCCGAGGGCGACTACACCGTCGAGATCCGCGCTGCGTCCGAGGACAACGACGGTGAAGTCGTCACCACGGCCGACGTCTCACTCGAGGGCGGAACGGCCTACTCTGCCATCGCGGCGGGGTACTTGAACCCCGACGACGCACCGGCGGACACGCCGTTCGAAGTGATCCCCGCCGAGGACGCCAGCAAGACGATCCAGCTTCCCTCGGAGTCGAACGAAACGGACGGATCAGACACCACCACCACCACTACTACGACAGAGTCGAACACCACGACCACCACGACAGAGACCACGACAGAGCCGGGCACCACCACGACTGAGTCGAACACTACCGCCACTACAACGACAGAGCCGGGCACCACCACCACCACTACCACGGCAGAGTCGAACACCACCACGACCGAAGCGGGACCATAGGACGGTCAGTACGTGAGAGGGGTCGACACAACCGTCGGCCCCACTCGAGCGCGGCGTCGTCCGAAGTTCCAACGCCACAGTCGAGTGGACCGCCCCCGACCGCCGGGACCGATCGGCGAACGGAGTTGGACGGACACCGTCCATAGAAGGTGTATCTTTTTCACCGTGCCACCCCCACCTTCAGTCGATGACGTACCAACACTACATAGACGGCGAGTGGGTGGAGGGTCACGGCGACGAGACCTTCGTGAGCACCAACCCAGCCAACGGCGAGACGCTCGGCGAGTTCCACCAGGGGACACCCGAGGACGTCGCAGACGCCGCGGCAGCCGCGGACGCAGTCGAGGAGGAGTGGCAGTCGCTCTCGCGCATCAACCGCGCCGAGTACCTCTGGGACATCTACCAGGAACTCAAGGACCGACACCAGGAACTCGGCGAAGTGGTGACCAAGGAGTGCGGCAAGGAGATCAGCGAGGGGAAGGCCGACGTCGCCGAGGCGTGGCACATGGTCGAGTGGGCCGCGGGCGACGCCCGCCACCCGTCCGGTGACGTGGTACCCTCCGAGATCCCGAGCAAAGACGCCTACATGCGCCGCAAACCCCGCGGCGTCGTCGGCTGTATCACGCCGTGGAACTTCCCGGTCGCCATCCCGTTCTGGCACATGGCCGTCGCGCTCGTCGAGGGGAACACGGTCGTCTGGAAGCCCGCCGAGCAGACGCCGTGGTGCGGACAGATCATCGCCGAGATGTTCGAGGACGCCGGCATCCCGGACGGCGTGTTCAACATGGTACAGGGCTTCGGCGACGCCGGTGCGGCCATCGTCGACGACGACCGCGTGGACACCGTGCTGTTCACGGGCTCCGCGGAGGTCGGCCAGGAGGTCGCCCAGAAGGTCGCCGAACAACCCGGCAAGCTCGCCGCCTGCGAGATGGGCGGGAAGAACGGCATCGTCGTCACGGAGAACGCGGACCTCGACATCGCCGTCCACTCCGCCGTGATGTCCTCGTTCAAGACGACCGGGCAGCGCTGTGTCTCCAGCGAGCGCCTCATCGTCCACGAGGACGTCTACGACGAGTTCAAGGAGCGCTACGTCGAGATCGCCGAGAAGATCGCCGTCGGCGACCCGCTCGACGAGGGGACGTTCATGGGTCCCGCAATCGAGCCGGGCCACGTCGAGAAGATCAGCAAGTACAACGAGCTCGCCCGCGAGGAGGCCAAGAACGTGCTCGTCGACCGGACGGAGTTCGACGAGGACGAGATCCCCGCCGGCCACGAGGACGGCAACTGGGTCGGCCCGTTCGTCTACGAGGTCGACTACTCCCCGGACCTCCGCTCCATCAAGGAGGAAGTGTTCGGCCCGCACGTCGCGCTCATCGAGTACTCCGGTGACATCGAGCGCGCCGTCGAGATCCACAACGACACGCCGTACGGCCTCGCCGGCGCGGTCATCAGCGAGGACTACCGCCAGATCAACTACTACCGCGACAACGCGGAGGTCGGCCTCGCGTACGGCAACCTCCCGTGCATCGGCGCGGAGGTCCAGCTGCCGTTCGGCGGCGTGAAGAAGTCCGGTAACGGCTACCCGAGCGCCCGCGAGGTCATCGAGGCCGTCACCGAGCGCACCGCGTGGACGCTGAACAACTCCAAGGACATCGAGATGGCCCAGGGGCTCAGCGCGGACATCAAGATGCAGGACGACTAACGCGGAATCCGCTCCGGGCGGGACTCCGCCCGACCAACCGCACCCGACCAACTGCACTGATGACCTACTACTTCGGTGTCGACGTCGGAGCGACGACGACCCGCTGTCTCGTCACGACTCCCGAACTAGAGCGTGTCGCTCACGTCTCGCGACCGACCGCGCAGGGCCCGACTGCCGACGCGTTCACTGCCGGCATCGACGCGGTCGTCGAGGAGACGTTCGCGGTGAGCGGCGTCGCTCCCGGGGAGGTCGCCGGCGTCGGTATCGCCTCGTTCGGCCCACTCAACGCCGACGCGGGCGTCGTCGCGGAGACGCCGAACCTAGACGCGGACCTGCGGAACGTTCCGCTCCGCGAGACGGTCGCCGGCCACTTCCCCGGGGACACGTCCGTCGCGATGCTGAACGACGCCGTCGCGGGGGCCGTAGCTGAGCACCGCGAGGGCGGTGACGACGCCAACGTGGTCTATCTCACACTGTCCAGCGGCGTGGGCGCCGGCGTGGTCGTCGACGACCAGTTGCTCCGCGGCCGCGGCGGCAACGCGGCCGAGGTGGGACACTTCACCCTCGACCCCGACAGCCAGCGCCGCTGTGGCTGTGGCGGCACCGGCCACTGGGAGGCGTTCGCGAGCGGCGAGAACATCCCCGCCTACGCGCTCGAACTGCGCGACGAGGAGGGTTTCGAGACGGCGCTGCCGACGACGCGGGAGGAACTGTCGGCGGCCGCCGTCTTCGACGCTGCCGGCGAGGACCCACTGGCGACGGAGGTCGTCGACCGCGTCGGTCGGTGGAACGCGCTCGGCGTCGCGAACCTCGTCCACGCGTACGCACCCGACCGGGTCGCCGTCGGCGGGAGCGTCGCGCTCAACAACCCCGACGACGTGGTCGAGCCGATCCGTGAACGGGTGGGCGACCACCTGATGGTCGACGCGCCTGCGATCCACCTGACCGAGTTCGGCGACGACGTCGTCGTCACTGGCGCCGTTCTGGCGGCGGTTCGCGCAGTGAGAGCCGGCGACTGACATCGACTCACTCTTGTGGCCCGGTGGACACGTGCGAGGTGTGCAGACTGGTCTCCTCCTCGCCGTGTCGGCCGCGCTCCTCTTCGGCGTCTACCTCTTCGCAGCGAAGCGCTACTTCGAGCGCTACCCCGCGCCGACGTTCGTGCTGTTGGCGAACCTCGCGGGGCTGGCGTGGTACACGCCGTTCGGGTGGGCGACGATGCCGGCCGCGCCCCTGGGAGAGTTCGACCCGGCGACCTTCACGCTCCTCGTCGGGTCGTCAGTCGCGACGGGGTTCGCGGTGCTCGCGTTCTTCCGGGCGCTCAAACTCGGCGACGTCTCCTACGTCGCGCCCATCAGCAAGATCGTCCCCGTCTTCGTCCTCCCGCTGGAGATACTCCTGCTGGACGAACACATGACGCCGCTCCAGGTCGGCGGCGTCGTCGTCCTCACCGTCGCCATCTACGTGGCGAACTACCAGTCGGGAGCGCTCCTCGACCCGTTCCGGCGCGCGGTAACCACGCCAGCGGCCCGCCTCGCGGTCGCGAGCGCGGCCATCTTCGGTCTCGTGGACGTGAGCAAACGCCTGCTGATGCAGGAACTCGCGGTGCCACCTCAGGTGTACGTCCCGGTGCTGTTGACGACGGTGGCCGCCACGATGGTGCCGTTCGCCCTCCGGGCGTGGCCCAGGGGGAGTCCTCGTGGTGACCTGCGGAAGTGGGTGGGTGTCGGCGTACTCGTCGCCGGCGCGCAGCACCTCACGGCGGTCGCGTTCCAGACGCTCTCCGCGAGCATCGCGTCCCCGCTCGTGAACACGCAGGCCGTCGTCGCGGTGGTGCTCGGCGGGGTGCTGCTGGACGAACCCCGGTTCCGCACGCGCCTCCTCGCGGCCGCGCTCGTGGTCGGCGGCGTCACACTCGTCTCGCTCCCCTGACCGTCGGTTTCCCCCGAGCGTCGAGCGTCAGTGACAGCGCCAGAGCTACGCAGGAAGGAGTACTGACAGCGGCGTCACTGGGAGGCAGAGACGACGAGAGGTGGACGGAGTGTGGCCGCGGGTCCCGGAGCGCGGCCACGGTGGCGGGCGGACGTGGACGCGAGCGCGGAGTTTTCTTCTTGCCGGGTGCGACGAGAAAAGCGTCGTCAACCGGCACGCGGTGATTGGGCGCGACCACACTTAAATTCACGTATCGCGGCCGGACTGCCCCCGACGTCAGCAGCGGCGGTCGCGGAGCGCCGGGAACTCCTCGCGGACCGACGCGGGACGCTCCGGATCGACGTCCGCGTAGACGATGTCCGGGTCGTCGTCCGTGCTCGCCAGCGTCGTCCCCCACGGGTCGTACACCGTCGAGCGCCCCACGAGGCTGGCGTCCGCGAAGTCGCCGCTCCCGTTTACCGCGGCGACGTACGCCAGGTTCTCGACGGCGCGGGCCTTCGGGAGCAACTGCCAGTGCTCGACGCGAGGGTACGGCCACGCCGACGGCACCAGCACGAGGTCGACGCCGTCGTCGACGAGTTCGCGGTAGAGCTCCGGAAACCGGAGGTCGTAGCAGGTCGTGACGCCCACCGTGAACCCGAGGAGGTCCGCCGTCTGGAGGTCCTCGCCCGGCGTGAGCAGTTTCGCCTCCGCGGACTCGTAGCCGAACAGGTGGTGTTTCCGGTAGACGAGGCGGCGCTCGCCGTCGGCGTCGAACAGCACACTGGTGTTCGCCAGCCCCTCCTCGGCGGGGCCGGCAGCCGTCGCCGAGAGGTCCTCGACGATCGACCCTGCGAGGACGGCGACGCCGGCCTCCACGGCGGCGTCGCGGACCGTCTTCAGCGTCTCACCGTCGAGAGACTCCGACCGGCGCTCGTAGCTGTCGAACGCGAAGAAGCCGACGTTGAACAGCTCCGGCAGGCAGACGAGGTCCGCGCCCTCGCCGGCCGCCTCGTAGACGGCGTCCACCGCGCGCTCGACGTTCGCGTCGACGGCCGCGGGTTCGACGTGGAGCTGGGCGAGTGCCAGTCGCATCTCAGCCCTCCGCCTCGAGGGCGATCCGGAGGTCGTCGAGTTCGTCGTCGAGGTTGCGCTTGAAGAACGGTTCGACGCCCGGCACCTTCCCGTCCACGACGAACCGGTTGACGAGCCGGGACCCGCCCTCGCGGTCCTCGATCTCGTGTTCGCCGGTGACGTTGAAGATGCGGGACTTCCCGACGAACCGCACGTACCGCGGGGCCTCGGTCTCGACGTCGCGGGTCTCGACGGGGATCGTGCTCTTGACGACGGGAATCGGGAGCCTCACGTGCCACGTCGTCGTGTCCCCCTCGCGCTCGTAGCTGTCGACGACGCTGATCACGCTCGCACGTTTCTCCGGGTCCGAGATGAACGCCCACACGTCCTCGGGACTCGCCGACAAATCGAACGTCCGTTCGACCCGAACTGTCATAGCTGCACTTCGACTGCCGCCCGCAAAAAGCCGCCGATTACGGGGTTCAGGCGGGTTCGACGCGCCACGTCGTCGACCGCGACCGGCTCCACTTCTCGATGTCGACGTCCTCGGACTTCTCGTCGAGTTCCGACAGCCGCACACCGACCTGTTTCGAGGAGAGGCCGAGGTGGTCCGCGATGTTCTTCGAGCGGAAGTAGCGCTCACCCTTCTCGACGCTCTCCCGGAGGTAGTCGAGGATGCGGCGTTCCTCGTCGGTGTAGTCGTCGCTCATTGGAGGAAAGTTAGACCCGATTGGGTTTAACGGTTTCCGCTTCGGTCACCCCCAGGCGTGGATGGCGGCGACGCACAGCGAGGCGAGCGCCACCGCGGCGCCGAAGCCGAGTGCCGATTCGAACTGTCCTGGCGCGACGAACGTGTAGATGGCGGCAGCGGCGGCCAACAGGCCGAACACGAGGCCGATGCCGACGCCCATGTCTGTCTCCTGAGCGGACCCAGTCGTCATGGGCGGTGATTGCGCCGGGCGTCCCTTAACTCGTTCTACTCGCGACAACCGTCGGCCAACAGGTTTTCACCGCCCCGGTGCACGTGGTCGAGCATGGACGCGCGAGCGTTGCTGTTCGGCAGCAAACTACGGATAGTCGCGACTGTGGTGTTCGGTCTCGGACTGACCGTCGGCGGCGCCTTCCTCGCTGGCGTCGTCGGCGTCCCGAGCGTCGAGCGCATCGACAACCGGTTCGGGGACGTCAACGAGACGGACACCGCCATCGAGACGGACCTCGTGGTGCACAACCCGAACCCGGTCGGAGTCCGGCTGGGTAACATGGACGTGAACTACACGGTGACGATGAACGACGTCGCGATGGCCCAGGGGACCAAGCGGGGCGTCGGTATCGGCACCGGCAACTCGACGGTGAACCTGACGACGTACCTCCAGAACGAGCGCATCCCCGCCTGGTGGACGAGTCACATCCGGAACGGCGAACACACGGACCTCGCCGTCTCCGCGAACGTGAAGTCCGGAACACTCGGCCGGTCGGCGACGTTCCAGCCGGCGACCGAGTCCATCGACACGGACCTCGTCGGCGAGTTCAACTCCAGCGAGGACCGCCCGGTGAACTCGAACATGGCCCTCGTCGACGACCCGGTGGTGGTCATCCGCCAGACGAACGCCTCGTGGGGCACCGTCACCGACAGCGAGACGCCCATCCGCATCGAGTTCGGCGTCTACAACCCGAAGGCGACGCCGGTCGCCATCTCGAACGTCGGCTACGACATCACGATGAACGACGTGCAGATGGGGTCCGGTGAGACCGAGGAGACCGAGACCATCCCGGGGAAGACCTACCGCGTCGTGGAGACGCGGACCGTCATCGACAACGAGCAACTCGACGACTGGTGGGTGAGCCACGTCGAGAACGACCAGACGACGGAGCTCCGCATCGACTTCTACGCGGAGATCGAGCCGCCGGGCACGGACGAGACGTTCCGCGCGGAGCTCGACGAACTGACCCACACGGAGACCATCGAGACGGACTTCTTCGGCACGAAGGGCGACACCGCGTCCGATGACACGGACGACTCGAACAGCACCGAGGACACGACCACCACGACGACCAGCGACGAACAGTCCACGACGACTACGACGACGAGCACGAGTACGACGACAACGACGGAAGAGAACACGACGACTACAGAGGACGACGGCATCCTCGCGCTGGACCCGCTGTTCGCCACCTCGAGTGTCGTGTCACCGACCACCACGCAGTAGACATCTTTTTACGGTCGGAGTCGCTTCCATCGGGTATGCAGCGGAGTACCCAGGCTCCTGATCGAGTTCTCGGATTGTGAACAGTCCATCGCCGCCGAGCCAGACGGCGGCGACATCCGCGTCACCGTGGACGGCGAGGAACTCGCGCTCTCCCGCGAGCACGCCGCCGAACTGCGCGACGCCGTCGGTGACGCACTGACGCGCCGCGAGGAGTTCTTCCGCACTGCCTGTGAGCACCGCGAAGACGGCACGTACGTCGTCGAGCGCCGCGGCGCCGACTCCACGGGCAACTCCACGGTCTTCGACAGTTTCGCGGAAGTCCGGCGACTGTTCGAACGATTACCACCCACCTTCGACGCCGACGCGCTGTCGAGCGCGGGCGTCACGGGGTCCCGACGACACATGCTCGTGCGGCACTTCGCCGAGCACCCGTCGTTCCCGTGTACGCTGTCGTCGAGGAACCCACTGGAGGCGGAGAAAACTAGCTGATTGTGGTGTGGCTGGACTGCTCGTTCAGCCCCAGGTTCGCCGCGATCTCGGCGTTCCGCATCGAGTACTGCGCGGACTGCTGGAGACTCACCAGCACCTCACGGACTTCGAGGAGGTCCGCGTTGTCCATCTCGGGGAGGTCGGCGAGGATGTCGCCTTCGCGGTCGCCGATCTCCGCGAACAGCTTTCGGACTTCGACGGTCGCGTCGTAGTCCCGCGTGACCACGGCGTCGACGGCCTCCGCGGTGATCTCGTCGACCTGGTCGGTGAACTCGCGGATGCGCCGCATCGTCTGCTGGTCGACGTCGAGCGTGTTGCCCTCCGTCTCGAGCACTGTCTCCGCGATGTCCTCGGCGTTGTCCGCGACGAGTTCGAGGTTCTTCGCCACGGAGCGGTAGCCGATGAGCGGGAAGCCGTCGTCGAGGCCGACGGCGCGCGCGAGACTCGGGTTCTGGTAGGCGGTGAAGATGAGCCGGAGCAGGAGGACGAATATCTTGTTCGCCTGGCGCTCGCGGTTGAGCGCGCGCTGGGCGAGGTCCGGGCTGCCGTGGGCGAGCGCCTTCACGGCCTCGCCGCGCATCGTCGAGCCCGTGTTCTCCAGTCGCTCGAGGAGGTTGTCGAGGTCGAAGTCCTCCGGGTCGACCGAACACCGGATGGTGATCCGGGTAGGGGTCTCCTCGACGACGCCGAGTCCCATCAACTGGGTCTCGGCCTTGTACACCGCGTTGATGTGTTCGGACTCGAGGGCGTCCTCGCTCTCGACGTGGATGATGCGACGGCCGAGGACGTACTGGCCGACGATGGCGCGCTCGACGGCGCCGGCGTCGAAGTTCTCCGCGTGGATGGTGGCCTCCGTCTCCTCGCCGTGGGCGGACTCGGGCGTGACGGTGAGCGACCCCTTCCCGCTCTCGCGGACGGTCACCTCGTCGCCCTTCTCGACGTTCTGCTTGCGCGCCCACTCCGCCGGCAACGTCATCGCGAGCGTCGACGGACCGAGTCGCTGGACTTTCCGGGTCTCCATACCGGGACCGACGACTGGAACGACCTTAGTCTTACCTCCCGAACCTATATTGACCTTAAGGTGGCTGCGCGGAGCGGCGGTACCGTCGGGACCCTTATTCGTGCGGAGTCCATTGGACTATCTGTATGGGTTTTGGTAGCTACGACGAGTCCGAGCAGGGGAGCCAGGACACGGAGATCGACGAAGACGCCACAGTTACCCGCGAGAACGACCACGACGGCGACGTGAACTTCGACTCAGGTGCCGACAGCGACGAACTCATCGACCGCCTCCAGTCGATGAAGAGCGACGAGGACGCCTAGACGACCTTCACCATCCGTTCCTCGAAGCGACCAGTTCTCACCTTCGTCCAGCCACGCAGCGACTCGTCCACCTCGTCGTCGCCGGTGTCCACGCGGAGCACGCCCGTCTCGTCGAGTTTCCGGGGTGAGGCCACGACGCGCACCTCGCTCCGTCGGATGACGGCGGGCGAGATCTGGTGGTTGCCGCGCCCGAAGACGAACCCCTGACCGCCGATGGGCGAGACGAAGACGACGTTCTCCTCGCCAAGCGCGTCCAGGAGCTCCCGTTCGCTGCCGTCCCGGACGACGAGTTCGCCGTCCCGGTAGACGTCCACGCCGAGGGGCGACCCGTCGACGCCGAGTTCGTCGGCGATGGTGCCGACGGTCCCGCCCGGACCCAGAACGTACGTGACACCCGGTCTGACGTCGGCCGCGGCCCCCTCCGCGAGTGCGGCGGTGCTCCCGGAGTGGACCTGCTTGGCGGACTGGAGGTCCTCGGCCACCGGCACCTCGACGACGCCAGTGAGGCGCGTTCGGACCTCGCCGCCGCGGTAGGCGTCCTCGTCGATGTCGCTGACCTCCCGGCGCTCCGTCGAGTCGAACGTCGCCGCGACCCGACCGGCGGCCGCCGGCGTCACCGCGAACACCGACGAGTACACCTTCACGCCAGCGGGGACGCCCAGCACCGGCACCGCCGCCGCGTCGAGTTCGGCGAGCGCCTCGGCGACGTCAGTCGCAGTGCCGTCGCCACCGACGAACAGAATCAGGTCGGCGCCACGTCCGACGTACTCCCGTACCGCTGCCCAGGTGTCCGCGGCCGTCGTCTCCTCCTCGCTCGCCTGACCGACAACCACGGGGTCGAAGCCTGCTTCACGGGCCGCGTGCTCGCCCATCTCGCCACCGTACGCGAGCAGTTCTGTGTCGGGCGCGCGCTCGTAGAGAACCGCCAGCGCCTCCCGCGCGCGGTCGGGGGCCCGTGGCTCCGCGCCCCGCTCGCGGGCCTCAGCGACCTTCCCGTCGGTCCCTTTCAGGCCGACGCGACCGCCCATCCCCGCGATCGGGTTCACGACGACGCCCACAGTTCGCATAGCCGACGTTGGGCGCGCCCGCACGAAAAGGCGCGTGGTTCCGACTCCCCAACGATGATGTGAACTCCGTGGGACGGTGTAGACGATGACAGAGGCACGGAGCTCACTCGTGGACTCGCTCCACGAGCATGTCGACGACAGTCTACGCATCGTCGGCTACCACGGGGGCAACTCGTGGACGGTCGACTACGTGCGGGAGGACCTGCAGGGGACGTACGAGACGGACGTCGTCGACGAGATCGCGGACGACCTGCTGTTGAACGTCGTCGCCAACGAGCGACAGGAGACGCTGTACGAACTCGGCGACATGCGGGCGACAGTCCGACTGTTCGACCAGGGCTTCGTCGTCCACGTGCCGCTGGGCCAGCGCGACGGCTGTCTCGTCTCGGTGGACGACGACGCGGACGTGCGGGGCCGGGAGCTTGTCGAACTCGTCCGCCGGGTCGAGGCGTGACGCTGGCCGCCCAGACGCGAGCGAAACGTTAAGGGCGGGCCCCCGGGAATCCAGGGGTATGTACACGCTGCTGAGTGCTGCGGAGGAGACGGTGTTACCGATAAACGAGGTCGGCTGGGCGGTCACCATCGTCGGCCTGCTGCTGGCGGTCGTGTGGGCGGCCTACATCTACCGCTGAACGCGGTCCTCGAACCACGTCGCCGCCTCGTGGGCGATGTCGGGGTCCTCGTGCTGAATCTTCACCCGCACCTCGTCACCCGGATAGCTCCCGACGGTGACGTCGTAGCGGTCGCGCAGGTCCTGGACCGCCGAGAGCAGCGAACTCTCCGGCGCGTCCACGGTGACGAACTCGACGTGGGTTCCCGGGCCGCTGAACTCCTCGGCGACGGCGTCGAACATCGCCTGCATCTCGACGGGGACGCCCGGCAGGACGTAGACGTTCTCGACGACGGCCCCCGGCGCGACGCCAACCGAGTTCTCCAGCAGTCGCGCGCCGGCCGGGAGGTGCGTCGTGCCCTCGGTGAGGTCGGCGTACTCGTAGCTGCCGTGGTCCTCGAAGTAGGCGATGGCGTCCGGGTGTTCGGCGAGTTCCCGGTCGAACGCGGCGGCCACTGCGTCCATCGTCACGTCGTCGTGGGTCGGGCCGACGCCGCCGGTGACGAGGACGGCGTCGTAGGTCGCCGCGAGCCGCGAGACCTCCGTACTGATGGCGTCCACATCGTCGGGGACGACGACGACTCGTTCGACGCTCGCACCGCGTTCCGTCAGTCGCGTCGCGAGCCACGTCGCGTTCGTGTTCTCCGTGTCACCCGCGAGGAGTTCGTCACCGACGGTGATCAGCGCCACCTGCATGGCTCGGCGTACGCACCCCCAGCGGAAAAAGCCGACTCTACTCGTCCAACTCGAGACCGCTCTGCTCGCGTTCGTCCTCGAGGCGACGGATGCGGATGCGGTAGTAGACGACGCCAGCCACGGCGACCGCGGCGAGCACGCCGACGACGCCGCCGAACAGCAGCAGGTCCTGCTGGAGGTAGAACTTCGAGTTGACGGTGCCGCCGTCCAGGGACTCCCAGTGGACGTGGACGCGGTCGTCCTCGATGGTCTTCTCGTAGCCGGCCGGTTCGACGACGCCGAACACCGGGAAGGACACGCGCATCCCCGGCGGGAGCACGAGTTCGTGGGACCCCTCGGCGATGACGGGCACGGTCAGCGACCGGTCGCCGGCGTTACCCGTGTACGCGAACGTCCCGTTGGCCGCGGGGAACTCGACGACTGTCCGGGAGTCCCGGGTCGAGACGTCGATCGCGTCGGCGCCGACCACGGTGCCGTTCGCGTACTGGAACTGCACCGCGGAGACGTACACCGGGTTCCGGCCGCCGAACCCGCCCTGCTGGGAGAGTCGTACCTCGCTCTCGTCGACGTCCGCGACCATCCGGTACTGGCCGTTGTTCACGGTGATGGTGACGTTGACGTCCCGGTCCCAGTCGTACTCGGCCTCCTGGGAGAGGTCCTCGTCGCTTGGGGCCGGCGGTCCGCCGAGACAGCCGGCGCCGAAGACGAGGACGGCGAGTCCGACGGCCGCCAGCAGTCGCCTCATGGAACGACGCAGAGCAGTTCCGAACGCAGGTGTTCGCCGACCGCGGCGAGCAGCCCCGGTGGGTCCGTTCCCTCCTTGCAGACGACGCTCTGTTCGAGCAGCCCGAGTCGTTCGACGGTGACTATGTCGCGGGCGTGGCCTGCGCGGTTGACGGTCGCGCGCACCTCGCCGCGGGTCGCGCTGTTGACGTTCAACCGGCCGGTGCCACGCGTCCACTCGAAGAGGCGGTCGTGTTCGGCCTCCGCGAGCGACGACGGCTCACCGTACGTGAACCGGAGCGGGACGTGCTGGACGAGGCCGAAGCGTTCCCGTATCTGGGCGGGCGCGCCCGGGCCGAGTCCGATCTCCCCGGTGGGGATGCGGATCTCCTGGCCCGCGTCGAGGACGAAGCCCTCGTCGTCCCAGGATTCGAGCGTGCCGACGTACGTCTCGCCGGCCTCGAACTCGTCGGTGATCTCGCCCCACGTCTCGACGAGGACGTTGCGCGCGGCCACCTCGTCGGGGCCGTCGAGGGTGACCGTCGGGAAGTCGTCGTGACGCACGCCGAGGTCGACATCCACGTCGAGGTCCCCGACGTCGTTCTGGACGAGCGAGCGGAGGCCGTCCATCGCTCGTTCGCGTGCGTCGCCCTCGACGTACAGCTTCGTTGCGAGGACGACCATCAGGCCTTCACGCCGAGTTCCGAGCGGAGGTTCTCGATGCGTTCGTCCATCGCGTCGACGAGGTGCGTGTTCTCCATCGCCTCGACGGGCGACCCGCACTCGGGACACTCGAAGCCGAGGTCCATCGCCTCGCCGAACTCGAAGCGGATCGAACAGACCTCACAGAGGTAGAACTCGTTCTGTAGCTCGTACTCGCGGCGTTCGACGAGCGCGCCCAGCAGGCGGTCCATCTCCTCGCGGAGGTTCTCCGGGACGTTCTCGTACTCGAACGTCCAGAGGTAGGTGAGCCAGCCGGAGTCCTCGTCGCGCACCCGTCGGTACGTCGCCAGGTCGTTCTCGTAGAGGATGAACAGCGCGCGCCGCACGTCGTTCAGCTCCAGGCCGAGTCGCTCGGCCAACTCCTCGTCGGTCACTTCGCCGTCCGGGGGCGCCGCGGCCACGGGCATCCCCTTCGGGCCGACCAGCTCGTGGAGGTACTTCTGCACCACGGGCTCGTCCAGCAGGTCCTCAAAAGCCATTGCATGAAACGGGGTTCGCGCCGCCATTAAGTCTTGTCACTCCAGTCCAGTGTGGAGCGCCACTGGACTGCGCCCGGAAGAGTGTACGCGGCGGTTCTACGGAGCGACCACCGGTGTTACGCACCGCCCACGAGCGAGGTGTGGGCGTCGCTCCGCGAGACGAGTTCGTGGAGGCCTCGAAGACGGCGTTCCGGGCGCGGGGTCGACGCTGCTACCCGCGCGGCGCTAATCGAGGTCCTCGACGCGCTTCCCGCAGGCCTGGGGGATCACGCGTCGGTCGGCGTCCTCGTAGGTCCGTTCGAGTTCCCGCCCGTCGAAGAGCCGGTCGAGGAACACCGCGAGGCCGGCCACCTCCGAGTGTGGCTGGTTCGTGACACCGACGTTCCAGTCGGCGTGCTCGTACACGTCGAAGGGGACCTTCTCGCCACCGACGACGACGAGCAGCGGGTCGCTCCGGTGAGCGTCGCGGATCTCGCTCTCGACGTCCTGGACGGGTTCGCCGTACATCGTGAGGTGGACGACCGACCCCGTCCAGTTGCGGATGGTGGCGTCGAGTTCGTCGGTGAGTTCGACGTCGAAGGGGCCGCCGAACCGGTCGGTGATGTCCGCGACCGTCTCCTCGGACTGGCCGGCGTTGCCCGGGAGGACGACGCGGTCGGCGCCGAGTGCTCGGGCCGTGAGGCCGACGTGGGTGGTCATGCGGTCGTCGCGGCCCGGCCGGTGGCCGTACCTGAGCACCGTGACCGCTTGTTCGCCCTGCATATCGCCACGGAGTCACCCCGTCGGGGTACGCGTTTCGGATAGAGACCGCGAGGACGGCTACCGGTGGACTGCTCACACCGGAACCGATATCAGGACTGCGCCCACAACTACAAGTATCTTGCTTGCGAGCACTCCCACCGCCAGAGAGACCAATCCGGCGGTCAACACTGTAGAACGGAGGAACCACCCGTGAACCCACGTCGCGTCGACAGTCTCACCGACCTCGCGTACGGAGTTCTCATCTTCGTGTCGGTCGGTCTGATTCTCGTCGTCGGTACGGAGACCGGACTCGCGTTCGGCTTCGGCGTGCTGGCGTCGTACATCCTCCACATCGGCTGGAAGATGGCGCGCTTCGACCCGCAGTGGATGACCCAGGTGGTCGGCGAAACCGTCGAAGAGACCGTCGACGAGAAGGTCGGCGAGACCGTCGAACAGACAGTCGAACAGACGGTCGGCGAGACGGTCGAGGAGACTGTCGGCGAAACCGTCGAGAAGACGGTCGGTGAAACTGTCGAGGAGACTGTCAGCGAAACCGTCGAGGAGACGGTGGAGGAGACCGTCGACAAGACAGTCGAGGAGAAGGTCGGCGAAACTGTCGAGGAGAAGGTCGGCGAAACTGTCGAAGAGACGGTCAGCGAAACTGTCGAAGAGACGGTCAGCGAAACCGTCGAGGAGACCGTCGACAAGACCGTCGAAGAGAAGGTCGGCGAGACGGTCGAGGAGAAAGTCGGTGAAACCGTCGAAGAGAAAGTCAGCGAAACTGTCGAGGAAACCGTCGAGGAGACGGTGGGTGAGACGGTCGAAGAGACGGTGGAAGAGACCGTCGAGGAGAAGGTCGACGAAACTGTCGAGGAGAAGGTCGACGAAACTGTCGAGAAGCAACTGGAGGAACAGGAAGGGGAAGCGAGCGGCGAAGCGGACGACGAAGACGAGGCGTCACCGTGATCCGGAACGGCGTGCGGCCGGCAGTGAGCCGGCAGACCACCGAGACCGACGTCTCGGAGGTGGTGGCGTGATCGGCGTCCTCCTCCTCGTCGGAATCCTGGTGGCGATGTTCGTCGGGTTCAACGTCGGCGGGTCGACGACCGGGCCTGCGTTCGGGCCGGCAGTCGGCGCGGACGCGCTCTCGAAGTCGTCGGCAGCGGCGCTGATGACCGCGTTCTTCTTCGTCGGGGCGTGGACCCTCGGCCGTCGCGTCGTGGACACCCTCGGCCGCGAGCTCGTCTACGACCCGAGCATCTTCACGCTGGAGGCCAGCATCGGCGTGCTGTTCTTCATCGGCCTCGCGCTGTTCGTCGGTAACGTCTTCGGCGTCCCCGCGTCCACGTCGATGACCGCGGTCGGCGCCATCGCCGGCCTCGGGTTCGCCCGCAACGAACTCAACTGGGCCGTGATGGGCGAGATCGCGACGTGGTGGATCGTCGCCCCCGTCATCGGCTTCTGGGTGTCGCTCATCATCGGCCGGTACTTCTACGCGCGCCTCCACCGCATCATCGCGATGGAGCGCAGCGACGGGGCGCTGGTCGAACTCGACCGGTCCGGCGCGGTGCCGGTCCCCACGCCGGAGGAGTCGACCAACCGGAAGGAGCTGTTCGGCGTGGTAACGGTCATCGCCATCGGCTGCCTGATGGCGTTCAGCTCCGGGACGAGCAACATCGCCAACGCCATCGCGCCGCTCGTCGGCAGCGACGTCATCGAGATGAACCCGGCCATCCTGCTGGGCTGTCTCGCGGTCGGTATCGGCGCGTTCACTATCGCGCGCCGGACGCTGGAGACGATGGGCAGCGACATCACCGAACTCCCGCTGACGGCGGCCATCGTGGTCGCGACGGTGAGCGCGACGCTCGTCATCTTCCTGTCGGCGATCGGTATCCCGGCGAGCTTCGTCGTCATCGCGACGATGAGCATCGTCGGTCTCGGCTGGGGGCGGGCCACCCGACCGGTGTCGGTGCCGGACGTGGTCCGCGGCGAGGAGGACGTGCCCGTGAGCGTGGGCGGCCTCGCGGCGGACGAGGACCGCGACGAGGTGCCCGCGATCGGCGAGGAGGAGCCCGAGGACATCCCGAGCGCGGGAGACCTCTTCGACCCGGGGACGACGGCGCGGGTCATCCTGATGCAGAATCTCGTTCCCCTCGTCGGGACCGTCGGCGCGTTCCTGACGTTCCGCTACGTCCCCATCTTCGGGTTCTGAGCGGAGCGGTTTTTATGCCGGTGGCGTCCGAAGCCGGCGACATGGTGCGACCGGAAGTCGGCGCGAGCGTACAGCACCGCGACCTCGAGGGAGCGACGGCGCTCGTGACCGGCGCGACGGGCGGCGTGGGTCGCGAGGTCGCGCTCGCGCTCGGGCGACTCGGAGCGGACGTACACGTCCACGGGCGGAACGCCGACCGCGGCGAGCGCGTGGCCAGCGACCTCCGCGGACTGGGCGCGGACGCCTCGTTCTTTCTTGCGGAGTACACCGACCTCGACCAGGTCGAGACCCTCGCAGAGCGCGTCCGCGACCGCGTCGACGAACTGGACGTGCTGGTGAACAACGCCGGAGCGCACTTCGACGAGGGGCGGCTGACCGACCTGGGGGTCGAGCGGACGTTCCACGCCAACCACCTCGCGCCGTTCCTGCTGACGAACCGGCTCCGCGACGTCCTGGCCTCCGGGGGCCGCATCGTCACCGTCTCCTCTGAGGTCCACCGTCGCGCGTCCCTCGACTTCGAGGAACTGACCGCCGTCGACGCCTACGAGGGCCTCGACGCCTACGCCCGCTCGAAACTCGCGAACGTACTGTTCGCCCGGGAACTCGCACGGCGGACCGACGACCTGACCTCCGTCTCCTGTCACCCGGGGTTCGTGCCAGCGACCGGCATCTGGCGGAACGCCCCGCTGCCCGTGCGAGCGGTGATGCTCGTGCTCTCGGCAGTCCCGCGGTCGTTGACGTTCGGCCGCGTCGACACGCCGTCGTCGGCCGCGGTGACGCCGACGTTCCTCGCCGCGACCGACCGCGAGGACGGCGAGAACGGCGCGTACTTCCGGGACTGCGCGCCCGTCGAGCCGTCCCCGGAGGCGAGCGACGACGCGCTCGCCGAGCGGCTCTGGGAGTGGAGCGCCCAGCGCGTGAGCCTCTGAGACGGCGAGCATCGGAAAACACTTGTCGAGCGCAGTGGACGCATCTGTATGCAACTCTCCGAGCAGCGCGTCGTCGTCACCGGCGCGGCGGGCCTCGTCGGCTCCCACCTCGCCGCGGAACTCGCGGCGGACAACGACGTGCTCGCGGTCGACAACCTCTCGAAGGGCACCCGGGAACGCGTGCCCGACGGCGTCGAGTTCGTCGAAGCGGACATGTGCGACGCCGAGGACGTCGCCGAGGTCATCACCGGAGACGTGGACATCGTCTTCCACTTCGCGGCGTACACGGACACGAACTACGGCGAACCCCGCGTACTGTTCGAGGAGAACGGCGAGATGACGTACAACGTCCTCGAACGCATGGACGAGGTGGGCGTCGACAAACTCGCGTTCACCTCCTCCTCGACGGTGTACGGGGAAGCGCCGATGCCGACCCCCGAGGACTACGCGCCGCTCGAACCAATCTCCATCTACGGCGCCAGCAAACTCGCCGACGAGGGCCTCGTCTCCACGTACGCCCACTCCTACGGCATCCAGTCGTGGATGTACCGCTTCGCGAACATCGTCGGCCCGAAGCAGCGCGGTAACGTCGTCCCCGACTTCATCGAGAAACTGCTCGCGGACCCGGAGACGCTCACCATCCTCGGGAACGGCCGCCAGGAGAAGTCCTACCTCCACGTCGAGGACTGCGTCGACGCGATGGTCCACGTGGTCGAGCACGCCGACGACGACCTCAACGTCTACAACCTCGGCACGCGAACGACCACGTCCGTCAACACCATCGCGGACATCGTCGCCGACGAGATGGGACTGGACCCCGACTACGAGTACACGGGCGGCGACCGCGGGTGGACCGGCGACGTGCCGAAGATGCGACTCTCCATCGAGAAGCTCTCGGCGCTCGGCTGGGAGCCGTCGCTGTCATCCGACGAGTCCGTCCGGAAGGCCGCCCGCGGACTGATCGAGGAACTGCGCGCGGCGCAGTAATGTCCGTCGAGAGCAACAAACACTTTACGCGGGCCGCGAGCTACGTTGGGTAGCTAATGGCTGGGTACGACGTCGCCGACCACCTCCCCGTCGACGAGATAGCCGCGGGGACGAACCTGCTCGTCGCCGGTCCTCCACTGACGGGGAAACGCGAGCTGGCGCTCGAAGTCCTCGACGGCGGCTGCGAGCGCGGCGAGGGCGGCATCGTGGTCGGCACCCGGGACAGCACGAAGTCGATCCGCAAGCGCGCGCCGAACGTCTGGACGGCGGTCAAGCAGAACCGTGGCGGCATCGTCGACTGTGTCACGCGCCAGCGCGGGGAGTCGACACGCGACCAGGACCTCGTGAAGTACGTCGGGTCGCCCGGCGACATCACGGACATCGGCATCCGCCTCGGTGGCATCTTCCAGGCGCTCGAGTCGAACTGCGAGCAGGCCCGGATGAACGTCTCCACGATCTCGACGATGCTGATGTACGCGGACACGCGACGCGTCTACCGGTTCCTCCACGTGTTCGCCGGCCACGTCGAGCGCCTCGACTGGCTCGGGTTCGGCGTGCTGGACACCAGCAGCAGGGAGGCCTTCGACGTGCTCGCGCCGCTGTACGACGGGCTGATTCAGACGCGAGCGACGGACGACGGGACAGAACTCCGCGTGGTGGGTCTCGGCCAGGGCCGCACCGCGTGGGTCCCCTACTGATTGAACTGGTCGGCGACGTCCTCCGACTCGAACTCCTCGTGGACCTCCTCGTCGACGAACGCGAGAATATCGTCGATGAGGTGGCCGGTGTCGCTGATGCTCTCCCGGTCGAAGGAGACGAAGATGCCCGACCAGTCGTCGAAGGGAATCTGGCAGACGACCACCTGCTGGAACCACCGCACCGTCGCGTCGAGGTGGCCGAAGCGGGCGAACTCGGGCTGTTCGTGGCCGTCGTCGAACCCTTTCAGCACGAAGTTCTTCGCCACCTCCTCGAACTCGTCGTCGGTGTACTCCGCCTCGATTGCAGCTGATTTGAAGTCGACTTCGTAGTCGTCACCGTCGTAGCGCACGATGGTGCGGAGCGTGCCGACGTCCAGCGAACGGATGTAGCGGGCGAGGGAGTCGGCGGTCATATTCCCTCGTTGGGAGAGGAGTGTGGTTAATCTTCCGTCCGGCGCCTGCGAAGGGAACAGTCAGTCCGCGACGAGCGTCTCTTCGCCCTCGGCGGCCTCGACGTAGTCCTGCTCCCAGTCCCGGCGGGCGCGGAGTTCTCGCTCCCCGCGGTCCGTGACGACGTACTGGTTCGTCCGCTCGTCTTTCTGGCCCTTCTCGACGAGTCCCTTCTCGACGAGCGTATTGAGGTTCGGGTAGAGGCGTCCGTGGTTGATCTCGGAGGTGTAGTACTGTTCCAGTTCGCTCTTGATGTCGAGGCCGTTCGGTTCCTCGAGGCCCGCGGCGACGACGAGGAGGTCGCGCTGGAAGCCGGTGAGGTCGTCCATGGTTCGTTTTTCACGAACGAACTCACCTGTATTAAATCTCGTGGCAGTCTCGGTCGCTGGCGAGCGACGGGACGGCCATGGTTCGGACCGCCGTCTCTGGTTTCGGGTAGCGCGCGTCGCCTGCCCGAGGACGTGTCCCGTCGCTCTCGTCAGAACTGCGGAGGCCAGTCGGCTCAGGCCTCGACGCGCGGCGGCGTGAGGAGGTCCGAATCCGCGAGTCCGGCGCAGGTGCCCGCGATGGTGAGCACGCGCTGTTCGGTGAAGAAGTCGGGTTCGTGTGCTTCGGCGTCGACGATGCCGACGACGTCCTCGCCGGCGAGGATGGGACAGCAGAACTCGCTGCGGACGCTGTCGTCGCACTCGTAGTACGGGCCGTCGTAGTCGGCGACGTCGTCGACGAGCACCGCCTCGCCGGTCAGGCCGACCGTCGAGTTGTTCGAACGCTCGGCGAACGACTCCGTGAGCGGGAACTCCGCGCGCGAGGGGTCGCCGACGTACGCCTCCTTGACGAGCACGTCCTCGCCGTCGGCGTTCGTGGCGCGTCGGTAGACGCCGAGCCAGTCCGCCTCAGTCTCCTCGGCTAGACGGTCGACGGTGTCCTGGAGGGCGACGAGTCGTGCGGTGTTCGGGTGGTCGCGCAGTCGCTCGCGGTCGTACTCCAGTCCGCAGACGGGCGCGAGGTTGTACGGGTCGTCGGCGAGGCCGACGCCGCAGGCCCCGTCCGGTCCGAGTTCCGGGACGGGGTAGACGTAGCGCTCTTCGACCGTGTCGGCCGTGACGGTGGCGTGCGGGGGCCGGGCGACCAGCGACGCGCCGCGCTTGGGCGAGTCCGACGGCACGTCCGCGAACTCCGGTAACCCCACGGCGCGGAGGTAGGACTCGTGGTTCATGGGTCGGTGTTTGGGGTGGGAACGTAAAGTGTCGTTCACTCCGGCAGGACGCCGCTCTCGCAGGCGCGCTCGCCAGCGTCGGTGAGTCGGTAGACCACCTCGCCGGAGACCGCTTCGAGGAGCCCGCGTTCGGTGAGCTCCTCGCAGCGAGTCTCGACGTAGGGCGCGTGCATGCCGATGCGGTTGGCGACGATGGCCGGGTACTCGGCGCCAACCTCGGCAAGGAACTCGATGATGTCGCGGTCGGCGGGGCGACTCCACGTTGGCTGGCGGGACGATGCGCCGTTCATGGCAGTATCGTGGGTCACGCTACCACATAACACTACTGTCCAGACAGACGCGGCCAGCGCCCCCGCGGGCGCCGAGTCGTCACTCCTCGCCGTACTCGGTGCGGAACTCCCCGATCAGGCCGCTCATCTTCGCGTACCAGTCGTTGAGGCGGCGCTGCATGTCGTCGGCGACCACGTCGGGGTCCGCGGGACGGTAGACGTGGTAGTACCCCCCTGCCTCGGAGTTACGCTGGCGCTTGCGGACGACGCCGGCGTCGACGAGGCGGTGGACCGACCGGTAGGCCGTCGAACGCTCGCGGTCGACGCTGTCGGTGAGTTCGTCGACAGTCAGCGGGTCGTCGCTCTCGACGAGCGCCTGGAAACACTCGCGGTCGAGGTCCGAGAGACCGTGGAGGCAGCCGAGGAGGTTCTCACAGGCGAGGTCCCGCTCTAGCTGGGCGGCCAGTGAGTCTGCCATCGACGGGCCTAGACTGCAGGCCGGGAAAAGGGTTCTGACGGCGAGCGACCGGATATTTCCCCGTGGAGGACGAACGGGTGGGTATGAGCGACGGGACGGTGCGCGTCTGGCTGGCGGAGCGAACGTACTCCGACGACGAGCAGAACCTCATCATCCTCGAATACGCGACGACGGACGGCGAGCGGTACCTCCGGAAGGAGCGCGCGCTCACGAGTTTCGACGACGAGAGACCCACGAAGGCGGCCATCGACGTCGAACCGGCGAAACTCGGTGCGGTCACCGACCCGGCCGAGGTCGAGCGGTACGCGAGCGCCGCCAGCGAGACGGCCGCGAACTACGACCCCGACGACACCATATAGCCGCCGCGAGGTTTACCTCGACTACATACCATCGCTCGACCGTTAACGCCCCCACGAACCCCGTGGTGAGGTGACCGAGGACACGTCGCCGGAGTCTCCCACCGGACGGCCGTCCGGCGACGTGAACAGGAGTGTGACACCCCGCGACATGCTTATACGTTAGCATACCCCAATACAATAGTAGTGCCGGTGTTACGCCCGGCGGTCGCCCGTCCTGTCGCCCCGTACGAGACGACTTGGTAGCACCCCCGGGTAACGACATCAGGTCACACCCACACCCAACATGACGGAAACCCTCGAACGCCTCAGCGAACAGTACAAGGAATCAGTCCCGTCGGACCTCCGCGACGCCCGGAGCTACGACTGGTATCTGGAGACCCTGTACGACGACCCCTCCATCGCGCGGAACGCCCACCAGCGGCTAGCAGACATGTTCGACTACTACGGCTCGAACACGGAGGACGGGGTCGTCGAGTACAAACTGGCATCCGAGGACCCACTCGGCGAGGGTGCGAACACCTTCTTCGGGCGCGAAGTCCACGAGTCCATCCACGAGTTCGTCAACAAGGTCAAGAGCGGCGCTCGCGGCCTCGGTCCGGAGAAACGCATCATCCTCCTGCTCGGTCCCGTCGGCTCCGGGAAGTCCGACGTCGACCGCCAGGTGCGACGCTACTACGAGGACTACACCGCCAAGGAGGAGGGACGGCTGTACACCTTCCGGTGGACGAACCTCTGCTCGGTCATCGACGACCAGGACCCCAACGACGACACCGTCACCTCCCCGATGCACCAGGACCCGCTGGTGTTGCTCCCGAACGAACAGCGCCAGCAGATCATTGAGGACCTCAACGAGCGCCTCGACGCACCGTACTCGCTGCGCAACGAGCAGGCCCTCGACCCGGCCAGCGAGTTCTACATGGACGAACTGCTGGCCCACTACGACGACGACCTGGAGGCCGTCCTCGACAACCACGTCGAGGTGGTGAGGCTCGTCGCCAGCGAGAACCGCAGGGACTGCATCGAGACCTTCGAGCCCAAGGACAAGAAGAACCAGGACGAGACCGAGCTGACCGGCGACGTGAACTACTCGAAGCTCGCGGTGTACGGCGAGAGCGACCCGCGAGCGTTCGACTACGCGGGCGCGTTCTGTAACGCCAACCGGGGCATCTTCTCCGGGGAGGAACTGCTCAAACTACAGCGGGAGTTCCTCTACGACTTCCTGCACGCCACACAGGAGCAGACGATCAAGCCGAAGAACAACCCCCGCATCGACATCGACCAGGTCATCGTCGGCCGAACGAACATGCCCGAGTACCGGGACAAGCGCGCCGACGAAAAGATGGAGGCGTTCAACGACCGCACGAAGCGCGTCGACTTCCCGTACGTCCTCGAGTACGAGGAGGAGGCGCTCATCTACGACAAACTCCTGTCGAACGCCGACGTGCCCGACATCCACGTCGAACCCCACACCCTCGACATGGCGGGGCTGTTCGGCGTGCTCACCCGCGTCAAGGAGCCCGACAACGACAGGGTGGGCCTCCTCGAGAAGGCGAAGGCGTACAACGGCGAACTCGACGAGGTCGACGACGTCGACCCCGAGAAGCTCCGCGAGGAGGCCGCCGACTCCAGCGAGCGCGAGGGCATGAAAGGCGTCAGCCCGCGGTTCGTCGGCGACGAGATAGCGGCGGCCATCATGCAGTCGATGGACCGCGAGCGCGGGTTCCTCTCGCCACTCACCGTCTTCAACCGCCTGGAGGACAACGTCGGCCAGCACGGCTCCATCCCGGAGGAGGTCGTCGAGGACTACCAGCGCCTCCTCGAACTCGTCCGCGAGGAGTACCGCGAGCGCGCCATCGAGGACGTGCGCCACGCACTCGCCTACGACCTGGACGAGATCCAGCGCCAGGGCGAGAAGTACATGGACCACGTGATGGCGTACATCGACGACGACACCGTCGCCGACGAACTCACGGGCCGCGAGCAGGAGCCCGACGAGACGTTCCTGCGGGCCGTCGAGGAGCAACTCGGCGTCCCCGAGGACCGCAAGGACGACTTCCGCCAGGAGGTCTCGAACTGGGTCAGCCGCCGCGCCCGCGAGGGCGAGCCGTTCGACCCGCAGGACAACGACCGCCTGCGCCGCGCACTCGAGCGCAAGCTCTGGGAGGACAAGAAACACAACATCAACTTCTCGGCGCTCGTCTCGAACGCGGAGTTCGACGACGACGGCGACGGCAACGACTGGGTGGCCGCACTCGTCGACCGCGGCTACTCGGAGGCCGGTGCGCGCGAAGTGCTGGAGTTCGCGGGCGCCGAGGTCGCCAAGGCGGAACTAGAGTCGTGACCGACTACGTCGACCGGGCGAACCGGGCACTCAGGGACACCTACGACGACCCGATGTCCCTCGAGGAGTACGTCGACCACGTCTTCGAGCACCCGCTCGCCGCCGCCCACGCCAGCCGCTACGTGCTCGCCGCCATCGAGGCCGAGGGCACCCGCCCCGTCGTCGAAGGGGGCGAACAGCGGCAGCGCTACCGCTTCTTCGACGACCCGCACAACGACGGCGAGCACGCCGTCCTCGGGAACACGGCGACGCTGAACGCGTTCGTCGACGACCTCCGCGCGGTCGCCGCTGGCCGCGGGAAGGCCGAGACCATCCTCTGGTTCGCGGGGCCGACGGCGACCGGGAAGTCCGAACTGAAGCGGTGTCTCGTCAACGGACTCCGGGAGTTCTCGAAGACACCCGAGGGTCGGCGCTACACGATCGAGTGGAACATCGCGGGCGCCGAGGAGTCGCCGGGACTGACGTACGGCGACGAGCGCCTGGACCGCGAGGACGACTGGTACGAGAGCCCAGTCCAGTCGAGTCCGCTGTCGGTGTTCCCGCCCGACGTCCGCAAGGAGTTGCTCGCGGAACTGAACCGGGGTCGCGACGACACCGACAAACTCCGCGCTGACGCCGACCTCGACCCGTTCTGCCGGGAGGCCTACGAGTTCCTCGAGGAGGCCTACCGGCGGGAGGGGCGCACCGACCTCTTCGAGGCGGTGACCGACCCCAAGCACCTGCGCGTGAAGAACTACGTCGTGGACCGCGGGAAAGGCATCGGCGTGCTCCACTCCGAGGACGCCGGCAGCCCGAAGGAACGCCTCGCAGGGTCGTGGATGGCGCCGCTGCTCGCCCAGATGGACTCGAAGGGCCGGAAGAACCCGCAGGCGTTCAGCTACGACGGCGTGCTCTCGCAGGGCAACGGCTGCCTGACGGTCGTCGAGGACGCCAGCCAGCACGCCGACCTGCTCCAGAAGCTGCTGAACGTCCCCGACGAGCGCCGCGTGAAACTCGACAAGGGCATCGGGATGGACCTCGACACGCAGCTGGTCGTCATCTCGAATCTGGACCTCGAGGCTCAGCTGAACAAACACGACGACCGGCAGGGGTTCGACCCGCTGAAGGCGCTCAAGCGCCGGCTCTCGAAACACGAGTTCGGCTACCTCACGAGCGTCAGTCTCGAGGCTCAGCTACTCCGCCGCGAGCTCACCAGCGAGACGGCGGTATGGACGGAGACGGACCACGACGTCGTCGCCGAGCGCGTGCGGGAACCCGTCACCGTCTCGATCCGGGACCGCGAGGGCGTCCAGCAGCGCGAACTCGCGCCCCACACCGTCGAGGCGGCGGCGCTGTACAGCGTCGTCACGCGCCTCGACGCGAGCAGCCTCCCCGAGAGCCTCGACCTCGTGGAGAAGGCCCAGCTGTACGACCGGGGGTACGTCGGCTCCGGGGAGGACCGCCGCGACGCCGACGAGTTCGACTTCGACGGCGACGCGGACGGCGGGAACGGCATCCCCGTGACGTACACGCGGGACGTGCTCGCCGACCGCCTGCACGCCGACGCAGACCGCTCGCACCCGGAGCTCCCCGTCGAGCACGTGGTCACGCCCCGGGACGTCCTCGACGGGATGGTCGAGGGGCTCGAGGCCGCGCCAGTGTTCTCCGACGCGGAGCGCGCGGAGTTCGAGGACCGCCTCGTCGCCGTCAAGGACTACGTCCACGACCAGCAGGAGGACGACGTCCTCGACGCGCTGCTCTCCGAGGAGGGCGCAGACCCGGCCGACGTGGAGCGGTACGTCGACCACGTCCACGCGTGGGCGACCGACGACACGGTCACGAACGACCGCGGCGAGGACGAACAGCCGGACGCGCTGGCGATGAAGCTGTTCGAGACGGAGACGCTCGGGAAGTTCGCCGACGCCGACTACCGCGGGAACCAGCCCCGCGAGGGCGTCCGCACGTTCCGCGAGGACACCGTGATGACGGCGGTGACCCGCCACGCGTGGGAACACCGCGACGAGGAGTTCCGCGCCCGGGACATCGACCTGACGACGGTCCCCGTGCTCCGTGACGTACTCGCGGGCAACGACTGGAGCGACGTCGATCGGGTCCACCCCGACTTCGACCCCGAGCAGTGGGGCGACCCGCCGGAGGGCACCGCGACTGCCGAGCTGAAAGAACAGGCCATCGAGTATCTCGTCGAGGAGCGGGGCTACTCGCCGGCGAGCGCCGAACTCGCGAGCCGGGACGTCCTCTCGGAGGTGACCCACCGATGGGCCTGAGAGACGACCGCGAGCGGTTCCGCGAGATCGGCGAACAGCGCCGGCAGGACCTCGCGGAGTTCATCCAGTACGGCGACCTCACGGGCAGCAGCTCGGACT
The DNA here is from genome assembly GCF_021249345.1 of Halobacterium wangiae. NCBI lineage: Archaea > Methanobacteriati > Methanobacteriota > Halobacteria > Halobacteriales > Halobacteriaceae > Halobacterium > Halobacterium wangiae. Next base: position 2,664,068 of record NZ_CP089588.1, on the reverse strand, counting down.
CGGTGCGGGTGCCGATCAAACTCGTCGACCTCCCGGAGTTCCAGTACGACCAGCTCGACATGGGCGGCGTCGGACAGGGCGACGCGGAACCCGGCGACCAGGTCGGCCAGCCACAGGAGGGCGAGGGCGACGACGGCGAGGCCGGCGAGGACTCCGCGGACCACGAGTACTACGAGATGGACCCCGAGGAGTTCGCCGCGGAACTCGACGAGCGCCTCGGCCTCGACCTCGAACCGAAGGGCAAGCGCGTCGTCTCGGAGACGGAGGGCGCGTTCAACGACACCGCGCGGCGCGGGCCCCGCGGGACGCTGGATTTCGCCCACCTCTACAAGCAGGGCCTGAAGCGGAAGGTCGCGATGGACTTCGACGAGGCGTACCTCGGCGAGGCGCTGCGCGTCGAGGGGTGGGGGCCGAGTGAGGTCTTCGAGTGGGCGAGAGCGCAGAACATCCCCGTGTCGAAGGCGTGGCTCGACGAGCGCGACCGGGACCTCGAGGACCGCGACCGGTGGCGCTCCATCGAGGAGATGACCAGCGAGGTCGACCGCGAGCAGACACACGCGCGCCTCCGACGAGAGGGCGTCGGGAAGGTGCCCCTGCGCCGCGAGGACGAGCGCTTCCGTCACCCCGAGATCGTCGAGGAGCGCGAGCGCAACGTCGTCGTCGTGAACATCCGGGACGTCTCCGGGTCGATGCGTAACGCCAAGCGCGAACTCGTCGAGCGCACGTTCACGCCCCTCGACTGGTACCTCACCGGGAAGTACGACCGCGCGGAGTTCGTCTACATCGCCCACGACGCCGACGCCTGGGTCGTCGAGCGCACGGACTTCTTCGGCATCCGGTCGGGCGGGGGGACCCGCATCTCCAGCGCGTACGAACTCGCCGAGGACGTCCTCGAGGAGTACCCGTTCCACGAGTGGAACCGCTACGTGTTCGCGGCGGGCGACGGGGAGAACAGCGGCAACGACACGACGGAGAAGGTCGTGCCGCTGATGCAGGGCATCGACGCGAATCTCCACGCGTACGTCGAGACACAGCCGAACGACGGCGTCCGGACGGGGACCCACGCCGCGGACCTCCGCGAGGCGTTCGACGAGGACGACGCCGTCGCCGTCACCACCGTGCGCGACGAGTCGGACGTCCTCGACGCCATCGAGACCATACTCAGCACCGAGAACGATGATTGACAGAGAGAAGCGACAGACGGCCGCGGAACTGACCGAGCCAACGCGGGAAGCCAACGCGCTCGCCCGCAAACTCGGCCTCGACCCGTACGACGTCCACTACTGGATCGTCGACCACGACGAGATGAACGAACTCATCGCCTACGACGGGTTCCAGACGCGGTACCCCCACTGGCGGTGGGGGATGAAGTACGAACAGCAGCGCAAGCAGCGCCAGTTCCTCGGCGGGAAGGCCTTCGAGATCGTGAACAACGACAACCCCTCGAACGCGTTCCTCCAGCAGTCGAACTCGCTGGCCGACCAGAAGGCGGTCATCACGCACGTCGAGGCCCACGCGGACTTCTTCGCGAACAACCGGTGGTTCGGCCTGTTCGGCAGCGAGGACGGACCGAACGCCGCGGCGATGCTCGAACGCCACGCCCGGCGCATCGAGGAGGTGCTCTCGGACCCGGAGGTCGACCGCGAGGCCGTCGAGCGGTTCGTCGACACGGTGCTCACGCTGGAGGACAACATCGAGTACCGCCGCGCGTTCGACCGGAAGAGCGCCGACGGCGACCCGGAGGCCGTCGACGAGACCCTGGAGGCGCTGGGCGTCAGCGACGAGGTGCGGGCGGAGGTGTTCGACGACGACTGGCTGGAGGCCCTCGAAGCGGACGTCGACGACGTCCAGTTCCCGCCGGAACCGGAGTACGACCTGCTCGCGTTCCTCCGCGAACACGGGGAGGCCTACGACGAGGACGCCGGCAAGGCCGTGGAGTTCGAGGACTGGCAGCGGGAGGTCGTCGAGATGCTGCGCCGGGAGGCGTACTACTTCGCGCCCCAGCGCACGACGAAGGTAATGAACGAGGGGTGGGCGGCGTACTGGGAGTCGATGATGATGGGCGAGGAGGCGTTCGCGGGCACCGACGAGTTCCTCGACTACGCGGACCACCAGGCCCAGGTGCTCAACAGCCCCGGCTTCAACCCGTACAAACTCGGGAAAGAGCTCTGGGAGTACGTCGAGAACCGCGCGAACCGGCGGGAGGTACTCGAACGACTGCTCCGCGTCGAGGGCATCTCGTGGCGGAACTTCCACGACGCCGTCGACTTCCAGCAGGTCGCGGACCGACTCGCTCCACCGGAGGCCCTCGACTCGGTGACCAGCGAGACGCTCGACGACGTGGCCACGCTCCCCGAGGAGTACGTGGACGCCGAGGCGCTCGCCGCGGCCCGCGAGGGCGAGATCGACGTCGACCGCTACCCCTGGAAGCTGTTCACCTACGAGGGGCTGGCACGGCGCCACTACTCGCTGACGAAGCCACAGTTCCGCGGGTTCCTGCGGCGCGTGACCCGCGGCGAACTGGAGTCCACCAGCCGCTACCTCTTCGAGGACGAGCGCTTCGCGACCGTCGAGCAGGCCCTCGACAGCGTCGACTTCACGGTCGGCTGGGAGCGGATGTTCGGGGTGCGCGAGAGCCACAACGACGTGACGTTCATCGACGAGTTCCTCACCCAGGAGTTCGTCGACGCCAACGACTACTTCGCCTACGAGTACAGCCAGACGCGCGGGGACCTCCGCGCCACCAGCACGGACGCCGAGGACGTCAAGAAGAAGCTCCTGCTCCGGTTCACGAACCTGGGGAAGCCGACCATCGGCGTCTACGACGCGAACCACGAGAACCGCGGCGAACTGCTGCTCTGTCACGAGTACAACGGTGTGATGCTCGACCGGAAGAACGCCGAAGCGACACTCGAACGCGTCTTCGAACTGTGGGGCCGCCCGGTCGTCCTCCACACCATCACGAAGCGCATCCCGGAGAACGAACGGAAGCGCGCCCGCCGCAACGACCGCGAGCCGGAACCCGAGGAGGTCGGCGTCGAACTCCGGTACGACGGCGACGACCTGTCCGTCGAGGAGCTCTCGTGGGCCGCGGTCGAACACCTCGCAGCCGACGAACTCGACTACGACACGAAACCCGACGACTGGCTGTAGGAGCAGCGGACGGCCTCGACGGCGGCCGGACTGTTACGTCGTGACGACGGTGACGGCGCCGTCGAACTCGAGGATGATGCGCTGGGTCACGTCGCCGAAGATCGCCTTCCCGGTCGGGGAGCGCTTCCGGCCCGCAATGAAGATGTGGTCGGCGTTCCGTTCGTCGGCGAGGGCGAGCACCTCGTCACCCTTCTCGCCCATGCGGCCGACGGCCTCCGCGTCGATGTCGACGTCCGCCAGTACGTCGCGGCCGACGTCCCGGGCGAACTTCCGGGCACCGTCGACGGCCTCGTCGAGGGTGTAGTTGACGTCCAGGTCGGGGATGCTCGCCATCGCCTCGCGGCGCTCGGAGTACTCCTCGTCGGTGGTGACGTGGACGAGGACGAGTTCGGCACCGACGCCCGCGGCGAGTTCGCCGGCTTCGCGGACGAGGGCTTTCGCGGAGTCGCTGGCTTCGACCACTGCAATCGCTCGGTCCATACCCCAGGCGCTCGGGCACCGACCATAAATGTCGGGGGAGCGCGACGAATGCGGAGGGTCTCGCGGCGGCAACAACGCATTTGTACCCTGCAGGGAAAGCCCCGACAATGAGCCTCCGCGGAGTCATCGACCAGGTTCGTGGGCGCGAGAAGACGCTCACTGTCTACACGGACCCGGAGACGGCCATCGTCTCGGACCTGCGGGCGTACTTCGCGTCCCAGAACGTCGTCGTCGTGGAGGCAGACGCGGACGACCGACCGGAGTACGCGGTGCTCTCGGACGGCGAGGAGTACCTCGCGGCCGTCGGCATCGACGCGCTGCGTGCGCTCACCGACGGGAGCGCGCGAACGGTCGGCGAGGACGTCTCCTACAGTCCGCTGCTGGAACACCTCGACCGCACGACGTTCACGTCGTACAGCCACCACCAGATGGTCCAGGCCTCCCGAGAGATAGAGGACCGGGCGTGGCGTGCGAACGACGGGCGCCTCCACGCAGGGTTCCAGCACCTCTCGAAGTTCCGGCCACAGCGCGAGACGTACACGAACCTCTCGAGAGGCGGCCTCGACGTGCACGTCTACGGGACGCCGGACGTCGACGTCGCGGCGCCGAGCGGCGTCACCGTCCACCGGGAGGACAGCCTAGAGATCGCGGCAACGTGGTTCGTCGTGTTCGACGGCGGCGGCGACGACCACCAGGCGTCGGCGCTGCTCGCCGAAGAGCGCCACGACGGCGGCTACTACGGCGTCTGGACGTACGACGCGGCACTGGTCGAGGAGGCGCTCGACGCCCTCGACGCGCTCGAGCAGTCGGTCTGAGGGCAAGGCTTTCACGCCGGCGCGCGAACGCCGGGGCATGCGAGTGTTCGACGCACCACGAGTTGTCGACGGCAGGCGGGACGACGTCGTCCAGGACGGGCGCATCGTCGTTGCCGACGACGGCACGGTCGAGGCAATCGGCGACCGCGAGGAACTGGACGTCCCCTCGGGCGCGGAGCGGGTAGAGTTCCCCGGCCGGACCATCGTCCCGGGGTTCGTCGACGCCCACGTCCACCTGCAGGGCGCACGCACGCTGGACGTCGAACAGTGGATGACGGTGCCGGAGTCGCTGGCCGCGGCGCGCGCCACGGCGGACCTCCGGTCGCTCGCGGCCGCCGGCTTCACTAGCGTCCGCGACCTCGGAAGTTCGGTCGGTCTGGGTCTCCGAGAGGCCGTCGCCACGGACGAGGTGCCAGGGCCGCGCGTGTTCACGAGTGGTCGCGCGATCTCCCAGACCGGCGGTCACGGCGACGTCCACGGCGCCCCCTACGAGCGAGTGGCGGACGGGACGCCGCTGTCGACGCTCGCGGACGGCGCCGACGACTGCCGCCTTGAGGCGCGCAAGCGCATCCGCACCGGCGTCGACTGCCTGAAGATCATGACCACCGGCGGCGTCCTGAGCGAGCGGGACACCCCGGACGTCCGGCAGTTCACGGACGATGAGATACGCGCGATGACCCGGGAAGCCGACCGCGTCGGTGTCGACGTGGCGGCCCACGCCCAGGGCACGGCGGGCATCGTGGCGGCCCTGGAGAACGGTGTCTCGACGATCGAGCACGGCTTCTCCCTCGACGACCGCTGCCTGGAACTCCTCTCTGCACGGGACGCCACGTTCGTCCCAACGCTGGCCATCATGCACCGCATCACCGAGAATGGAGACGACTTCGGCGTGCCCGAGTGGGGGCTCCGCAAGTCACAGGATGCCCGCGAGGCCCACCTCGAGTCGGTGCGGCGAGCCTACGACGCGGACGTTCCCATCGCGGCAGGCACGGACTTCATGGGGCCGGACCTCGTCCCCCACGGCGAGAACGCCCTGGAGATGGAACTGTTCGTCTCCGAGGTCGGAATGAGCGAGATGGAGGCGCTGCAGGCCGGCACGCGGGTCGCCGCCCGGACGCTCCCACGCGACGACGTCGGTACGCTGGCACCGGGCAACCGCGCGGACTTCGCTGTGCTCGACGGCGACCCGCTGGCGGACATCACGACAGTTCGCGACGTCCACCAGACGTACGTGGACGGCCGACGAGTGCTCGCCTGATCACTCGTACTTCCGCGTGCGTGCCGCGGTGAGCAGGGCGATACAGAGGACGACGACGGCGTAGCCGGCGACGACGACGCCGGTGGTCCGGTCGAGTGCCTCGAAGGCGGCGAACGCCAGGGTGGCGAGCGCGAACGCCACCAGCGAGAGACCGAGAACGCGAGCCAGGGCGCGAGGGTCGGACGTCGTCTCCGGGTCGTACAGCGGCACGGGGTCCATCGACTCGGCGGCGTACAGCGAGCGACCGCCCGCGAGCAGCGCGACGGCGAGGGTGCCGTAGACCGCGGCGACGACGATTCCCATACGGCGTACTGCGCCACGTCGCGCTTAATCCTTGCTACTGTCCGGGAAGTTTTACCCGGGTCCGCGTGGTAGCCGGCGACGACCCACCGATGCCACTGCACGACCTCTCCCACGAACTCGGTTCGGGACTGCCGTACCCGGGCGACCCCGCGGCGTCGGTGACTCCGCACGCCACCGTGGCCGCGGACGGCTACCGGGTGGCCGAGATCGCGTGCACCACTCACTCGGGCACGCACGTCGACGCCCCGGCGCACCTCCAGGAGGACGGAGCGACGCTCGGGGCGTACGACGTCGAGACGTTCCGCTTCGACGCGCGAGTCGTGGACTGCACCGACTACGAAGCCAGAGCAGCGATCGGTGCCGACAGCGTCCCGGAGACGGACGCAGACCTGCTCGTCTTCGACACCGGGTTCGCCGACCGGTGGGGCGAGGAGTGCTACTTCGACCACCCGTACCTGACGGCAGCGGCGGCCGAGCAGTGTGCCGACCAGAACTGTCACGTCGGACTCAACGCGCCGAGCGTGGACCCGACACCGACCGAGAACGCCGGCGGCGACGAACCGGCGGACTTCCCGGCCCACCGTGCACTCCTCGGCAACGGCTGCCTGATCCTGGAGAACCTGACGAACCTCGCTCCGCTCCCCGAACGCGTCGTCGTCCACGCCTACCCGCTGCCGGTCGACGCCGACGGTGCGCCGGTACGAGCGGTCGCCGTCAGCGACTAGTCCTCACTCGACGTCCGTCACGCCCTCGTGGCGGACGAACCCGGACTTGAACGCGATCCACCCGAGCACACTGATGAAGAGGATCGGCGGGAGGATGACGAACCCCCACAGCGGGTTGAGCCCCCAGAAGAGCAGCAACACGACGTCGGCAAGCCCGAGCAGCAGGAACGGGAGGATGGCGAGCGCCGCGTGCTTGCGGTTGCCGCTGGTGGGGTCGTCCGGTATCGGTACGTCCATGTGCGGGGGTTGGTGGGGGACTGGCAAAAGCGAATCGCTAGGCGTGTGAACGAACAGAGCGAGACCACAGACAGAGCGAACGGCGAGAGCAGCGAGCCGTGAGCCACGTGGACGAACGGAGTGAGTCCACGAAACGAGCGAGCGGTGGGCGAACTCGACCCAACCTCCTTCCGTCGGGCGCCCCTACGTTCAGACAGTATGAGCCGGGTCGACTCGGAGTACGAGAGCGGCTCGAACTCGAACGCTAGCACGGAGACGGTGAACGAACCCTTCCTCGAGAGACACAGCCTGGCAGTGAAGGTAGCTGTGTTCTACGCCGTCACACTCGGGGTGTGGGTGCTATTGCGCGGGGTCGTAGAGAGCCCGAACGCCGAGACCTTCACCGCCATCGGGTTCTGGTTCACGGTCATCTTCGCCGTCCTCACCGCCCTGCTGGGTGGCGTAATCGAGGGACTAGAGGTCATGAAGCGGTACCGCCAGCGGGGCAGATAACCGAATAACCGACCTCGTTTTACGCGCGGGCACCGACAGCGCAGGTATGCCCGACCGCGTCACCGACGACAGCGTGCCGACCGTCGTGGGCACGCTCGCCCGCGCAGGGGGCACGCGACGCCGCGAGATCCAGTTGCCAGCGGACGCGGCCGACGACTTCCCCGCAGGCGACGTCGTTCGGCTCGTCCTCGACGGTACGGAGTACCGGACCCAGCTAGCGCGTCTCCCGGGCGGCGAACCGGCGATCCGGGGCGCGTACGAGACGCCGTCGCTCGCTCGCGACCCGGGCAGCGCGGACAACCACCTCGCGACGTGGGTCGACGCGAAGCACCTCGAAGCGGGCCGGTCGGTCCACGTCGACGTCGTCGAGGCCGGCTTCAAGTACGGCGTCCGAGCGCCCGGCGAGTCCGCCAGCTACGACGCCTTCGAACCGCCGAGCGAGGGGCTCGCGGACATCGCACGCTCCCTCGACGAGTCGTAGAACGGGCCGTCAGTCGGCGCGGTTCACGCCGGTGATCTCGAAGCGCGCCCCTGGTCCGTCGGTGGGGACGGCCTCGATGGTCCAGTCGTGGGCCTCCGCGATGTTCTCCACGATGGCGAGACCGAACCCTGTACCGTCGTCCACGGACGTGTACCCCCGCTCGAACACGGCCTCGTGGGCGCCGTCCGGAATCCCCGGTCCGTCGTCGACGACCGCGAATCCATCCTCGCAGTCTGTCAGCGTCACCGTCACGTCCTCGCCGGCGTGCTCGACGGCGTTCCGGAAGAGGTTCTCGAACAGTTCGCGGAGGCGGCCGCGGTCCGCCGCCACGGTCGCCGCGACGTCCGTCGCGAGCGTCGCGTCGGGTGCGTCGACGGACTCCCACGCCTCGGTTCCGACCTCGGCCAGGTCGACCGGCTCCGTCTCGTCGACGTGCCTGCCCTGCCTGGCGAGGTCGAGGATGTCCTCGACGAGCGCCTCCATCCGTTCGAGCGCGTCCTCTGCCCGGTCGAGGTGTTCCTCCTCGCCGGTCTGCTGGGTGAGGTCGACGCTCCCCTGGGCGACGTTGATTGGGCTCCGGAGGTCGTGGCTGACGACGCTCGCGAACTCCTCGAGACGTTCGTTCTGGCGTTCGAGTTCCCACTCGCGTTCCTTCCGCTCGGTGATGTCGCGGATCGAGGACAGCGACGCCACGTCGCCGTCGTAGTCGATGCTGGTGACGCTGAACTCGCAGTACCGAACGTCGCCACTCGGCCGCCTGATGCGCGCCTCGAACGTGCGCTGGCGGCCGGCTTCGACGACGAGTTCCTCGTGGATGGCCCGGAGTTCCGCGCGGTCCTCGGGGTGGATGAGTGACCAGCCCTCGGCGTTCCTGAGCGCCTCTTCGTCCCGGCCGAACAGTTCGGTCGCGCGGTCGTTCACGAACTCGTAGCTGCCGTCACGGAAGATGGCGACCGCGTCGTGGCTCTGTTCGACGAGCGTGCGGTACTTCTCCTCGCTCTCCCGGAGGGCCTCCTCCGAGCGGAGTCGCTTGAGGGTCTCGGCGACGTGGGCCATCAACAGTTCGGCGAGTTCCGCGTCGCGGTCCGAGAACGCGTCGCGGCGCTCGGAGGCCGCCTGGAACACGCCGACGCCCTCGATGGGGATGCTCAGGATGGACCGGTAGTCGGGGTTCGTGGGGTCGGCGTCCGCGTACTCGCTGACGTCCGCGACGATGATACGTTTGCTCTCCTGGAACGTCTCCCCGGCGACCCCCTCGTCCGTGGGGATGCGTTCGGAGTCCGAGGACTCCATGTCCGTCGAGAGCGCCTTCGGGACGAGCCAGTCGCCCTCAACGACGTCGATGCCACAGATGTCGAAGTCGAGGATGTTCTCCGCGGCGTCGATGGCAAGCTGGTAGATGCTCTGTTCGTCCTCGCAGCCGACCATCTGGGCGGCGACGCTGTGGAGTTTCTCGAACTGTCGACGTTCCTCGTGCAGTTCTCCCGCGATCCGCTGGCGGGCCTGCATCTCCTCGGTGTTCGCGATGCCGTGACCGATGGTCTCGCCGACGCCGACGAGTCGCTCGCTGCGCGTCTCGTCCTCGACGGTGTGGTCGGTGGCGAGCGCGAACGTGCCGTAGCGAGTGTCACCGTACGAGACGGGGACGAGAATCCAGTGCCGGCTGTCGCCGTCCACCGTCGTGAATTCGGCGTCGACGGCGTCGGTCGGCGGTCGCGCTCCGTCCTCACCGGCCACCGTGAGTGTCTCGCCTCCTTCGAGGTAACAGGCGGTCTCGTAGCCCGCCGAGACGGCGGCCTCACAGACGCGCTCGCGGAGGTCGGTTGCGTGCTCCGCCCGGTGGATCGCACGCGTCACGGGGCGGAGCAGAGTCCGTTGCTGGGCCATTCAGTCGCTTCCAGTGTTGCCGTTCGGGAGGTCACGGAACGCGACCCGGAAGTCGTCGGTGCCGAACTCTCTCACCGTGTCGTCGATCCGCTCGCGAAGCTGCCCGATGCGGTCGACGAGCTGGTCGTAGGATTCGTCGAGTTGCACGTCGCCGTCCCTGGCTTCCGACTCCAGGAGCGCGCGCTTGGACATCAGCGAGTAGAGCTCCTGGAGGTGGTCGTCGTACGTCGACCGGTGGACGAGCGTGTCCACCACAGTCTGTAGGTCGTCCTGATCGACGGGTTTGATGAGGTACTCGTCGAAGCCCAGTTCGACGACGTCCGTGTTCGGCCTGACGCCGGTGACCATCGCGACGCGGCAGTTGTACTCTGCCTTGCGGATCCGGTCGAGTACCTCCTCGCCCGAGAGGCCCGGCATGCGGCGGTCGAGCAACACCACGTCGACCTCCTCGTCGAGCGTCTCGAGCGCGACTTCTCCGGTGGTAGCCGTGTCGACGTCGTACTGACTGGAGAGCCACGTGGCGTACACGTCCGTGAGTGCCTCGTCGTCGTCGACGACGAGAACACGCGCCTCTTCGTCCGTCATGTGCTTGCTGTGCGTCCCGAGTACCTGGCCAACCAGTCGTGTTAAATGTTTCTCCTGTGCGTCACGAATCGATGGAGAAAAACCCCGCACGACCGTGCAAAACAATTATATTCCTTTCCCTGTCCCGAGGTTACCACACTCGAATCCTTCGGGGGACCAAAAACCCGGATATTTCGAGACTATAGCGATTCTCATAGCCGTTCTGAATGTGTTAACTGTTCGCAAAACCGCGAAAGCTTTAAGTATGTGTCGGCACTATCAAGTAGTACGTTAATACGAGCGGCAACGTGCGGCCGATCCACACCCGCTCGGCGATTCAAACCCATAATGAGTGACACCAAAATCCGAACGTACTCCAGCGAACAGCGACAGACCGAAGAGGAGTCCACTGTAGAGAACGAGAACAGCGAGACGTTCACCTGCCCCGAGTGTAACGGGCGGGTCGTCAACGACGAGGAGCACGGCGAATCCGTCTGCACCGAGTGTGGCCTCGTCGTCGAGGAGGACAGCATCGACCGCGGGCCGGAGTGGCGCGCGTTCAACTCCAGCGAGAAGGACAGCAAGAGCCGCGTCGGCGCCCCCACCACGAACATGATGCACGACAAGGGGCTGTCGACGAACATCGGCTGGCAGAACAAGGACGCCTACGGCAACTCCCTGTCGAGCAACCAGCGCCAGAAGATGCAGCGCCTGCGCAAGTGGAACGAGCGCTTCCGCACGCGGAACTCCAAGGAGCGTAACCTCAAGCAGGCCCTCGGCGAGATCGAACGGATGGCCTCCGCGCTCGGCCTCCCGAAGGAGGTCCGCGAGACGGCGTCGGTCATCTACCGCCGCGCACTGAGCGAGGACCTGCTGCCGGGCCGCTCCATCGAGGGCGTCGCCACCAGCGCGCTGTACGCCGCCGCGCGGCAGATGCAGACGCCGCGGTCCATCGACGAGGTGGCCAACGTCAGCCGCATCGACGCGATGGAGTTCAAGCGGACGTACCGCTACATCGTCCGCGAACTCGGCCTGGAGGTCGCGCCCGCGGACCCCGCGAGCTACGTCCCTCGGTTCGCCTCCGAACTCGACCTCCCGGACGAGGTCGAGCGACGCGCCCGCGAACTCCTCGACAACGCACAGAAGGACGGCGTCACCAGCGGGAAGAGCCCCGTCGGCCTCGCCGCGGCCGCCATCTACGCCGCCAGCCTGCTCACCAACCACAAGGTGACCCAGAGCCAGGTCAGCGACGTCACGGACGTCAGCGAGGTCACCATCCGGAACCGCTACCAGGAGCTCCTGGAAGCGACCGAAGTCGCCGCGTAGAACACGCTCTTACCCCGTCCACGTTTTTGCCAGCGATTCCACCGAATAGCGACTGCGTTGCTCAGACCTTCTCGCCCGCCTGCACTCGCACCGGGAGGCGGTTCTCCGCCGGTGGGAGCGCACACGAGAAGTTCTCACTGTACGCACAGAAGGGGTTGTACGCGAGGTTGAAGTCGAGGACGACGTCGTCGCCAGTCTCGGCGCCCCCGGCGTCCACGTCGAGATACCGGCCGCGGTCGTAGGTCCCCGTGCCGTTCGTCTCGTCGGCGAACGGCACGAACAGCGTCTCCTCGCCCTCGACGCGGAACGCCTCGAGGGTGTGGTGGTCCCCGTGGAGGTCGACCCCGAAGACGGCGACGCGGTCGTACTCCGCTGGCGGGCCGCGGGTGGTCTCCAGTTCCACCGTCTCGGGGGTCTGCGCGCGACTGAATCGCGCAGTGACACGATAGTCCGTGTCGAGGTCGAAGTAGTCCAGCCCCGAGAACGACTCGCGGTCCTCCGGGGGGATGGGGGACTGGTCGTGGGTCGCGAAGAAGTCGTCCTTCTCGGCGCGGTGGCTCCGGATCCGATCCTGCCACGCGCCAGCATCGAAGTCGTCGGCGCTCATGCGTACGGATTTGGGGTTCTGTGTGGTAACGTTGACGGCTCCACTGGGTGACGAATACCTTTTCCCCCCTGCCCGTCTGGTACAGGTATGAACCTTCTAGAGGGAAGCTCGGGCGGCGGTCAGCTAGTCCGGACCGCCCTCTCGCTCTCGGCAGTCACGGGTGAACCGTTCCGCATGCGTCACGTCCGTCGGGCTCGCGCGAACCCCGGACTCCAGGCCCAGCACTGCGCGGCTATCGAGACGGTCGCGGCGGTCTGCAACGCCGAGACCGACGGCGTGGAGGTCGGTTCCGAGTCGTTCACCTTCGAACCGGACGCCGTTGAGGCCGACGACGACGAGGAACTCGTCTTCGGCGGGAGCACGTCCGTCGAGGTCGGCACCGCAGGGAGCGTGCCACTCGTCTTCGACGCGCTCCTGCCGGTCGCCGTCGCACTCGACGAGTCGTTCACCGCTCGGCTGGAGGGCGGCACGGACGCGAAGTGGGCGCCGCCGTTCGACTACTTCCGTCACGTGAAACTGCCCCTACTCGCCGACCACGGACTCGACGCCGAGGCGACACTCGACCGCCGCGGGTACTACCCCCGTGGCGGCGGCAAAGCGACCCTAACCATCCGGCCGTCGACCCTCGACAGCCTCGACGTCACCGAGCGCGGCGAACGCCAGGCGCTCACCGCCTACTCCGTGGCCGACGACGGGTCGGCCGACGCCGAGGTCGCGGAACGACAGCTCGACGCCGTGCCGACGGACGCCGAACAGCACGTGGAGTACGGCGAGGCGGACTGCTCCGGGTCGGCGCTCGTGCTCGCCGCGGAGTACGAGCACTCCCGTGCGGGCTTCGGCGAACTCGGCGAGATGGGCGTCGAGGCGGAGACGGTCGGCGAGAAGGGCACAGACCGGTTCGTGGCGTTCGAGGACGGCGACGCAGCCGTAGACGAGCACCTCGCGGACCAGCTCCTGCCGTTCCTCGCGCTGGCGGGCGGCGAGATCCGCGTCCCGGACGTCACCTCCCACGTCGAGACGTGTATCGACCTGCTCGCCGAGTTCGGCTACGAAGTGAGCGTCGAGCAGGACGGCGACTCGGTGCTGCTCTCGGCCTGACTCAGAGGCCGGGGTGGAGCCGGTCGCTCTCGTAAGCGTCGAGGAACAGATCCGTCGTCGGGTGGAGCGGTTCGGGCGGCGCGTCGAGGGAGAACCACTCGAGCCGGTCCCGTTTTCCAGGTTCCCGTTCTAGGTCGGGTTCGCCGTCCGCAGGGCCAGCGACGCCGACAACCGTCCACGACGTTCCGCTGCCGTAGTGACTGTCGTGGTCGAAGAGGGCGACGACGCGCTCCGGGTGGAAGTCGAGGCCGGTCTCCTCGCGGACCTCCCGCCTCGCGGCCTCGACGGTGGTCTCCCGGGCGGTCTTCCCGCCGGCGAGTAGCCCCCAGAGCCGCTCGTCCTCTTCCGCCGCGGTGCGACGCTCGAACAGCACCTCGCCGTCGCGCTCCACAGCGGCGACGACGCCGACGCGTACGTCCCTGCCTTCGCTGACTGGGGAGGGCATCGTCCGGAACTGTTCGAGGTCTGCCGTATCGGTTTCGGTTCAGAGGTACGGTACGGCGAGTCCTGCAGTAACGGCGCTGATGACCAGCCAGCCGGCGAAGTTCCACCAGGGGACCCCACGCCGCCGGGGGCCAGACAGGTCGTCGGTGTACGTCCAGTGCCCGTTCTCGACGCCCTGGTGGTCAACGAGCACGTCGTAGGCGGTGGCGAGGACCGCGCCGAGGGCGACTGCCGCCCAGCCGTCCGAGGCGAGCAGCGCGACGCGGAAGGCGACGTAGACGGCCCCCGTCCAGCCGAACAGGACGTACAGCGGAACGCCCAGCAGTTTCGGGCCGACGTGGTGTTCGAGCATCCCCAGGTTGATGACGACGGCCTCCGCGACGAACGCGACGACGGCGCCGCCACCGAACAGCGCCACGACGGCTTCGAGCGGCCACGTCAGCAGCGCGTGCGCGAGCGCGACGACACCGAGTGCGACCGTCGTCGCCGCGAAGGTGCGGGAACTGGTAGCTGCCATGGGTCGGCTACTCGACCGCAGCGGGAAAAATCCAGGCGACGTTCGGAGTAGCGCTTATGCGCGAACCTGACGTACACGGAGGTATGCTCCAGAGGCTCCTCGCAGCCGGCGGTGTCGTGGAGGTCCTGTTCCCGGGCACACTCGTCGACGTCGGCGAACGCGTCGCCAGCAGGAATCCAGACGCCTGTGAACGCAAGCCCTGGGTAGTGTCGATCGCGCGTCTCGAGGGCCTCGTCTTCCTCTTCCTCGCGTGGCGCTCGGACGCCGCCTACTCGGCGTTCAAGCAGTTCATGGGCGTGATGGGCGTGGTGATGACGCTGTTCCCGCGACAGTACGTCGACGTCGCGACCGGGCTGAGCTACGAGGACGCGGCGGCCTGCGAGTGGGAGCCGTGGGTGTACTCGCTCACCCGGGCGCTCGGTCCCGTGTACGTTCTCGTTGGCCTCCGGGAGTGGCTCCGGAAGCAGTAACCGCGCACGAGCGTCGGTGACTCACTCGGAGATCCCGTAGCCGCGCTTGAACAGCAGCAGGTCGACCGAGAGGACGGCGACCGTCGCGGCGGAGAGGACAGCCAGCGACGTGTTCGGGTCGATCTCGGTGACGCCGACCATCCCGTACCGGACGCCGTTGACCATGTACACCATCGGGTTGAACAGCGAGACGGTGCGCCAGAGCGGGGGGAGGACGTCCAGTGAGTAGAACACCGCTCCGAAGAACACCAGCGGCCGGAGGATGAACTGGTTCATGACGGTGAGGTGGTCGAAGTCGTCGGCCGACAGCCCACCGACGACACCGAGGCCACCGAACAGCACGGTGATTACCACGAGAAAACTGACCAGGTAGAACGGGTTGGCGACCTGGGGAGTGGTGAACAGCAGACCGACGACGACGATGAGCAGAGCGGTGACGATGCCGCGCACGGCGCTCGCGGTCACGTACGAGGCGACGACACTCCCGTGAGACATCGGCGACGTGATGACCTCGTCGATGTACTCGTTCCACCGCCCGTGGAAGATGGAGAACGACGCGTTCTCGAAGGCGTCGGAGATGGCGCCGAGGACGACCAGCCCCGGGAGCACGAACTGGATGTAGCTCACGCCGGCAATGGACCCGATGCGGCTCCCCAGGATGACACCGAACACGGCGAAGTACAGCGTGTTGGTGATTATTGGGGGGAGGAAGGTGTTGTAGGGGCGTCTGACGAACCGGAGGATCTCCCGCCGGATCAGACTCTTCAGCTGGGTGCGCTGTCTCACGCGACCACCTCGGCGTCCTCGGACTCCCCCGTCTCCTCACCGGTCCGTGTCATGTCCACGAACACCTCTTCGAGGCTCGTGCGAGCGATGTCGACGTCGACGACGCGGTGGCCGGCGGCCTCCAGTCGGCGGATGGCGACCGGCACCGCCTCGCTCCCGCTGGTCGCGCGTAGCGTGACGGTGTCGCCGTCGAGTTCGACGGTCTCGATGCGGTCGCCCGTGATGTCGGGAATCGCCGTCGCGGGTGCGGCGAGCGAGAGGGTCACGGTGTCGGTGCCGCGCTCGGTGAGTTCGTCGGGCGTCGCGACCGTCACCTTCCGGCCGGAGTCGACGATGGCGACCTGGTCGCAGAGGCGTTCGGCCTCTTCGATGTAGTGGGTGGTGAGCAGGATTGTGGTGCCGTCGTCGTTCAGCTGGCGGATGACGTCCCAGAGGTCGCGGCGCAGTTCCACGTCGACGCCCGCCGTGGGTTCGTCGAGGATGAGCAGGTCGGGGTCGGTGACCATCGCGCGGGCGAGCATGAACCGTCGCTTCATCCCGCCGGAGAGCCAGTCGAAGCGCGTGTCCTCCTTGGCCTCCAGACCGACCGTCTCGAGGGCTTCGAGCGCGCGCTGCTCGGCGACCCCCTCGGAGACACCGTGGTAGCCGGCCTTGTGCATCAGCACCTCGCGGATGGGGAAGAACCGGTCGACGTTGAACTCCTGTGGTGCGAGGCCGATGGCGTCGCGGGCCTGTCGGTAGTCGGACTCGACGTCGTGCCCGAACACCTCGGCGGTCCCGCTGGTCTTGCGCACGAGGCCGACGAGCGTCTCGATGAACGTCGTCTTCCCCGCGCCGTTCGGCCCGAGCAACCCGAAGAACGAACCCTCGGGCACGGTCAGCGAGAGGCCGTCGAGCGCCCGGACGTCCCCGTACTCCTTGACGAGGTCGTCGGTGCGTATCGCCGGTGGCATTGGTAGATTGGAGTCGCGTGACGCGGTTAAACGTCGCGAAACCAGTCAGTTCCGCGCCCGGACGACCGCGTGCTCTTCCCCGTGAGCCACCGTCTCTACGCGGGAGAACGCGCGGTCCAGCGGCAGGTCGAGGGCCTCGTGGTGGACCGCGAGGAACTCCCCGCCCGACTGGAGCACGTCGCTCGCCCGCGCGAACAGTTCGTGGAGGACGCTCGTCCCGGCGTGCGTGGGCGGGTTCGACACCACGAGGTCGAACGTGTCGGCGGGGAGGCCGGCGGCGCAGTCCGCGGTCTCCACGCGGCCGTCGAGGCCGTTCGCGTCGAGCGTGCGACGCGTACAGGCGGTGGCGACCGCGCTGTCGTCGGTGAACCACGTCTCGCAGCCGCGGTCGGCAACGACCGCTCCGAGCGGGCCGTAGCCACAGCAGAGGTCCAGGACCGTGTCCTCGGGGTCGGGGTCGACCGTCTCCGCGAGCAGCTGTGTCCCGTGGTCGACGTGGCCGCCGGAGAACACGCCCGGGTACGTGGCGAAGGTGAACTCGTCGCCGGCCACCGAGTCGGTGAACTCGTCGAAGGTGGCGTACTCGGTGGGCGGCAGCGTCGCGGGGCGTTCGGCGCGGAACAGGCGCACGCCCGCTCGTTTGTCGATCCGGTCGACGCCGCCTGCGATGTCCGCGAGCGCGTCCCGGTAGCGTTTCCCGCCCTCCCTCGGGTGCGCTGCGAGGTAGAGGTCGCTACCGGGGCGGAGTGCGGCGAGCGCGTCCGCGATGTGCTGTTTCACGGCGTCCACGGGGTCGTAGTCCCGGGGCGCGTACGCGACCACGTCGAACTGGGTGTCGGCGGTCGCGTCGGGGAGCGTCGCCTCGAGCGCCACGTCACCGGCAACGTCGTTGGCGGCGAGGTTGCGCTCGCAGAGGCCTGCCGCACGCGCGCTCGTCTCCGCCAGGAGCGTCCGCCCGGATGGCGATAGCGCGCCGAGAACGGTGCCCACGACGCCGTAGTTCGCCGCCGGGACGAGGACGTCGGCGTCCGCCGCGGGGTCGACGTGTTCCAGCAGCAGGAGGTCTGCAGCGCGAAAGCCGTCCGGCGAGGCGACGCCCGCCGCGGCGGAGAACACGAACTCGTCGGGGCCGCGGTCGGCGTGCGAGCGGAGGCGGTGTTCGTGGGCACTCGCGTCCCGTGTCATACCCGGAGTTCCGGGCGGTCGTGCAAAAACACCCCCGGTGTGCAGCGAGTCCGCCTCAGGCAGCGACGGCGTCCGTCTCCTCGGCCGGCGCCGACTCGGGTGCGAGCACCACCGTCGTCTCGTAGGTGAGCGTCGCACGGCGGAACGTGACGTCCACGTCGGCGCTGTAGATGGCGGGTGTGAACGTCGGGGCGTCGCCCGAGTCGGCGTCAGCGTAGGATGTCGCGGGGAGCGCAGTCTGGTTATCGAGGACCACCTGGTAGCGACCGGTGGCGTCCCCGCCGTTGGCTACCTCCAGCCGGTAGGGTGCCGTGACGTTCTCCGCGAACGTCCAGTTCGAGACCGGTCTGCCGTCGACGGTCCCCTCCGTCACGTCGATGGTGACGTTCGCGCCGAGGTCGGCCTCGCTCCAGACGACGCTCCCATTCTCGCGCACCGCTACGTCCGTCCCACCGCTCCCGTTGCCGACCGTCTCGACGCTCCAGGACGCGGTGCCGTCCGTCGCGGTCAGCGTCAACGGCGTGGCGTCGCTGGTCGGGTTCGCCTCGACGTGGAACCGTCGCGCGTCGGCCACGTCGGTCGCTACGGTCCAGTCGGCGTCGCCGTTCGCGTCGGAGAAGTTCCGCTCCTCGAACTGGAAGACTCGGGTGCCGTTGTTCACGTCGGCGAGCGACGTCTCGGTCACCGCCCCGCCACCGGCCGCCAGCCGCGAGGCGTTCCCGTCCCACGTCTCGACGCCCGCCGCCAGCGAGCCGTTCAGCGACGCGTAGTCCGCGTTGTCGAGTCGGTTCACTTCCGAGAGGACGCCGCCGACGCCACGCTCGACGGCGTTTTCGAAGCCGACGGCGTCGTCCGCGCGGCCGTGGTTCCGGGTAGCGAGGTTCTCCGTGAACACCACCGCGTTGAGCACGAGTGCAAGGGCGACGAACGCCACGGCGAGACCGAGTCCCGCGACGAGCAGCAACTGGCCGCGTCGGTCCCGCGAGTTCATCTGTTCGCTCCGTGGCGGGCGGGGCACAAAAGGGTTACCGCGCTCGCGCCGTGCTGACCAGCGCGACGCCGACGCCCATCAGTACGCCCCCGACCGCGAATCCGGGGCCGAGCACCTCCCCGAGCAGGAGCGCGCCGAGCGCGGCACCGACCAGTGGCTGTGCGAAGAAGCACGCCGCGACGACGGTGGCGGTGGTTCGCTCGACGCCGCGGTACCAGAGGAACCACGCGGCGGCCGTGCTGCCGAGTCCGAGGTACGCGACGGCCCCGATAACGCCGGGCGTGAACGTGAGCGTCACGTCGGTCACGGCGAGTTCGGCGGCCGCGGGCACCGCCAGCATCGGCACCGCCGCGAGCGAACTGTACGTGGCCGCGACGAGCGCGCCGTGCTTCCGGACGAGTCGCGCACCGTCGACGGTGTACGCCGCCCACGCCGCGCTCGCAACGAGCAGCGCCAGAATGCCGACGAGGTCGCCGCCGCCCAGCGCGAGGCCGTACTGCCCGGCGAGCACGAGCAGTGTGCCGACGCCCGCGGCGGTCATCCCCGAGGCAGAACGCGGCGTCAGCACCTCGTCGAGCATCGCCACGCCGAGCAGGAGCGTGAAGACGGGCGTCAACACCGTGAGCAGCGCGCCCTGGCTCGCCGTCGTGCGGTCGGTGCCGACGAACTGGGTGGCGAGCGTGAGCGCCACCCAGAGGCCCAGTCGGAGCATCCCGCGGCGGTCCTTCGTAGACAGCGAGGGCGTGGCGTCGAGCGCGCGAACGGCGACGTACAGCGCGACGCCGCCGACCAGCACCCGGAGGAACGCGAGCGTGACGGCCGGGACGGAGCCGAACCCCCACTTGCTCACGACGTACATCCCGCCCCAGAGCGCGGCGGCGGCCAGCGGCGGGGCCGCGTCCCGGAGTCCCATGCGTCCCCATGAGTGGTCCCGGCCCTGAAGCTACCGGCGAACCCCGCACGCTTTACCGGCACCCGTCCAACGACCGGCCATGCGCGTCGTACTGCTGGGCGCGGGGTCGATCGGGTCGCTGTTCGGGGGCCTGCTCGCGACCGCCGGCGCCGACGTGACGCTGCTGGGCCGCGACGGCGACCACCTCGACCGGGTGGCAGCCGACGGCCTCCGTCTCTCGCACCCCGACGGACGCACGGAGACGGTCCGCGTCGACACGGCGACCGACCCCGCTGTGGCGAGCGGCGCGGACCTACTGGTCGTCTGCGTGAAGAGCTACGACACCGACGAGGCGATGCGCACCGTCGCAGCCCACCTCGACGGCGCGGACGTGCTGACGCTCCAGAACGGCCTGGGGAACGTCGAGACCATCGCGGAGTACGTCCCCCGGGAGCACGTCGTCGCGGGGACGACTGCCCAGGGTGCCACCCTCGAAGCCCCTGGGAAGGTGCGGCACGCCGGCGGCGGTGAGACGACCGTCGGGCGCTACTTCGCGCCGAACGACGACCACGTCGACGCTATCGCGGCACTGCTCACCGACGCGGGGGTCGAGACCACCGTCGCCGGCGACCCCGAGCGAGCGGTGTGGTCGAAGGTGCTCGTCAACGCCGGCATCAACGCCGCGACGGCGCTGGCGCGAGTGCCCAACGGCGCGCTCGTCGAGCGGGCGTCGGGCGAACGCCTGCTCCGGCGCGCGGTCGAAGAGGGAGTGGCGGTCGCGCGGGCCGAGGGCGTCGACGTCCCCGACGACGCCGTCGAGACGGCTCGCCAGGTGGCCAGGCGGACGGCGACGAACCGCTCGTCGATGCGCCAGGACGTCGAGCGCGGGACGCAGACGGAGATCGAGTCGCTCAACGGCGAACTCGTGCGGCGAGCGGACGTGCACGGCCTGGACGCACCGGTGAACGAGACGCTCGCGGACCTCGTTCGACTGGCAGCAGCGCGTGAACCCGTAGAGAACTAGGACTCAGACTTCCGACGGTCGGGGACAGTCGTAGGTGTCTCGGACGGTATCCGCGAGCACGGAGTGCTTCTGGAGGACGAGGTAGACGACGACGAAGTCGTGTTCGAGCGGGTGGAAGACGAACACCTCGTGGTCGCAGTCCTCGGCCTCGTCGAGGCGGTCGAGCAGCGGTTCCAGCGGGAGCGCGCCGGTCCGGATCTCCTCGAAGACGTCCCGCTCGCCGGGCTGCTCGGCGAACGCGTACACCGCACCGTTCGGCTCGCCGTCCGTGCTGAACGTGGGACGGCCGGTGACGCCCACCCCCTCCTGGTGGGCCTCCTCCATCGTTTCGAGGGCGGCCTCGAAGAGCCCACTGACGCCGTTCTTGAACGTGAACAGCGTCCGCTCCTCGATGTCGCAGTCGACGAAACGGGCGTCGCCGTCGTCCCACGCCAGCGTCGCGGCGACGAGGTAGCCCGGACGGAGCGCCTCGACCGTCTCGGCGAGGTCCCCGCCGGCATCGACGACGACACGCACGGGCTCGTGGTCGGCCCGGTCGAGCAACAGCAGGTCGTCGGGGTAGTCGGGCGCGGGCCCGAGAACTCTGAACCTGCTCTCCGTCGTGGTCTCCATGGGTCGACGTTGCCAGCGAGCGGGGAAAAGGGCATCCGTCTCGACTGGCGTTTCGCGTGGCCGTGCCTCTGAGCGACGGCACTCGTGGTTGGTGGGGTGCCGGCATAAGTGAGTCCCCGTCGGCACCTGTTACCGAGAGTACGACCCGGGCGAACCACTAGGTGGTCCGAAACGACTTCACCCCCGGCCCACAACCCGGGTGCATGGAACACGACGTGGTCGTCGTCGGCGGTGGCTGTGTCGGCATCTCTACGGCCTACCACCTCGCGACGCGGACGGACCTCGACGTCGGAGTGGTGGAGAAGGAACACCACCTCGCCGTCCATCAGAGCGGGCGGAACTCGGGCGTCCTCCACCCGGGGTTCAACTACGAACCGGGCACCCAGAAGGCCGAGTTCGCCGTCGAGGGCACGCGCCGGATGAAGGCGTTCTGCGCGGAACACGACGTCCCCTGCGAAGAGGTCGGCGTGGTGGTCGCGGCCCGAACCCGGACGGAGGAGCGGCGCCTCGACGAACTCGCCGCGCAGGCCGACGCGAATGGCGTGGAGGCGACCGTCGTCGGCCGCGAGCGCCTCCGGGAACTCGAACCCGAAGCCGCGGGCCGGGCGGCACTACACTGCCCCGCCGCCGCGTCCGTCGACGCCCAGCAGTACGTCTACGCCCTCGCCCGGGAGGCCCGCGAGGCGGGCGTCACTGTCCACCTCGACACACGCGTGACGGGCCTCGAACGTACTGCGGGTGGTTACCGGGTGGCGACGGACTCCGGCCCGCTGGACGCCGGTGTCGTCGTCAACGCGGCGGGCCTGCAGGCGGACCGCATCGCACACTCCGTCGGCGTCGGCGAGGACTACCGGGTGGTGCCGTTCCGCGGGGAGTACTACGAGGTGACGCCCGACCGCCGCGGGCTGGTGAACTCGATGATCTACCCGACCCCGGACCCGGAGTTGCCGTTCCTCGGCGTCCACTTCACGCGTCGCGCCGACGGGTCGGTCATCGTCGGGCCGAACGCGGTGCTGGCGTTCGGACGCGAGGCATACGAGAACACGGACGTGAACCTCGGGGACCTCCGCGACGCCCTCGGCTACGAGGGGTTCTGGCGACTGTTCGCGTCACCGAAGATGGTCCGCGTCGCCGCGGTGGAACTCGGCAAGTCGTTCTCGAAGCCGCGGTTCGCGGCCGCCGCGCGGAAACTGCTGCCGGCGCTCCGGGACGACGACCTCGTGCCGAGTTACGCGGGCGTCCGGGCGCAGGTCGTCTCGCGGGACGGCGACCTGGTCAAACAGCCGCTGTTCGTCGAAGAAGAGCGCGCGGTGCACGTCCTGAACGCGGTGTCGCCGGGGCTGACGTGTTCGCTACCGTTCGGCGAACACCTCGCCGAACGCGTCGAGACGCTCGTTTAGCGGTAGCTGCTAGCACCGTCTCTGTTTTCGACACCAGGCCGGGAACCGCGACGCGTGTTCCGCCACCACGGCGTTCTACCGTCGAGTCAGCCACGTCAGGGTGACTCCGTCCGGATCCTTCGGACTACTCCGTCGTACTCCTCGTAGAACGCTTCGCGCTTCAGCAGGACGAATCCGGAGACGATCAGGAAGAACCCGGCGAGGGTCACTCCGGTGATCTGTTCGGCGAACAGCGCCCAACTGAACACCGTCCCGGTCATCGCTGCCCCGTACGTGACGAGGTTGAGTTCGACGGACCCGAGGCGGGGCAACAGGTCGAAGTAAATCAGGTACCCGAGTGCGCTCACGAACACGCCGAGGTACAGGAGTGCGAGGAGTCCCTGTGTAGACACCCGAACTAGCTGGAGTGATTCACTCGCACTCCAGTAACTGGCACCGTGTGCGACGACCCCGCCAACCAGCATCGCCCACGCGGTCCGCGGCGCGAACGGCATCGCTGCGTCCGCCCACTGTGTTAGGACGCCCCCGAGCGCGAAGGAGGCGGCAGCCAACACCAGGATCACCTGGCCGAGCGTGTCCGCCGCCAGCAGATTCGACGGGTCGGGTCGCGTGATCACGGCCAGCCCGACGAAACCGAGGCCGACGCCGACCAACTCGACGACGCCGAAGGCCTCCTCGGGCAGCAAGACCTTGGCGAATCCGATCGTGAGGAGTGGAATCAGGCCGGCGAGAATCGCGGCAATCGCACTCGGGACGGTCTGCTGGCCGACGTTCAACAGTACGCTGTATCCGGCGAGTGTGAGCGCACCGCCCGCGAGTACGGCGAGCCAGTCACGACCGTCCCGTGGCCGCCAGTAGTCGTACGAACGAGCAGCGTACAGCAGTAACAGCACTGCGGCGAGGTCGAGGCGGAACGCGGCGAGGAGGATGGGCGGGAACGCTTCGAGGCCGACCTTCACCGCGGGGTACGTGCCACCCCACAGACTTGCCAAGGTCACGAACAGGACAGCATTCCGGAGTCGGTGGTCGAGAATCGTGGCACTCATCGATTAGACACCACTCGGAGTCCGGTCTGTAACATACCACTGGTCTGGCCCGCTCGAACGTAGGTGATTCTCGAAACTCTTGCAGCGTGGTGAAAACGTTTCACGGGTCGAACTCTCGGTGATACCGCCGTTTATCACGACGCGCAGTCTTGAACTGCTATGGAACGGTCGCTGGACGAGATTGCGTATCTGTCCCGGTCAGAGAATCGGGTTCGCGTACTCGACGTGCTCACGAGCGACGCACTCACGCGCCGCGAACTGGAGGCCGAAACTGGTGCGTCACAGGCGACGCTCAGCCGGGTGTTAGAGGACTTCCGGGACCGAGGGTGGGTGTCGAAGGAGGACGCGCTCTACGAGGCAACGGCATTCGGTACGTGGATTTCGAACGCTGTTAGTGGCCTCCAGGAGGCAGTCCGTGTCGGCGAGGACTTGCGGGAGGTCGCGCCGTTGTTGCCCACAACTGTCGACGGGTTCGACGTGAGGTGGCTCGCTGACGCCGAGGTGGTCACGCCGACACAGACGGAGCCGAACGCGCCGATGGACCGCGTCGAGAACGAATTACAGACTGGTCGGGACGTTCGAGTGCTCTCGTACGCATACAACAGGAACTGCCTCGATGCGAACGTGGCTGCCGTTCAGGAGCGCGGGCAACGGTACGAGGGCGTCTATACCGACGATGCAATCCGGTCGCTGTACGAGGAACCCGAGTGGCGTGACCAGCTGGAATCGATTCTCGATGCCGACACAGTGACGATCTCGGTGTACGACGGAGCGGTCCCCTGCTCGGTCGAGGTCGTAGACGGGGAGGTCCATCTGATACTCCGAGATGACCAGGGTGTCGTCCGTGCAGTCGTGGCATCCGGGTCAACGCCGCTGCGTGAGTGGGCAGAGTCCCTGTTCGAGCAGTATCTCGAAGACGCCGAGCCGGTCGATCTCTGAACTGTCTACAGCGGCGTAGCTACGGGGCACTCTAGAGAAAGCACCCGTATTGGCAACTACGTGGAGACCCGTTCGGCGACCGCCGCGCCGAGGCGGCCGACGCCGAACAGCACGCCGAAACCGACCGTCACGACGACAGGGAGGCCGAACAGGACCAGCGCGAGCGGGTGGGTGGCGACGACAGCGAGCGCAGCGAGCGTAGCGGCCAACCCGGCGACAGCGACGAGGGCGACGAGCAGCACGCGCAGGACGCGGAGCGCGGGCGATACCGGGTGGTGTCCGGGGGAGTGGGTGGTGGTTGTCATCTGTCTCTCCTCGTCTGTACGGAGGGTCACCACCAGCATAAGTGTCCGCAGAATTATACTTCTGTCCGGCGAGAAACTGAAATCCAGTTCTGTCTGGGGGCTGTGAGGTCGTCAGTTGGCGGTGGTCCGCGCGCCGTCCTCGCCGGTGGTCCGGCAGCGGCGTTCGGTGTCGAGGACCTGCAGGTCGCCGTCGAGCGTGACCGTCAGCTCCTCGTCGTCGAGGGGAATCGTCACCGACACGCGTACGGGGTCGTCCTCGAACGTCGTCGACTCGTCGGTGACACACCAGCGGAGCGTCCAGTGCTTGCGGGTGTTCAACTCGACGCCGTGGTCGGCGTGGTAGGCGACCACCTTCGATTCGTCCAGCAGCGAGAGGCCGACGGGCGAGGAGATGGTGTGCTGGCACTGCGCGCAGGTGTGGTCGACGCGTACGTCGCCGCCGAGTTTCCCCTCGGCGTCGGGGACCACCGAGGTGTCCATCCGGCCGCCGCACTCCGGGCAGACGCCGTCCGCCGCGAGGCAGTGGAGGTGGCGCACGCGCTGGTCGAAGGCGGCCTCGAGTTCGGTGGTCGTCCGGTTCCGGAGGCCGCCCGGCGGGAAGCCGTAGCGGCCGTACGTCGCGTCGCAGTCGGTGCAGCCGACGGCGAGGCGCTCGTCGGCGTAGCGACCCTCGAGGCTGCCGCCGCAGTCGAAGCACTCGCCCGTGACGGGGAACTCCAGTGAGACGCGGTCGGTGAACGTGCCCGCGAGGATAGCCCGGACCACCTTCTCGCCGGCGTACTGGAACTCGTAGCCGCCCTCGACCTGGCGGACGAAGTGGTCGGTGAGCTTCGAGAGGTGGTAGTTGAACTGGGCGCTGTCCCGCATCCCGACGCGCTTCCGGAGGTCGGAGAACGCCACCGGCTGGTCGGGGGCGAGCCACAGCTCCTGGAGGATCTGGATGCGCGTCTCGTTGCCGAGCAGGGCGAAGGCTTCGGCGGGGGGCAGGCCGTCCTCGAGGCAGCCAGTCGCGCCGTCGAGGCCGGCGGCGTCGATGGGTGTGTCGGAGCCGCTCATACGCGGAGCTACGGTGAACTGTCCGATAAGCGTTCCCACAAACGAGTTTCTGTTGGCTAGTAGACACCAGCGGCCGTCGCCACCGCGGCGACGGTAGCGAACGCTCCGACGGCGAGCAGTCCAGCGTTCCAGAGCACGCTGTCGGAGGGTCCCGCGTCCAGGGAGAACCGCCGGCCTGTCAGTGGCCAGAGCAGCGGGACGCCCCGCGGCGTGAGCGCGTCGGCGAGCAGGTGCGCGAGGACGGCGAACGCCGCCAGGCCGCCCGCACCGGCCGCCACCAGTTCCCGCGAGGCCACCGCCACGGGTGCGAACCAGACGGCGGCCCACACGGCCGCCCCGACGAACGCGGCGAACGCGACTGTGTGGGTCACGCCACGGTGGGCCATCAGCGGAATCGAGAGGTCGACGTCCGGGAGCAGGGTCAACGCGAGGACGAGCGCACCGCCCGTCACGCCGGCCACGACGTGACCCTGGGCGGCGAGCACGTACAGCACGGGGGCGTAGGAGAGCAGCGCGACGCCGTAGTGACCACTCCGGTGCACACCCGACGGTGGCGGCCGGGGTAGTAGAACGTTCCGGCCCCGGCCAGAGATCGCTAGAAATCGCCGCACTCGTCCGGACTAGTGCTGGCACTCTGCCACCGGGGTGTAACCAGCTGGCCACTACCGGTGGTCTCCTGGGGGGCTTCGTGGCACGACTCGGCCACAATTGCGACTTACGTGCGAGCCGATACCCGTCGTATGTCGAACAGTCGGCCGGACGGAGTGCGGAGAGTACTGCTCCGAGTTCTCGTCGTGCTCGTCGCGGCCATCGTCGTCACCTCACCCGTAACAGTCGCCGTGGCGACCCCGACGACGCCGGCGAACCGGGCGACGGCGACCGATGGCGCCGTGGCCGGTCCGTCGCCAGCCCCGGAAACCGGGGACGAGTCGCGACAGGAGTCCAAGCAGATCGACTCCTGTACGACCATCACGGAGCCCGGGCGCTACGAATTGAGCAGTGACGTCAGTAGCCAGTCGGCGGAGGTCTGCATCCACGTCCGGGCGAGCGACGTCGTCCTCGACGGGAACAACCACACGGTCGCCGGGAACCGGACGAACGACAGCGTCGGCGTCCTCGTCTACAGCGAGACGCCCGGCGCCCCGGTCGAGCGGAACCAGACGCTCTCCTCGGTGACGGTCCAGGACCTCCGGGTCACCGACTGGGAGCGCGGCGTCGTCGTCGGCGACATCGCGGGCATAGGTACGGAAGCGCACCTCCTGGACGTCGTCGCGACCAACAACACCCAGACCGGCGTCAGGATGACGGAAGCAGAGGGTGGTAGCGTGGAGAACGTCACCGCGACCGAGAACCGGGACGGCTTCAGCTTCTGGGAGGTCAGCGACGTCACCGCTCGGAACGTCACCGCCAGCGACAACGACCAGCTCGGCTTCGGGCTCTACCAGAACGTCGAGAACAACACGTTCAGGAACGTGACCGCGACCGGGAACGGACCGGTGGGGTACGCCTCGGCCGGCATCTACCTCTCGACCGACGTGGTGAACAACGTCTTCGTGGACGCCTACGTGGCGAACAACGACGGGCCGGGGGTCAGGTTCTCCGACAGCTTCCGGAACGAACTCCGTAACGTGGTCGTCGAGTCGAACGCTAACCGCGGCCTCTTCGGTGCTCGTGCGAGCGGCGAGTACCTCCAGAACGTGACGTTCAGGGACAACGGCGGTCCCGAGGTCGAACTCACCGACGGCGGCGTCGGTGCCGACGAACTGCGACTCGACACGGTCGCCTCGCTGTCCTTCCGGGACGAACAGATCGTCCTCGAACCGTTCGACACCGCGAACCTCTCGTCGGGACCGCCCAACTCCCGGGCCGCCGACCGCGGGGTCGAACTCTCGAACGTCAGGGGAGAGGTCACCCTGACCTTCGACTACGACGGCGAGGAGGCGAGCGCGAGACTGTGGCGGTACGACGGCTCCGAGTGGACCCTCGTCCACGACGTGACCGTCGACGAGACGGCGAACACCCTCACCGGGACCGTGACCGACGACGGCCGACTGGTCGCCGCCGAGTCGACCCTGAGCCAGTCGTCCGGGAACGACACTGGGGTGAGCGGAGCCGACGCGCCGTTCGTCGTCCGCTCGCTGCGCGACGACGCCGACTTCACGTACGAGTTCGTCGTCGGCGGCACCGTCGAACCACACGCCACCGCCGGCGTCTCGGCCGACAGCGAGGACACCGTCAGCGAGAACGGCGACGGCACGGCGACGGTGACCGGCGAGACCGGGAACGCCGCGGGCGACGCCTTCCTCGTCACCGGCGAGATCGTCGAGTTCACCCTCAGTGGTGTCGACTCCGGCTACGAACTCACGTTCGCCGGCGAGGACGTCACCGGGGAACTGGCGGCGACAGACCGACAGGAGACCGAGAGCGACGGTGTGGCTACCGGCGCGATACCCGCGAACGACGTCTGGTACCGCCTGCTGTTCGTCGGCACGCACGTGGCCGCGGGCGGGGCGACGGTCCCGGTGGCGGGGAGTTAAGGGCGCCGGCCGTCCTCGGGGACGTATGCAGAACTTCGAGGACCGCACTCGACGCTGTCGACGACGGCTCCGCGAACGCGGCGCGGCCGGCGTCGTGCTGTTCCCGAGTCCGAACCTCTACTACCTCGGCGGCTTCCACGAGGAGCCCTCCGAGCGACACCTGTTCCTGTTCGTCCCCAGCGAGGGTGACCCGGCGTTCGTCGCGCCCGAACTGTACGGCGACCAGATCCGGGACGAGAGCTGGGTCGAGGACGTGCGGCTCTGGGCGGACGGCGACGACCCGGTGGAACTGGTCGCCGAGACGGCCACCGACCTCGGGATGGCGTCCGGCGAACTGCTCGCGGACCCGACGATGTGGGCACGGTTCACGCAGGACCTGCGTGCGGCGCTCCCGGACGCCGAGTGGGGGCTCGCCGACGAGGTGCTGGGCCCGCTCCGCGTGCGCAAGGACGACGCGGAACTCGACGCGCTCCGGCGCGCGGGCGAGGTAGCCGACGCGGCGATGCGGGACGTCGGGGAACTCGGCGATGACGCGGTCGGGATGACGGAGGCGGACCTCGTCGAGTACGTCGAGGAGCGACTCGTCGCCCACGGCGGAGACGGCCCCTCGTTCGGCACCATCGCGGGCAGCGGGCCGAACGGCGCGAAACCCCACCACCGCCACTCGGACCGCGAAGTCCAGCGAGGCGACCCCGTCGTCTTCGACTTCGGGACGCGCGTCGACGGCTACCCCAGCGACCAGACGCGGACGGTAGTCCCGGCGGGCGACCCGCCGGCCGAGTTCGAGTCGGTCCACGACGTCGTCCGCGAGGCACAGCAGGCCGCCGTCGACGCCGTGGAACCGGGCGTGACGGCCGGCGCGGTGGACGCGGCGGCCCGCGAGGTCATCGAGGCTGCGGGCTACGGCGACGAGTTCGTCCACCGCACCGGGCACGGCGCCGGTCTCGAGGTCCACGAGGAACCCTACATCGTCGCGGGGAGCGACCGCGAACTGGAGACCGGGATGGTGTTCTCCGTCGAACCCGGCGTCTACCGCCCCGGCGAGTTCGGCGTGCGCATCGAGGACCTGGTGGTCGTCACGGAGGACGGCTGCGAGCGCCTGAACCGGACGGACCGCGGCTGGCGGACGTGAGACACCGGCTCCACAGGGGCCACTAACGTTCACGCAATCTAACCTGTGCGAAATTTTATAACCGGGTAGTGTCGTGTTGGTGACTGTATGCCGTACTGTTCGAGCTGTGGAGCCGACGTCGACGCGAGCAACGCGTTCTGCCAGTCCTGCGGTGATTCGCTGGAGGCAGACGCGACAGACGGGAGGGGAACAGCGAGCGGAGCAGACCCAAACGGGCAGACCCACCGGACCACGGCCCCACCGGGTCGTCAGGCGACCGGGGACGGCCCGTTGCGACTGGGGTTCGTCGCCGGCGTCGGCGCCTTCGCCGTCGGCTACCTGTTCACGTACGTGAGGAAGTCGGGAGAGGCGCTCGACGCCGTGGGGAGCCTGTCGTCGCAGCTCTCGTCGGCACCCGAACCGTGGCAGGCCGTCGGCTGGGTGTTCATGGCGATGCACCACGTCACCATCGAGATCACCGGGTCCTCCGGGTCGCGGACCATGTCCGAGACACTGACCGCAGGGGCGCTCGAGGAGCAGTGGATGCTCGCCGTCCCGGTCCTGGCGCTGGTCGCTGCGGGGTACTGGGTAGCGACGCGGACAGCCCAGCGCCCGAACGTCAGCGGTGCGAGAGCCGGGGCGACTGTCGTCGCCGGCTACCTCGTCTGCGCCGTCGCCGTCGCGTTCCTCTCGAAGTGGGCGCTGACCACGACGATGTTCGGCGAGTCAGTCTCGATGTCCATCGCTCCGAAGTTCATCGAGTCCGTCATCGTCGCGGGCGTCGGCTACCCGATCGTGCTCGGCGCCATCGGCGGCGTTCTCGGCGAGTCCTGACGAAGCCGGATTTCTCGACGCGCTTCTCTGCGGACGAACCGACGACCAGGAGTTCAGCCGTCACCCAGCACGTCTGCGAGGTCCGCACACCACGCCAGCAGTCGTTCGTCGTCGCCGAACCGACCGGCGAACTGGATGCCGACCGGCAGGTCGTCTAGCTCGCCGGCCGGCAGCCCGACCACCGGAACGCAGGCGTGCGTCCACGGCACGTCCATCACGGGGTCGCCAGTCGAGTCGATTCCCTCCGGGGCCGGCCCCGGCGCCGACGGTGCGACCCAGGCGTCGACGCCCGTCTCGTCCATCGCCTCCGCGAGGCGGTCCCGGAGCGCCCGGCGGCCGTTCCGGCAGTCCACCAGCCGTCCGACGGAGACGTCGCGGCCGTCGGCCAGTAGTCCGGCGGTGCTGTCGGCGTACTGGTCGCCGTAGTCGGCGTACAGTTCGTCGTGTGCGAGGGCTGCCTCCCCGGCGACCATGTCGTCGTGGCGCTCGTTGACGGACGCGATGTCCGCCAGCGCGTCCGTCCGTCGGACCTCGTAACCGGCGTCTCGCAGGTCCTCCAGACGCGCCTCGAAGTGCGCCAGCGTCTCGTCGTCGGCCTGCGAGAGGTACGCGTCGTCCGGGACGCCCAGTACTGGCTTCTCGTCCGGGGAAACGTCCTCGAACTCGTCGTAGAACACGGGCGCCGCGTGACGCGCACCCGCGACGTCCTGCGTGAAGTAGCCGGCGTGGTCGGCAGACTCCGAGACGGGGAATATGCCGGACATCGGAACGCGGTCGTAGGTCGGTTTCACGCCGACGATGCCGCAGAACGCAGCCGGCCGGACGATGGAGCCGTACGTCTGTGTGCCGACCGCCAGCGGCGTCACGCCCGCGGCGACGGCGGCCGCGCTCCCCGAGGACGACCCGCCCGGCGTGTGCCCGAGGTCGTGGGGGTTCCGGGTCGGCCCGGGTTCGAAGTAGGCGAACTCGGCGGTGACCGTCTTCCCGAGGACGAGCGCGCCGGCGTCCAAGAGGGCGGTGACGACGTCGGACTGCGGGCCGGCGAGGGCCTCGGGCGGCACCGACGACCCGGCGTGCGTCTCGAAGCCGTCGACGTGATAGATGTCCTTCACGCCGACCGGGACCCCGTACAGCGGTGGTCGGTCGCCGTCGACGTACTCGTCTTCGAGCGACTCCGCCGCACCGAGGACGCGGTCGCGCCGCCCCTCCTCCGGGAGGAACGCGTGGACGTCGTCCTCGGCGGCCTCGAGTCGGTCGAGCGACGATTCGGCGTACTCCGTCGGCGTCGTTCGACCCTCGTGCAGGTCGGCGATGGCGTCTGCGAGCGGGTTGGTGTGGACTGTCATGGTGTATCGAGAGGCAGCGGAGGAGTTTCAGTTCGTGGGTCGGTGAACCCACGGACGGGGAACGGAGGGACCGTCAGTACGGCAGGAAGTACAGGCCGACCGCGAACACGGGCGTGAGCACGAGCAGGATGACCATGGTGTACCCGAGGATGTCGCGAGCCCGCACCTTCGTCAGGCCGAGCAGCGGAATCGCCCAGAACGGCTGGAACATGTTCGTCCACATGTCGCCGGTGCCGTAGGCGATGATGGCCTTCCCGGGTGCGACGCCGAGTTCGATGGCAGCGCCGCCGATGATGCCGCCGATGATGCCCCACTCGCCGCCGCCGCTCGGGACGAAGAGGTTCATCACGCCGCCGAGCAGCCACGCGATGACGGGGAACGTCGCCGGGGTCGCCACGTCGAGGAGCGCCTCGGCGATGAGGTTGGAGAGACCGGAGCCACTGATGATGCCGAGGATGCCGGCGTAGAACGGGAACTGCAGGATGATCCCGGCGGCTCCCTCGGTCGCGTCCCGGATTGCTTCCATGTACGCCGACGGCGTCTTGTGGAGGAACAAGCCGAGCGCGATGAAGATGAAGTTGAAGAGGTTGAGGTCGAGCGCCTCGCCGATGGTGCCGACCTGCGCGAGGTAGTCGACGATGTAGACGAGCATCCCGAACCCGATGAGGTACGCGATGATGCGGCTGTCGTTGATGCGGTCCGCGGGGGTGACCTGGTCGATGGGGTCGACCTCGGTCGTGCCACCGTCGGCCTGCGGCTCTGGGTCGGTCGACTCGGAGAGTGCGTCACCCTCCGTCTCGTCGATGAGGCTCGGAGCGTACTCCTCGATGCCGGTGGCGTTCTCCTCGTCGGGCGCGAGGTAGTACAGCGTGATCGTCACCGTGATGAGCACCATGACTGCGAGTCCGAACGCGTAGATGGTGAACACGGACTCCGAGAGCGGAACGACGCCGATAGTGTCGATGAACGGGTGGTCGTCGGTCGCGGACAGCAGCCCGGCGCTCGAGGACGGGCCGACGTGCCAGATGACCTGGCTCGTGTAGCCCGCGGCTGCGAGTAGCGGGTAGTGGAACGTCTTCCCGCGCTTGTGGCCTGCGCGAGCCACGAAGATGGCGAAGATGGCGCCCACGATGAGGCCGACGCCCCAGTGGAAGTAGCCGCCGATCATGCCGACGACGCCGGTCGCTGCCGCCGCCTGCGCGTTGTTGTCCGGCCACGACGCGAGACGGTCGAGGTAGTTGCTGACGAAGTCGGAGTCGGCGACCGCGTACCCCGTCACGAGGATGAGCACCATCTGCATCGCGAACGTGAGCAGCGTCCAGAAGCCGCCGTACCAGTTCCGGACGTTCTCGACGGGCCCGTCGGGGGTCGCGAGGTTCGCCGCGATGTAGGCGATGATAGTGAGCAGCACCGCGAAGAGGAACGGGTTCGGTACCCACTTCTCGGACCAGTTGGCCATGCGATTTCCGAATGCCTGTACACGACTGCGGGATGTTGCCATAGGGCGCACACTATACCAATATGTGATAAATGCTTGGGTAGAAGTCACATACTCTCGTAATTCGCTGACACCTGCTGGCGAAACGAGAGCGAAACTGACCAGGCGTCCGGCCAACTTGAACGTTCGTCCAGATTCGTCGCACCGTCGTTCCCCGGCAGATGCTTTGGGCCGGACCCCAGATTCTTTCATCCCCCCACCGCGTAGCCGGCGCCGATGCGATGGAACCGTCGCCCGGACGTGTACGCTGGCTGGGTCGTCGTCACCGGCTGCTTCCTCGGGTCGTTCGTCGTCTTCGGTCTCTCGTACTCCTTCGGCGTGTTCTTCGAGCCAGTCCTCGAAGCGTTCGGCGCACCGCGTAGCACCACGTCCACCGCCTTCGGCGTCCAGACGGTGGCACTGTACGTCGGCGCCGTCGGCATCGGTGCGCTCGTGGACCGCTACGGCACCCGCCGCATGCTCGCCGCCGGCACCGTCGTCCTCTGTGGCGGGCTGGTCGCGACCAGTCGTGCGTCCACGCTCCCCCAGTTCGTCGCGGGGTACGGCGTCGTCACCGGTGCGGGACTGAGCGTCGTCTACGTCGTCGCGTACGCGACGCCCGCTCGCTGGTTCGACCGCCGTGTCGGCCTCGCCAGCGGACTCGCCTCGGCCGGCCTCGGCTTCGGGATGCTCGTCGTCTCGCCAGTCGCGACGGAGCTCGTCGCGCGTGTCGGCTGGCGGGACGCTCTCGTCGCACTCGCGGCCGGCGTCGCCGTCGTCCTCGCCGCCGCGACGGCGCTCGTCCGGGGGGAACCAGGTGCCGGTGAGGCGCCTGCGGCGGAGTTCCCGAACGGCGTCGAGCGCGCGGGCGACTCGGCGTGGCGCGACCAGCTCTCCGAGGTCGGTGCGGTCGCCCGGACGCCGACGTTCGCGCTCACGTTCGTCGGGTGGGCAGCCATCTACGGGACGCTATACGTCGTGCTCGTCAACCTCGTCGTCTACGGGACGGACCTCGGGATGACGCGGGAGACGGGGGCGACGGCGCTCGCGGTGCTCGGCGCGGCGAGCGCGGCCGGCCGCGTCGCCATCGGCTTCTTCGGCGACCGCCTCGGCCGGATCCGCGTGTTCGTCGCGTGCTCGGCCGCGATGGGCGTCTCCACCGTCGCGCTGGCGGGCGTGGGGACACCCCTCGAGCTCTGGGCGTTCGCCGCGGTGTACGGGCTCACCTACGGCGGCAACGGGGCACTGCTCGCACCCCTCACGGCTGACCTGTTCGGCCGCGCGAACATCAACGCCGTGTTCGGGCTGATCTCCGTCGCCTTCGCCTTCAGTGGGATCCTCGCGCCGTACCTCGCGGGCGTCGGGTACGAGGCCTTCGCGACCTACGACCCCGTGTTCGTCGCAGCGGGCGCCCTCGCGGTCGTGGGCGCGGTCGCCGTCGCCGCCGCCGACCGCGTGAGTACGGCTGGCTGAGGCCCGTGACGGGGACTCGCGGCTGTATCGGGAGTCGTTCTGGCGGCGACTAGCTACCCCGAAGCACCGACCGGATTCCATACGCCTTTCCCGGTCGGTGCCCGAGCCACGGGTACTCGTGGTCCCGAACCCGTTCAGTCGACTCCTCCGCGCCATCGGTCTCGCACTCGCGAGGATGGGGCTCATCTCCGAGCACCGGGCGCGTCGGACGTCCGAACTCGCGTGGCCGCGCATCGTCACCGGGGTCGCCCGGATGTCGAAGAGCGCCGCAGACGTGGCGATGGTCGGCGTCGCGCTCGGGAGCACCGCCATCGCAGGCGTCGGGTTCGCCGGGCCGTACTGGGGCGCCGCGTTCAGTATCGGCGGCGGCCTCGCGGCCGGCACCATCGCGCTCGTCTCCCAGCGCTTCGGCGCCGAGGCGTTCGGCGAACTCGGGCAGGCCATCCGGTCGAGCGTGGCGCTCGTCGTCGCGGTGACGGTGCCCGTCGCCGCGATCTTCTACCTCTACCCCGTCTCGCTCATCTCGCTGCTGACCGACGACCCCGTCGCCGTCCGGTACGGCGCGGACTACCTCCGCGTGCTCGCGTTCGGCGTGCCGTTCGCCGGGCTGAACCTCATCGGCAGTCGGGCGCTCATCGGCGCCGACGACTCGTGGACGGCGATGGTGCTCCGCGGGAGCGGCGCGGTGGTGAACGTCGGCCTGAACGCCGTGTTCATCTTCGGCCTCGACATGGGCGTCGTCGGCGCAGCGCTCGGGACGGTCGTGAGCAACGTGGTCGTCGTCGCCGCGTTCGCCGTCGGCCTGACCCGGGGCCGTCTCCCCGGCGTCGGCGCGTTCCCGGTCACCGTCTCACCGGTCGGGAGCTACTGGCACTGGGAGACCTGCCGCGACGTCGTGGAGATCGGGCTCCCGGTCGTCGGGCGGAACTCCGTCTGGACGGCCGCGCGGTTCCCGCTGCTGGCGTTCGTCGGCCTGTTCGGGTCGCCGGTCGTCGCGGCGTACATCGTGACGCGGCGCATCCTCGGCATCATGAACACCCCCGGCTGGGGGTTCGGCCTCGCGGCGTCCAGTCTCGTCGGCCAGGAACTCGGCCAGAACGACGAGACGACGGCGGCCTCCTACGGCCGCGAGATCGTGTTGTTCTCGGTCGCGACGTACGTGCTGTTCGCGGGCGTCGTCGCGGTGTTCGCCCGCGACATCGTGGTCCTGTTCGTCGAGTCCCCGAGTGACCCGAGCGTGCCGATAGCGGTCGGGATGGTGTACGCGGCGGCCGCGGCGGTGATCCCCCAGGGCGTCAACGCTGCCTCGGCTGGGGCGCTGGACGCCACGGGCGACACGCGGTGGCCGTTCTACGGACGCGTCCTCGGCATGTTCGGCCTCGCCATCCCGCTGGTCTACCTCGGCGCGACGACCCAGCTGGGCATCCTCGGCATCTACCTCTCGTTCTTCGCGGAGTCCGGGGTGCCCGCGGCGGTCAACTACTACCGCTTCGCGACCGGGAAGTGGAAGGCCATCAGCCGGAGTTATCGGCCGGACGCCGCGGCCGACGACTGACGTCCGCTACGCCGGCACAGGCCGCCTCCGCGAACCGCTACGCCCTTTAGGAACGGACACGTTCGACGCGCACATGGTCGCGCCGCTCGCCGTCGACATCGACGGCACGCTGAGTCGCGAGGACCGCTCCATCGACAGTCGCGTGATGGACGTGCTCCGGGAGTGGGACGCACCAGTCGTCATCGCGACTGGAAAAGCCCTCCCCTACCCCATCGCGCTCTGCCAGTTCGTGGGCATCG
This sequence comes from Halobacterium wangiae, assembly GCF_021249345.1. Classification (NCBI taxonomy): domain Archaea; kingdom Methanobacteriati; phylum Methanobacteriota; class Halobacteria; order Halobacteriales; family Halobacteriaceae; genus Halobacterium; species Halobacterium wangiae. Next base: position 2,627,450 of record NZ_CP089588.1, on the reverse strand, counting down.
AGGAGTGCGTCGTCGCGGAGAACGGCGGCGTCGCGTACGTGGACGACGAACTGTTCTACTTCGGGGACCGGGAGGGCGCGGACGCGGTCGCCAGGGAGTTCCGCGCCGCGGGCTACGACATCGGGTGGGGCGAGTCGGACCTCGTGAACCGCTGGCGGGAGACGGAACTCGCGGTGAGCCGCGAGCAGCCACTGGACGTGCTCACGGAGATTGCGGAGCGACACGGCCTGAGCGTCGTCGACACCGAGTTCGCCTACCACGTCAAGGAGACCCAGATGAACAAGGGCGCCGCGCTCCCGACGGTCGCCGGGGAACTCGGCTACGAACCCACCGACTTCGTGGCGGTCGGCGACTCCGCGAACGACGTGGAACTGTTCGAGGCGGCGGGGCGGTCCTACGCCGTGGCGAACGCCGTCGACGCGGCGAAAGCCGCCGCGGACGTCGTCGTCGAGGAGACCTACGCGGACGGGTTCCTGGCGGCAGTCGAGCGGATCCGCGAGCGCGCCGCGTAGCGGTCAGCCGACGAGCGAGCGGAGCCACGAGACGAACCCGCCGCCGGCCCGGCGCTCGCGCTCGAACTCGTCGTGGAGTTCGTCGAGCAGGTCCCGCCGCGACGAGAACTGGGTGCGTGCGGTCCGCTCGACGGCGGCCGACAGGGAGACGTCGTGGCCGTTCGGCCCGCAGGGGATCTCCGGGTCGCCCAGAGCCACGACGACCTCCTCGGGTGTCGCCGGGAAGGAGAGGTCGGCGTCACGGAGGTGGTCGTCGACGACTGCGATGCCGAACGCGTTCGGTTCGGGCGGGTCGTCGTCGCCTACCGGTGGGCGCGCTGCCATGGTCGGCGGTAGTGAACTGACCGTCAAAAATCCACGGTACTCGCGGCAGTGCCGCTCGCGACGGCGCGGCGTTCCACGCCGGAGAACGTGTCGACCCCCAGTACATATTTACGGTCTCACTCGTACGCCAGCGCATGGAACGACGGGAGTTCGGATATCTGGCAGCGCTGGCGGTTCTGCCGGGATGTTCGAGCACGGTCAGCGACGGACCCACGGGAGGAAACGAGAGCAGCAACGGGGGAACAACTCGGGAACGCAGCGACCTGCCGGGTCTCGGTGAGGACGGCATCGAGAACGTCGACGCGTTCGTCGACGCACAGCGAACGGCTGCCAGGGAGACGTCACACACGACCGCGCTCACGCAGACCGCCCACGACACGTTCGAGGACGGATTCCAGGCACTCGAACTCCGCGCAAAGTACGACCCTGCCACGGACCGCCTCTACTTCCGGCGGTGGTGGCGCTACCCCGACGGCGAGCGGAGTGGACGAACCGAGCGGTACACGGACGGCTCCGAGGCGGGCGAGCGAACGTATGACAGCGACGACGAACCTCGTCTGCGGTCCATCTCGCCGTCGACGGTCGAGGAGCGCTATACCGGCGTCCGGGAGACCGTCCGGAACCTGCTGGAAGCCCTGGAGTACGGGCCGCTCGAGGACGTGTCTGGCGAAGGAGACGCCAGCTATCGGCTCCCCATCACGGGACTCCGTGACGCAGAAGCCGTGGAAGCCATCCGGGACGTGGGGTCCGGAGACCTCCTGCTCACGGGGACCGGGATGGTCCAGTCGGTCGAAATCGAGAACCTCGTCGAGGACGCCGGCGACGGTCGGCGTTCGGACCTGGAGATGGCGGTGACGAACATCGGAGAGACGTCGGTGAGCGAACCGGAGTGGTTCGGAGACGTCCCCGAGACGACGACGACGTCAGACGGGGGTGGCGAAGGCGGGGACGGCGGCGACGGAGACGGTGGATCCGTCGAAACCACCGAGACGACGACAACCACCGAGACGACGACAACCGTCGAGAGTACCCCCGTCCAGACCATCGAGGGGTCAGACTACGACGCCATGGTGGTTGTCGGTCCCGGTGGAGAGCACCGGTTCGAACCCGAGACGCTACGCATCGAACCCGGAACGACCGTTCGGTGGGTGTGGGATTCAGACAACCACAACATCAAGCCGGAGGATCAACCTGCTGGCGCGAACTGGGACGGATTCGCCGAGTTAGCGACCAGCGGCACCGAGTACGAGTACACCTTCGAGGTGGAGGGAGCCTACGAGTACATCTGTGAACCCCACGCCAGTATCGGGATGGTGGGCGAAATCATCGTGGAGTCGTAGTACCGACTGCGCCGTCGAGAATCGGGTCGTCGGAGAACTGCTCGCCGGTCAGCAGTGCGGTTCGAAGACGTGTTCGTGGAGGCGTCCGGTGACCGTGTCGAGTAGCGTCTCGAGGTTCTGTGCGTCGTAGCGGTTGTACTCCACGAGGCGATCGAGGGCGGCCTCGTCGCCGGACTCGTAGCGGTGCCAGAGGCGCACGGCCTCGCGTCCGTCGACGTCCATACCGCCGCGGTCGATGCCCAGGTCGCGTTCGACCTGCTTCAGGCCGCCGTCGAGGTCGAGGCGCTTGCAGAGGTACATGAGGTCGAGGTGCGGCGCGTCGAACGAGCAGTCGAAGTTGTACTCGAGGAACGGCGCGTCGAAGCGCTTGCCGTTGAACGAGACGAGCAGCGACGCGTCCAGGAGCTCGACGAGGTTCTCGCTCGTCAGGTCGTGGCCCTGGACGAGCGTCGTCGTGTCGCCGGCGTGGTGGACGCTCACGGTGGTGACGTCGCTGGCGCGCTTGTCGAGGCCGGTGGTCTCGATGTCGAAGAAGGCGACGTCGCCGGCGACGTTCTCGTAGAGGCGCCACAGGGTGTTGTTCGGGAAGACATCGGCGAAGTACCGGGTGTCGCCGGTGTCGAGTGCGGCCCGGGCCTCCTCAATGAAGGTGTAGATGTTCTCGGCGGTGGCGTCGCCGACGCCGGGACCGTCACCCGCGAACTCGTCCCAGTGGGTGACGCCGTGCTCCCAGAGGCGGCGTTCGGTCGTCTCCCCGACGCCCGGGGCGGGGAGGAAGGAGTTCTCGACGCGCATACCCATCTCTGGGAGTCCTCTGGTACAAAGGTATCGCGGTCCGACCAAAGAGCGAAGGCCCCCGCCCGCCCACACCCGCTATGGTGAAACTGGTCCAGTTGCTCGTCCGCCGCGACGACTACACGCACGAGGAGTTCGTCGAGCGCTGGCGGGGCGAGCACGCCGACCTCGCCGAGTCGCTACCGAACCTCCAGAAGTACACGACTGCAGTGCCCAACGACCCGGAGCGGTCGAGCCACGACGGCGTCGTCGAACTGTACTTCGAGGACATGGCGGCGCTGAGTGAGGCGTTCGACTCGGAGACCGGTCGGGCGGTCCAGGCCGACGCCGCCGAGTTCGCGGACGTGGAGGCAGGGGAGACGCTGTACGTCGAGGAGCGTGTGGAGTTCGAGGCCTAGTCGAGGGCGTTCTCGACGAGCGTCGTGATGCCCCGACGCAGGCGCTCGCTGACCGCCTGCGTGGAGACGCCGAGGTCCTCGGCGAGGTCCGACAGCGACGCACGGCGGGGGACCTCGAAGTAGCCGGCAGCGACCGCGGCCTCGAGGGCTTCCCGCTGCTTCGCAGAGAGGCCGTACTCGCCGCCGAAGACGGCGTCGCTCTCGCCGTACACCCTGCGGAGGGTCACGTTCACGCCCTTCTGTTCGACGAGCGGCTGGTACTCGGAGAGACTCGCCCGGTCGGGGAATCTGAGGCGCGCCTCGATGCCGTCCGCCGAGGACGTGACGCCGAGACGGGACGCCTGCAGTCGGTCGTCGAGGGGGTACAGCGGCATCTCGGTACTGCCGCTGACCTGCACCCGGTAGAGTCGACGGTCACCGGCGTCCTCGACCAGCGTGATGGTCTCGACGGTGTCGTCCTCGTTCGTGGCGGCCGTCTCGAAGGCGTCGAGGTCACCACCGAACGCCCAGACGAACAGCACCGGGCGGTCCGGATCCGCCGCGACCGCCTGCTCGACGTCGAGTTGTACGCCCGTGGACTCGAGGGCGGACATGAGCGGCAGTCCAGCGTGCTGGAACGTGAACTCGGCGATGAGACTCATGACACGACGATTAGACCGCTCACTGATATATCGATTGGTCGTCAAAAGCGGCGGTCCAGAGGCAGTGGACGCCGCACCGGTGTCAGAGGCACGTCCACCTGCCGACCGAACGGTCAGCGGTGAACACTCGTGCAAACGACCCAGACTGTAGTGAAAGTACCCCTTTCTCAATCAGGTGTTTATATACTCGCCCTGCCGCCCATTCACTCTCACTGAACGCGCGGCGCCGCCTGCGACCACCCCTACCCGAACTGCTCGAACGGCTGGTCGCAGCCGTGGCAGTAGTGGATCGAACGGCAGAGTCCGGGCCCCTTCGGGTGTTCTCGCTCCGTCTCCGTCGAGCCACAGTACGGACACGCCGCGGGTTCGTCACTCGACGTCGTGGTGCTCGGGTCGAGACCCCTCATACACTCAGCCCGAACTCTCGAAGCTGTTCTCTGCCCGTCTCCGTGACCATCTCGACGGACCACGGTGGCGAGTACTGTATCTCGACGTCCGCGTCCCGCACGCCCGAAGCAGTGAGCGCAGCACACCGCACGTCGTTCGTGAGCATGTCCTTCGCCGGGCAACCAGTGTACGTCAGCGTCATCTCGACGGTCGCCGTCTCGGCCTCGACGCTGACGTCGTAGATGAGCCCGAGGTCGACGATCGACACCGGCATCTCGGGGTCCTCGACCTCGTACAGCGCCGCCCAGATCTCGGCCTCCGTCCCGGTCGCTCCCTCCCCGGTGTTCGGGAAGCCCGCCGGGACCTCGCCGTCCTCGTAGTCGGTGTACGCGCAGGCGTCGCCGGTCGGGGCGCTCACGCGTTCTCACCCCGCAGCGACGCCGGTTCGTCGAAACCGAGTTCGTGGTACGTCTCCGTGAATTCGGCGTGGAGCGCGTCCCAGTCGGCGGTGTGCGTGCCGTCCCGTCCGACCGCTTCCGGTCGATCCGTCTCCTCGGGGTCCGGCACGTCCACGTCGAGCGACTCGAGGTAGGGGACCACCTCGTCCAGCCAGTCCGAACGGAGGTCCGACAGCGAGCGCGTTCTGACGCCAGCGTCGACGATATCGCCCTCGTGTTCGGTAGGGCTGAACAGCGACAGCGCGTGTGGGAACAGTCGGTCGACGGCCGCTTGCACGCGGTCGTGTGACTCGCCGCTCCCGCTCAGGCGGTCGAGCCAGGACTGGGCGTGCTCGCGGTGGTACGTCTCTTCGCCCTGGACCTTCGGCACGCGGTCGGCGATGGGCTCGTAGGCGGAGTCTGCGAGCGCGTCGAGTCGCAGGCGCTCGGCGACGTCGTAGAGGTACCCCCGGACGACCGTGTCTGCCCAGTCGCCCTCGGGCGTCTCGAGTTCGACCAGCGTGCTGTGCCGGAAGTCCGCGGGGTCGCGCTCCCAGATGAGCTCCGACTCCTCGTACCCGAACTCCTCCTGGAGCAGGTCGTACCAGAGGCGCGCGTGGCCGAACTCGTCCTGTGCGATGTTCGCGAGCGCGAGGTCGGACTCCACCGTCGGCGCGTAGATCTGCCACTCCGTGTACCGCTCGGCGAGCACGAACTCGTCGTCCGCCAGCCGCAGCAGTTGGGCCTCGGCTGGCTCCATCAGATGTCACCCCGCTTCTGGGCGGCCTCCTCCTGTTCGGCCTCGCTCTCGGCGACCTCCTCGGCGAAACTCGCGTCGATGTTGTTGTACGTCATCGCCCACCGGTAGGCCTTGTCCGTCGTGCCGCCGAACGCCGCCTCGTCGGCGTCCACCTCCGCGATCTCGTCTTTCGGTGCGACCCACAGCGAGTTCGTCTGCATGCGACGGCCGTGCTGGATCTGCGCGAACATGAGCGCCATCTCACGGTCCGGCGCGTGGACGTTCCCGCAGTGGGTGTGCCGGCCCCCCGTCTTCTCCTGGCGGAACACTTCCCAGATCATGGTCAGTCGGCGGCCTGCGGGCTCCCCGCAGTGCCGGTCTCCCACTCGTCCATCGACTCGCGCACCCACGCGACGGCCTCGTGTCGCCGCCGCCGGCTGCCGATCTGTTCGTAGCTCCCCTCGTAGTCGTTCTTGGCGATGGTCCAGAACTCGTCCCAGTCGAGGTCGTCCTCACGGACGGCCATCGTGCCGTCGTCGCGCTCGAAGATGCGGGGGTACTCCGGAATCTCGAGGCCGTACTTCTCGGCCTTCGGCACGTACATGTTGAGGAACGAGTTGCGGAGTTCGTCGTTCGAGACCGTCTTCAGGCCGACCTGCTGGGCGAAGTCGTCGTGACGGGACTCGTCGTTCGTCGGGCCGAAGAACTGGAGGATACGGGGCCACCACACCTCGAACACCTCCTGCGTGCGCTCCTGGTTGGCCTTCGAGGACCGCATCAGTTCGCGGAGGATGTCCTCGCCGTGTTTCACGTGGAACCCCTCCTCGAAGCAGACCTTGTCCATCGCGTGGGCGTACGGCTCCCAGGACGTGTTCTTCAGCGTGGCCTGCCGTCGCATCGCGCCGCCGTCGACGAAGAAGTCGATCATCGGCGCCTCGTACCACGAGTCGACGGGGTAGTGGAAGCAGTTGAGGAACTTCCCGTCGCCCTCCTCGAGTTCCGTGAGCATCTGCTCCCGGGACTTCACGCCGAGGGTCTCAGCGGCGCGGTAGAGCAACTGGGCGTGCCCGATCTCGTCCTGGCACTTCGCGGTGCAGGCGAGTTTGCGGTCGAGCGAGGGCGCCATCCGGGTGAACGCCTTGTCGAGGTAGCCACCCATCACCTCGCTGTTGGCGTGGAACTGTATCATGCGCGTCGCGGCCTTCCGGTACTCCAACGGCAGGTCGTCGGCCGGGCTGAACTCCCGGGGGCCGGCACGCTCTTTGACCGTCTCGATGTCCATGTACGATAGTGAGGGTCACGCAGGGGTAGCTGTTCACCCGTCTATACGCGGGGTTGAAATACTACGGGGGCGAACGTGTTCCCGTGATCGAGGAGTGTCTGTTCGTCGAGTTCGGCGTCGAGGGCGACGACTGCCCGCTCGCAGACGCGACACGTGCGACCGGTGCGAGTGTCGACGCCCGCCCCCCACAGTTGCGCACCGACGGCTACGCGCTCCTCCAGTTCTCCTCGACGAACGGCGACGGCCTCGCGGCCGCCCTCGACGCCGACGACCGCGTGCGCTACCTCCACGTCGCGCGCGACGACGGCCGCTACACGTACCGCTGTCTCTCCAAACAGCCCTGTGTCCTCCACGAACTCGTCAGCGCGGGGTTCCTCGCGGACAGCCTCCACTACCGCGGCGGCGAGGCCCGATTCACGGGCGCCGTCGTCGGCCAAGAGGTGCTCCGCGGCGTCCTCGACACCGCCGGCGACACCGTCGGCGTCACGCTCGAACGAACCTACCCTATCGGCGACCGGAGCGACAGCCCCATCGCAACCCGCTGGGGGGTGACGCCCGCGCAGGCCGACGCTCTGCGCACCGCCTTCGAGATGGGGTACTTCGCGGTCCCGCGGGACGCCGACGCGAGCGAAGTGGCCGCGGCGCTGGGCGTCTCGAAGTCCGCGTTCCTCGAACGACTGCGCCGGGGACTGGCGCGCCTGCTCGGCGAGACGCTGTGACGCGACCGCCACGCCGGCATCCAGAGCGCCTCACCGGACAGCGCCGACCCCCCGCCGGCTGCTAACTTATCCGCGTCCACGGCGTACTCCCCGCCGGGACCACTCGATGACCGCCATACTCATCACGTACGGCACGGGCGAGGGACAGACCGCGAAGGTCGCGGACTACATCGACGCCGTGCTGAGCCAGCACGGGTTCGACGTGACGACGCTGCACGTCTCGGACGCGGGCGACGTCGAGGTCGGGGAGTTCGACGGCGTGCTCGTCGGCGGGTCCATCAACAACCGTCGCGTCCAGCCCGAGGTCGTGACGTTCGTCGACCAGCACGTCGGGGAACTCGCCTCGCGGCCCTCCGGGTTCTTCCAGCTCTCACTGGCGTCGGTGTTCACGTCGTCGTGGGCCCGCAACGGCGCCCAGCAGTACGTCGACGACCTCGTCCGGACGACCGGCTGGAACCCCGACGTCGTCGGCCTGTTCGCCGGCGCCCTGAAGTACACCCAGTACGACCGGCCGGAGCGCTGGCTGTTCAGGGTCGTGGCGTTCGTGCTCGGTCTCGGTAGCGACTCCTCGCGCGACTACGAGTACACCGACTGGAACCAGGTCGCACGGTTCGCCGAGGAGTTCGGCGACCACGTCGAGGCAGAGCGCGAGCGCGGGGTCCTGGCGGACCCCGGCGAGAGCGTCAGCGGGACGGCGCTCACGGTGCTCGCCCTCGCTGTCGTCGGCGCCGCCTACTGGGCGGTCAAGCGACGCGGCAGCCCCGGGGACCGCGTCACCGTCGAGGAGAGAGCGCCGGGCGAGTTCCCGGCAGGCGACGCCGAGATGGAGCCATAGCCACCACGGCGAGGCAGGCGGTCCAGAACGACCCGGCGCGGACAGCACGGACTGGCCAGCGGAGCGCCTTGCGGACCGTATTCAGGTCGGGGGGAGGGTCGTACCAGCAGCCCGCTGCCGACGGAACCGACGCAACACTCGCTGTGGAACGAGGCCGAGTGCGGCGTTCCGGGCGCGCGACACCAGTTCCGACTGCGTCGTTCCGAACCGACCGAGGCGGTAGGACTCGGCGCGAATCGAGTCGGCGCGTGACCGCCGTGCCGACTCGTACTCCTCGAAGGCCGACCCGGGGTCGTCGTGCGTGGCGAGTGCGTGCGCGAGCACCGGCCCGTCCTCGATCGCCTGTGCGGTCCCCTGACCCGCGAACGGAAGCATCGCGTGTGCGGCATCGCCCGCCAACACGACGTTCCCGCGGTGCCAGCGCGGCAGTGCTGGTAGGTCGCGGAGGTCGGTCGTGAACACCTGCTCCGGGTCGAGTGCCGCGATGACGCTGCTGACCGGTTCAGCAGCGTCGCCGAAGCGGTCCCCGAGGCGCTGGAGCGTCGCCCGGTCGTCGCCGTCCGGCGCGACTCGTTCCGGCGCGACGCAGAACCAGTAGAAGCGGTCGTCCTCGATGGGGGCGCCACCGGTGTTGCAGCCACCAGTCCAGACCTCGACGCCGCTGTGGGCGTGTTCGGGCGGGAGCGACACGTCCACGACGGCCCGGTAGACCACTCCGGGGAGGTGACGCTGCTGGGTGGTGGGCGCGACCGCCTCGCGCACGACGGAGTCGATGCCGTCTGCACCGACCACGACGTCCGGTGATGCGCGGGTGCCGTCTGCGAACGAGATGGTCGGCGACGTCGCGTCGGCTACCGCCACGCACTCCTTCGCGGTGTGGACGTCTGCGTCGAGGGAATCGAGGAGGATCCGCTGCAGGTTGGCGCGGTGGACGGAGACGAACCCGTGTCCGAACTCCGCGCGCTCGACCCGGTCGACGTCGAACTCCGCCAGCGGCCGTCCACTCGGTCCGCGAACCGTACTCCGACCGAGCGCCACGCCGGCCTCCCGGACACGGTCGGCGAGGCCGAGTCGGTCCAGAACCAGCATGGCGTTGGTCTGCAGGAGGATGCCGGCCCCGACCGGCCGGTACTCGGTGGCCGCCTCGTACACGGTCGGGTCGAATCCCCGTCGCTCCAGCGCCAGCGCGGTCGTCAGGCCACAGATGCCGCCGCCGACGACTGCCACGTCCACTCGCGTCGAGTCCTGTCTGCGCATGTGTCGAGGGAGGCCCTCCGAGTGCAAACGGAGACTGCGACTCATCTGCGGTTCTTTATTACTCGTCGCCGCCTGGGCTGGGGTGATGCGCTACCTTACGGCGCTCGTTCGGCCCGACAGTGGCGACCGGTTCCACCCACTGGGGGAGGACCTGGCCGCCGAGTCGGGCATCGAGCGAGAGGCCATTCACCACGTCGAACTCCTCGCCGACGGTGCGGTGTTGCTGTTCGCGGAGGGAAGTGGGGACCCGGACCGCTACGAGGCGGTCATGCGGGAGTCCCCATACGTCCGCGACTTCATGGTGGCGGGAGACGAGCGCTGGATGGCGGTGAGCCAGTTCGAGTCCACCGACGCGACCAGGAGGATGCTCGAAGTACAGCGCAGCACCGACGTGGTCATCGAGACGCCCATCCACGTCAACGACGACGGGTCGATCCGCGTCACGTACGTGGGCAGCGAGGCAGACCTCCGGCGACTGTTCCGTGACGCCCCCGCGGACGCCGGGGTGACTATCGAGGTGGTCGGAACGGGCGAGTACGACCCCGACGAGGGCCGACTCACGAGGCTGTTGACGGACCGTCAGCGTGAGGTGCTCGAGGCCGCGGTCACGGTCGGGTACTACGGCGCGCCGCGCCAGGCGACCCTCGACGACGTCGCGGACGCGGTCGGTATCGCTCCGGCGACCGCGGGCGAACACCTCCGGAAGGTCGAGGAACGCGTGTTCGATGCGCTCGTCGGGTGACCGGCGAGGACGCGGGAAGGTGGACAGTTAACACGGTCCGTCCAGAAGGACTCGCCATGCACACCGAGACGAGCGAGGGCGTCCTGCGCGTCACGTTCGACCGCCCCGAAGTGAAGAACGCGTTCACGACCGACCTCGCCGCCGAACTCGCGTCGACTATCGAGTCCGCCGACCCAGAGACCCACGACGCGATTCTCCTCACCGGGGAGGGCGACGCGTTCTCCGCGGGGGGCGACATCCAGTCGATGGCGGCGCGAGAGGAGGACGTCCGGGACGCCTACGAGCGCGTCGAGGGGACGTTCGGCCGACTCGCGGAGGCCGCGATGGACTCCCGCGTCCCCATCGTCGCTCGCGTGAACGGCGACGCCGTCGGCGCGGGCCTCGCGGTGGTCGCGCTCTCGGACTTCGCCTACGCCGTCCCGGACGCGACCTTCTCCTGTGCGTTCGTCCGCGTCGGCCTCGTCCCGGACACGGGCGGGAGTTTCCTGTTGCCCCGCCTCGTCGGCCTCCGGGAGGCGAAGCGCCTCGCGTTCACCGCCGAGTTCGTAGACGCCAGCGAGGCAGCGGACCTCGGCCTCGTCAACGAGGCGGTGCCCGCCGAGGAACTCGACGAGGCCGTGGACGCACTGCTCGACACGCTCCGCGAGCGTCCCACCAGGACCATCGGCGTCATCAGACAGGCGCTCCACGACAACCTCGGCCGCGAGTGGGGCGACGCGCTCGACCACGAGAACCTCCTCCAGAGCCAGGCCTACGACACCGACGAACACGCAGAGGGCGTGAGCGCGTTCCTCGAAGGCCGCGAGCCGGCGTTCCAGTCGTAGCAGTAGTCGGTTCCGAGGTGTCTCCACTCGGTGAATGTCCGGAGCCGAACCACGTGGACTGCACAAGAGATATCCGCACCGATCGGCGCACTCCATCTCGGGTCAGTACGACTCGTGGAGTGAACTTGGGCAGGCTGCGTTCAATCGTCTGTAGCGGGCGGTGCAAAGCCGTCGATGCGCGCCGCTTCGTCGATGAACTGGTCGTGCTCGTTCATCCCTTCGAGTTCGACTGAGTGCGTATCCGCGTCGAACGTGATGAGGCCGGCATCGGCGAGTTTCGGGAGGTGCATGTGACGGAGGGCAGTCCTGATGTCGCTGGGGGTGTCGTTGACGCCTGTCGCGGATGGGCCCGCCAGTTCGTTGGCGAGCATCGTCGTGAGGGTATCGATGGCGACTACCCCGGAGTTCTTCCTGAGGTAGTACAGCACGTAGCGCCGGTGGGGATGTGTCAACAGGTCGAACGTCTCGCCCAGCTCGCCCTGATTCGATGAGGCCATTGCCTACGTTCCGGGCCGAACCGCCTTAACGTCTTTTTCGCGATAATTCTACATAATTGATAATATCGAGCGGAGCCCGGTGATTGCTTGACTTCTCCAAGGAGGCCAGGGTTCAGTAGACGGGATAGCGCGACTAGGAGTTCAGCATTCCAACCAGTATTCCCACTTCGCCGAGGCTACTCCTCGGACGAACCGATTTCCTCACTCGTCTGGGCGTCCTCGCCGGCGAACTCCTGGTGGAAGTGGTTCCACGGCTGGATCCGCTCTTCGGCCAGGATATTGCTACTGATGATGTTGAGGCCCAGTTTGTCGAGCTGTTCTGTGCTCCGTTTCACCTCGGAGGTCGATTCGGCGACGACCTCGATGTGGAGGTTCTCCGTGCCGGACAGCATCTCCCGGACGTTGACGACACCCCGGACCTCGAGTGCTTGCTCGGCCAGCTCCGACCGTCGAGAGAGGTCGGTCGAACAGATGAACAGGACTCGCATCGGATAGCCCGCCTCCTCGTAGTTAATCTCCGGATTGTAGCCGGTGATGACGCCTCTCTCCTCCAGTTCCTTGATACGGTTGTGGACGGTCGTGCCGGTGACGTCGGTTTCGTCGGCGATGGCCGTGTCGGTGGCCCCACGAGCGTCTATCTGTAACAGGTGCAGGATACGACGGTCGAGATTGTTGAGCGGATTGTCGCTCATGTCAGTATATTCGTCGCCGAGTCAGATGAGTCGTTCGTCCAGACCGAACGCGCGGGGCCCGCCGCTGTGTCGAACGGCCGTTTCGAGCTCGATGCCGAACGAAGAACCCGTATCGGCGACGACTGCTAGACGTACTTCTCCACGATGTAGATTGCCTGTGGGTCGCCGAACGCCTCCCGGACCGCCTGGACGCGCTCGGGGTCGTGGCCGCCCGGTGCGACGTAGAACTTCTGCGTGCCGTCGTCGACGCGCTCGCGGAGAATCTCGAAGCCCAGGTCGACGTGGTTCTCGGGCACGTCCTCGGGGTGGAGACGGACGAGGATGCTCTCCGGTTCGTAGCCGTTCGCGAGGTAGAACTCGTCGACGTAGCCGCCCGCGGAGCCCAGACTCACGCGGTCGTAGCCGAGTTCGGCGGCAGCCGACTCGAAGGCGTCGAGGAGACGCGAGCCGACACCCTGTCGGGTGTACGCGTCGTCGACCGCGATGCCGACGAGTTCGACCGAGGTATCCGACCGCGCGCGGCCCGCCGTGAACCCGACGAGCGCGCCGTCGGCGTACACCCCGTGGAACAACTCAGGGTGGGTGTCGTACCAGTCGCGGACGACCGCCTCCTCGCGCTCGCCGGTTCGCTGGCAGAGCATCTGGTAGAGGGCGTCGAACTCTGCAGGTGGGGCGCGCCGGACGTCGACCATGCGGAACGTCGCGTCGGCCCGCGCAAAACCTCTTGGGGCTGTTCCGGGGCTACCCGTTCGTCACTCCAGCCGTTCGCCGAGCGCGCGCTCGACGGCCTCGTCGACGAACCCCTCGCGCACGAGGTCCGCGACCGCCTCCATCTCGTCGGCGAGCGAGCGGTCCTCCCGGAGCGGCGGGGACACCTCCCGCACGAGGTCGTAGACGGCGCGGGTGCCGGCGGCGTGCGAGAGGCTGTCGTCGAGGAACTCGCTGGCCTGCGCGCCGGCGAGGAGTTCGACGCCGACCACCGTGCCGGCCTTCGCCGCGGCCTCCCGGAAGCCGAGGGCGCTCCCCGCGCTCATGCTCACGTGGTCCTCCTGGTTGCCCGAGACGGTCGCGTTGTCCGTCGACGGTCGCCCGAGCGACCGCAGGTCGTTGACGAGCGACGCGGTGGTGTACTGGGGGATCATCAGCCCCGAGTGGAGGCCGCTGTGCTCGGTGAGGAACGGCGGCAGGTGGTCCTCCTGGACGTTCGGGTTGAGCATCCTGTCGACGCGGCGTTCGCTGATGGCCGCGAGCTCCGTGAGCGCGCTCGTCGCGTAGTCGAGGCGGAGCGCGAGCACCTCGCCGTGGAAGTTGCCGCCGGAGAGCACGGCTGCCGAGTCCGTGCCGCTTGCCCGTGGGTCAACCTCGTCTGCGTCGAAGACGAGCGGGTTGTCCGTCGCGCTGTTCAACTCGACGTCGATGGCCTCCCGGAGGTGCGCGAGTGCGTCCCGGACGGGGCCGTGGACCTGGGGGAGACACCGGATGGAGTAGGCGTCCTGCACGCGGTCGCAGTTCCGGTGGCTCTCGACGATCTCCGACTCCTCGGTGAGTCGTTTGACGTTCCGCGCGCTGGCCGCCTGTCCGTCGTGGGGCCGGACGCGCTGGATCTGCGGGTCGCAGTTCGCCGTCGTCGCCAGCGTGACCTCCGTGGTGAGTGAACCCGCGGCGTCCGCCGCACGGAGCGTGCGTTCCGCGTCGAGGAGCGCGAGCGCCGCCAGCCCCGCCGTGAGCTGCGTGCCGTTGATGAGCGCGAGCCCCTCCTTGGCCTCCAGCGTAACGGGTTCGAGGCCGACGCGGGCCAGCGCCTCGTCACCGGGCAGGCGTTCACCACCAACCAGCGCAGCCCCTTCACCGATGAGCACGAGGCTCGTGTGCGCCAGCGGCGCGAGGTCACCGCTCGCGCCGAGGCTCCCCCGTGAAGGGACGACCGGGTGGACGCCCTCGTTCAGCATCGCGGCGAGCAGGTCGACGACGACCTCCCGGATGCCGGAGTACCCCTTCACGAGCGCGTTCAGCCGCGTTATCATCAGCGCGCGGACCTCCTCGCGTTCGAGTTCGCGGCCCGCGCCCGCGGCGTGGCTCCGCAGCAGGTTCGTCTGGAGCGCCTGGAGGTCCCCGTGGGGGATCTGGGTGTCGACGAGCTGGCCGAAGCCCGTGTTCACGCCGTAGACGGCTTCGCCCGACTCGAGGACGTCCGCGACGCGCTCGCGGGAACGCCGCACCTCCTCGCGTGCGTCGTCGGCGATCCGCACGGTGGCGCCGTCGCGGGCGACCGCCTCGACGTCCTCCGGGGTCAGCGTCTCGCCGTCGACGACGACCTCGGTCACGCCGTCTCACCTCCGTCCACGACCAGCGTTCCGTCCTTGAGCACGGTCGTGACGGTGTTCACGCCGAAGTTGTACGGGACGTGGACGTGGCTCGGACCGTCCACGACGGCGACGTCGCCGGGCGCCCCCTCGCGGAGCGTCCCCGTACCGTCGGAGCGGTCGACAGCGCGGGCGGCGTGGGCCGTCGCGCCGAGCAGCGCGTCCGCGGGCGTCATCCGCATCCCGTTGCAGGCCAGCGCCACCGCGAACCCCATGCTCTGGCTGTAGCAGTTCGGGTTGAGGTCGGTCGCGAGCGCGACCGGAGCGCCGGCGTCCTGGAACTGCCCGGGGTCTGCGTACGACTCGCCGAGTGAGAACGCCGTGCCGGGGAGGAGCACGGGCGTGACGCCCGCGTCGGCGAGCGCCTCTGCGTCCGCCTCGTTCGCGTGCAGCAGGTGGTCCGCGCTCACCGCGTCGAGTTCCGCGGCCAGCTGGGCGCTCCCGAGGCGCGTGAACTCCTCGGCGTGGAGCTTCGGTTGCATACCGTGCTCGCGGCCCGCTTCGAGGATTCGGCGGGACTGCTCGACGGTGAACACACCCTCCTCGCAGAAGACGTCACAGAACTCCGCGACGTCGCGCTCGGCGGCCGCGGGGAGTTGCTCCTCGACGACCTCGTCGACGTACGCCTCCGTGTCCATCCCCTCGGGCGTGGCGTGAGCGCCCATGAAGGTCACCACCACGTCGACCGGGTGGTCGGCGGTGGCGCGCTCGATGGCGTCGAGCATCCGGAGTTCGGTCTCCGTGTCGAGTCCGTAGCCGGTCTTGACCTCGGCGGTGGTCGTGCCGTGGACGAGCATCGCGTCGAGCTGGGCAGTGAGGTTCGCGACGAGTTCCTCGTCGGTGGCCTCGCGAACGGCCCCGACGGTGCGGAGGATGCCGCCGCCCGCCGCGAGAATCTCCTGGTAGGACTTCCCGCGGAGTTTCTGCGCGAACTCATCGGAGCGGTCCCCCGCGAACAGCGCGTGGGTGTGGGGGTCGACGAACCCCGGAATCACCGTCTGGCCGGAGGCGTCGACGGCGGTTGCCGCGTTCTCCGGTGGGTACTCCGCGATCACGTCTTCTGTAGTGCCGACCATCGCCACGCTCCCGTCGACGATCGCCACCGCGCCGTCCTCGTAGCTCCGGAGCCCGCGGTCCGAGTCCGGGCCGACGACCAGTTCCGCGGCGCCGTGGACGACGGCTTCGGGGTCAGTCATGGTACCCCCCGAGGAAGTGCGCGATACAGCGGGCGGCCGCGTCGACCGTTCGACCGTCCGTGTCCAGCGGCGGCGCCGTCTCGACGACCTCGAAACCGGCGACCCGTGGTCGGCCCGCGATGCGGCGCACGAGGCGGAACAGCTCTCTGGGCTGGAGACCGCCCGGCGTCGGTGCGCTCGACCCCGGGTAGGCGGCGTCGAGGACGTCGACGTCCACGCTGACGTACACCTGGTCGACGTCGCCCATCGCGGCGAGTGCGGCGTCGAGGGCTCCATCGGGGTCCGCGCCGACGGTTTCGGCGGTGACGACACGCCCACCCTGCTCGTCGAGGTAGTCGGCGTACCGCGTGCTGGTCTCGAAGTGGCGCGCGCCGACGACGGCCAGCGCGTCGAGGCCCGCCTCGAACAGCTGTCGGTACGGCGTGCCACTGGACGGTTCGCCCCGTACCTCGCGGCAGTCGAGGTGGGCGTCGAAGCTCACGACGCCGAGAGACCCGCGTTCGAGCAGCGGGCTGGCGTTCGCGTACGACAGCGAGTTGTCCCCGCCGACGAAGACGGGGACCGCACGCAGGTCGTGGACGCTGTGAGCGGCGTCCTGGAACGCTGCCTGCGCCTCCGAGACGCTGTCTGCGCGCACCTGGACGTCGCCGAGGTCGCCGACGGACGCGACCGGCCCCGTCTCGAAGTGGTGGCTCTTCACGCCCGCGAGCGCCTCGCGGATCGCGGTCGGGCCGCCGACCGCGCCCTTCCGGCCGATGACTGCGCCGTCGTACGGTTCGCCGACCAGCAACGCGTCGTAGTCCGCCGCGCTCTCGGGGGCCACGGACTCGACGACGTCCCCGAACTGCTCGTCGTTGGGGTCCGACGACGTCCCCTCCCACTCCGGCGGCGCGGTCAGGTTCATCGGTCCTCCATGGGCACGTCGACGCCCGACTCCCGGGCCTCGGCGAGTGCCGCCTCGTAGCCCGCGTCGGCGTGCCGGACGACGCCCATCCCTGGGTCGGTGGTGAACACGCGGCGGGCCTTCTCGGCGGCGAGGTCGGTCCCGTCGAGGACGACGTGGTTGTTCGCGTGCAACGCGTTCCCGATGCCGACGCCGCCGCCGTCGTGGACGCTCACGATGTCCGCGCCCGCCGCCGTGTTCAACAGCGCGTTCAGAATCGGCCAGTCCGCGACCGCGTCAGACCCGTCTCTCATCGCCTCCGTCTCGCGGTTCGGGCTGGCGACGCTGCCGGCGTCGAGGTGGTCCCGGGTCACGACGACCGGCGCTCCGATCTCGCCCTCGGCGACGAGTTCGTTGATGCGGAGGGCGAACGTCGCGCGCTCCGTGAGGCCGTCTTCTCCGTCTGATTGGTATCCGAGCCAGCACACTCGACTCGGCAGGCCCTGGAACTGCACCTGTTCCTGCGCGAGGTCGACCCAGCGGTGCAGCGACTCCTTCTCCGGGAACAGTTCCTTGACGGCCTCGTCCGTCCGGTGGATGTCCGCGGGGTCACCGGAGAGCGCGACCCACCTGAACGGTCCCCGCCCGCGGCAGAACTGCGGACGGATGTACGCCGGGACGAACCCCGGGAAGTCGAACGCGGTCTCCATGTCGCGGTGGGTCGCGACCTGGCCGCGGATGTTGTTGCCGTACTCGACCGCGATGGCACCCTCGTCCTGCATGTCGAGGATGCCCTGGACGTGGCGCTCCATCGTGTCGAGGCTCTCCTCGACGTACGTCTCGGGGTCGCGCTCCCGGAGGTCGTCGGCCTCCGCGACCGTGTAGCCGCTCGGGTAGTACCCCTCGAGTTCGTCGTGTGCGCTCGTCTGGTCCGTGACGATGTCCGGCACGAACCCGCGGTCGAGCATCTCCTCGAGCATGTCCGCGGCGTTGACGTGCACGCCGACGGAGTACGGTTCGCCGGCCTCGGCGGCTTCCTCGGCCTTCCGGATGGCCTCGCCGACGTCGTCGGTCTTCTCCATGCAGTAACCCGTCTCGATGCGGCGGTCGATGCGGCGTTCGTCCACCTCCGCGGCGATGCAGACGCCCTCGTTCATCGTCACCGCCAGCGGCTGGGCGCCGCCCATGCCGCCGAGACCACCCGTGACGACGATGCGGCCCGAGAGGTCGCCGCCGGAAGACTCGCTCTGCTCGTCTGCCGAGCCCCCGTTCGCTTCGCTCGCGGGAACGCCGAAGTGCTGGCGACCCGCCTCGGCGAGCGTCTCGTAGGTCCCCTGGATGATCCCCTGGGTGCCGATGTACGCCCACGACCCCGCGGTCATCTGGCCGTACATGATGAGCCCCCTCGACTCGAGTTCGTGGAAGTGCTCCCAGTTGTCCCACTTCCCGACGAGGTTCGAGTTCGCGATGAGCACCCGGGGCGCTCGCTCGTGCGTCTCGAAGACGCCCACGGGTTTCCCGGACTGGACGAGCAGCGTCTCCTCGTCGCCGAGTTCGCGGAGTTCGTCGAGGATGGCGTCGTAGGCGTCCCAGGACCGGGCCGCTCGGCCCGTCCCGCCGTACACCACGAGGTCCTCGGGTTTCTCCGCGACCTCGGGGTCGAGGTTGTTGTTCAGCATCCTGAGGGCGGCCTCCTGACGCCATCCCTCACACTCGAGTTCGGATCCGGTCGGCGCACCCTGGTAGTCGCGCCACTGTTCGGACGGGGCACCCACCTCGAAGGAGCCGTCTGGGGCGTCTGTCATGCGTACTCGTTGGGTGACGAACGACAAAGGTGTGTGGACCGTCACTAGACGGGTTCTTTATCACGGCGTCCGTGGGTGGGACCGTGCAACAAGCAACGTTCCGGCTGTCGGGTCGAGGTGTCTACGCCGCCGCGACGGCTGAGACAGACGTGCGGATGGCGCTGTGGTGCAACGACCACTGCGACCTCCTCCAGCTCCGGGGCGCGGACGCCGACAGCGTGCTCGCCGCTGTCGACGAGCGCGTCGGCGTCCGCGAACGCGTCAAGGAGGGCGACACCACGCTCGCGGTCACCGCGGCCTGCCTCCGCGAGGAGGACGGGGGTGTCGAGGACGTGCTCGCGGACCACGGTTGCCTGCTCGTCCCGCCACTGTCGTACGTCGACGGCGAGAAGCGGGTCCGCGTCCTCTCACTCTCGGCTCAGTCACTCACGTCGACGTACCACGACCTGCGGCAACGCTACGACGTCACAGTCGCGGACAAGCGCTCGGTGAGCGCGCCCGACCCCGCGTCGCCCGCCGCACCCACGGCCGACCTGACCGAGCGACAGGACGCCGTCCTGCGGGCGGCCGTCGAGGACGGGTACTACGAGGTCCCACGGACGACGACCACGGCGGCGTTGGCCGAGCGGTTCGGACTCGCACGCTCGACGCTCGAAGAACACCTGCGACGCGCGGAGGCCAAACTGGTGGACGCAGCCGTCGCGTCTCGATGAGCGAGCGGCGGACTACCGACCGTCGACCAGTTCGACCGCCCGGAACTCGAAGCGCGCGCCACCGGCCTCGCTCTCGGTCACGGCCAGGTCCCAGTCGTGCGCCGACGCGACCTCCGCGACGATCGACAGGCCGAGTCCGGTGCCGTGACCGTCGCCGGCGTGGCCGCGTTCCAGCACTCGCCCGCGGTCCGCCGGGGGGATGCCCGGCCCGTCGTCCGCCACGTAGAAACCGGTCGCCGTCGTCCCGACGGTCACCGTGACGTCCCGGCCGCCGTGCTCGACGGCGTTCCGGAGGAGGTTCGAGAGCACCTGGAGGAGCCGGTCCTCGTCGGCGAGCACGGTCGCCGTCGTCCCGACGTCGAGCGTCCCGGCCGCCGTCTCGACGCTCGACCAGCACTCCTCGACGACTGCCGCGAGGTCGACGGGTTCCGGGTCCACCTCGACGTCGCCAGTGCGCGCGAGCGACAGCACGTCCTCGACGAGTCGGTGGATGCGGTCGATGGACTGCTCCATCGCCGCCAGGTGCTCCTCGTCGCCCGTCTCGCGGGCGAGTTCGAGGCGGCCCGCGAGGACGTTCAGGGGGTTGCGGAGTTCGTGGCTCGCCTTGCTCGCGAAGTCGTCGAGGCGCTCGTTCCGGTCCGCGAGCGCCTCGGTCTGGCGCTGACGCACGAGGAGGTTCGTCAACCGCCGGAAGAAGACGGCTCTGTCCACTGGCGCCTCGATGGTCTCGTTGACGAGGAGTGGTTCGTCGGGGTCCCGACTGTGCTCCACGTCGAGGTCGATCCGCGTCCCCTCGCGGTGGATGAGGAAGACCGGGCAGAACGACGGCTGGCGTTCGCGTTTCTCCGCACGCAACGCCTCCCGGTACTCGGGGAACGAGTAGTCGTCCACGAGGTAGAGGTCCGCAGCCTGCAGGTCGTCGCCGGCGGTGGCTTCGTACCCCTCCTGGGCCAGCAGTTGCTGGACGGCGGTCCGCTCGGCGTCGTCGTCGATGAGGAGCTGGATGTCGGCCATCGCGCTACCAGTCTGGAACCCGCGGGGCGCGGGCAGTCGTCTCACTCCTCACGCTGGATCACCTCCGGAGCACCCTCGAGGATGCCGCGGACGCCGCTCAACGGGTCGCCGACCTCGATGCCGTCGTCGGTGATGTCGAACTCGCGGAGCGTGCTCTCGAAGCCGCCGACGCGCTTCTTCAGGACGCCGACGACGCGCTCGATGCGGCCGTGGCGCTCGATGTAGTTCATGAAGACGATGTTGTCCGCGAGGTAGCTGATCTGTTCGCCCGTGGGCTGCTGGAGCCCCGTCACCTCGCTGATCTCGTCGAGGAGGATGACGGAGACGTTCGCGTTCTTCAGGTAGCGCGTGAGCGCATGGATCTTCCGTGTCGTGTCTGCCCTGTCGCCGTGGAGGGACTGCTTGTAGCCGCTGACGCCGTCGATGACGACGAGTTCGGCGTCGTGTTCCTCGACCTGCCGGCTGACCAGTTGGGCGAACTCCTCGGGCGAGCGCGTGAGAGGTTCGATCTCCTCGACTGCGAGCGCGCCGCGTTCCTGGAGCGCCGTGATGGGGATGTCGAAGGACTCCGAGCGGTGCGTGAACGTCTCGGTGTTCTCCTCGAAGAGGTACATGAGACCGACGTTCCCGGCGGCCGCGGCGGCCGTCAGGAACTCCGCGGCAGTCGTCGACTTCCCGATGCCCGTAGGGCCGCTGAGGATGGTGACGGTGCCGCGTTCGAGGCCGCCGCCGAGCAGCGTGTCCAGATTTTCGATGCCAGAGGAGAGCTGTTCGGGATCGAAGTCGCGGTCTCTCGACCTGGGGAGCAGCGCCGGGTACACCTCGATGCCGTCGTCGCGGATCTCGAGCCCGTGGGAGCCCCGTGGGACGTCGACGCCACGGTGTTTCGTCACCTCGATGCGTCGCCCGCTCTCGCC
Source organism: Halobacterium wangiae (assembly GCF_021249345.1). Taxonomy (NCBI): domain Archaea; kingdom Methanobacteriati; phylum Methanobacteriota; class Halobacteria; order Halobacteriales; family Halobacteriaceae; genus Halobacterium; species Halobacterium wangiae. The sequence continues at coordinate 2,606,138 of NZ_CP089588.1, read as the reverse complement.
GCGTTCGAGGCGGATGACACCGTCGCTGAGCGACCGGAGTTCGGTGTGCTGTCCGGGGTCGTTGGACTCCGTGGCGAGCACCGTCGTGCCGCGCTCGCGGAGGAATCGCATGAACGAGATGATGCGCTGGCGGTACTGGTGGTCGGTCGGCTCGAAGTACCGCAGTTGCGAGATCGGGTCGACGAGGACGCGACTCGGGTCGAGGTCCTCGACGGTCTCGCGGATGCGTTCGATGACCCTGTCGTCCGTGATGTCGTGGGGGTCGACGAGTTCGTAGGCGCGACTCTCGGTGAAGAAGTCGGACTCGGGTCCCAGGTCGAGGAACTCCACGTCCGTGAGGTCGATTCCGACTCGTGCCGCGTTGATCAGGATCTCCTCCTGGGACTCCTCGGTGTGGATGTACAGCGCGTCCTCCCCGTTCTGCAGTCCGGCGTCGAGAAACGACATGCCGAGGATGGTCTTCCCCGTCCCCGGCCGTCCGAGCACGAGGTACATGCGCTCGGTGACGTAGCCGTCGCGGAGAAGAGAGTCCAGCCCCGGGACGCCGCTGGAGTACCGGGAGAGAGAGATGTCGTTCATGGTCCGAGCAGGACGCCTCCCTACATAAATCTGAATCTAACTTCCCAGGATATGGTAGTCATGGGATACGTATACAACGATGTAAGTCGCGACCCCCGAGAACGGAAGGCTTCAGTTCGTCGCGCCCGGACGAGCGGACGTGACTCGATTCGGTCTGGCCGTCCTCGGTGGCGTCCTCGCCCAGGCCACACTCCTCGTCGCCGTCTCGGGGATGCCACCCCACCACCCCACCACCGCGACGACTGCGCTACGCGTCGTCGCCATCGGGGGAATCGGTGGCTTCGTCGCCGCGATGGCGACCGACCGTGCGCCACTCCAGGCGGGCGTCGCGACCGGCGCAATCGTCGGCGTCGGCGTCGGTACGGTGTTCTGGTGGGCGCTCTTCTACGCGGACACGGTCGGTGTCTTCCACCACCTGCACTACGCGCTCGCGACGTCGGGCGTACCCGACGAGTTCGTAGTCGGGATTCCGAGAGTAATCGCGGCGGTGGCGAGTCTCCTCGTCGCCCTGGCGTTTGCCGTCGGCGGCCTCCTGGGGAGTCTCGTCGTCCTGGGTCGTCGCCACTAGCGACCGAGTCCTACCCGGGTGTCGTCTCGACCGACACTGGAGAACCCGGACAGGACTACACAGAAGCACAGGTTCTTGGTCGGCACCCGCCAGCATCTGCCAATGACGGACGAGACGAGCAGCGACTCCCCGACGGGAGCCCACGCTGCTCGCACCGAACGGGAGCGCTGGACGCTCGTCGCCGGATTGAGCCTGATATCGATGGCGCTGTCCGCCTACGAGATCGCACCAGCGAGCGTCACGCCGCTCGTGCGGGCGTCGATGGACATCGACGCGACGAAGGCCGGCCTCGTCGTGGGGAGCATGTTCGGCGCCGCGATGCTCGCCAGCCTCCCCCTCGGTGCCGTACTGGACCGGACGAACTCGCGGGTCGCCGTCGCGGTCGCCATCGTCGTCTCGCTCCTCGTCGGCGTCTGGGGGTGGGCCGCCGCCGAACGCGACGCCTACTACCTCCTGCTGGCCTCCCGGGTCTGTGGCGGCGTCGCCTTCGTGGTCATCTGGAACGCGAGCATCGACATGGTCAGCCGGGCCGTCGAGGCGTCCCGCCGCGCGACGGCGGTCGGAATCTTCACGGCGAGTGGCCCCGTCGGGTTCGCACTCGGTCAGGGCGGCGGGCCGACCATCGCCGCGCAGTTCGGCTGGCCCGCCATCTTCCTCGTGTTCAACGCGATCCCGCTCGTCGGCCTCGCGATGTACTGGCCGACGAGCCAGGGCCTCGGCCGGACAGGGAGTGGTTCCGCCCCGAGTCTGGCGGAGTTCGGGAGCGTTCTCCGCAACCGTAGCGTGTGGCTAGTCGGCAGTCTCGGCTTCCTGGCGTACTCGCTGTACCTGTTCGTCAACAGCTGGGCGCCGTCGTTCCTCACGGACGAGATCGGGGTCACCATCGGTCTGAGTGGTCTGCTCGTCGCCGTGTTCCCGGCGGTCGGTGTCGTCTCCCGGGTCAGCAGTGGGTTGCTCTCCGACCGCCTGTTCGGGGGTCGTCGGCGGCCCGTCCTCCTGCTCTCGTTCCTGCTCACGGTGCCGGCGCTCCTGGTCCTGGGGACGCTCCGGTCGCTCGCGGTCCTCGTCGCCGCGCTGCTCGCGGCCGGCTTCACCGTCCAGTTGACCCTCGGACTGTCGTTCGCGTACGTCCGAGAACTGGTCGACAGTCGCGTCGCCGCCACGGCCGTGGCGTTCCAGACCAGCCTCGGTCTCGCCGGTGCCTTCCTCGCGCCCATCGCCGGCGGCGCGCTCATTGAGGCGACGAGTTACGAGACGGCGTTCGTGGTCGCGGGCGCGCTCGGCGTCGTCGGTGTCGCGGTCGCGTGGGTCGTCACGGAGTCCTGAGGACCGCAGAAGTATGGGCTGGCGACTGCTACAGGTCGAGGAAGTCCTCGGCGTTCTCCCAGAGCAGTTTCCGGTAGACGTCCTCGGAGTAGTCGGTGTGCTCGCCCAGCGAGTCGAGCCACTCCCCGGGTCGGATCATCGGGTAGTCCGTGCCGAACATCACCTTGTCCTGGAGGATGGTGCCGGCGTAGTGCAACACCTGCTCGTCGATGTACTTCGGGAGCCAGCCGGAGAGGTCCATGTAGACGTTGCCCTTCTGCTGGCAGATGGCGAGTTGCTCTTTCTCCCACGGGAACGCGGGGTGCGCGATGAGGATCTGTAACTCGGGGTGTTCGGCTGCCACGTCGTCGAGCAGCATCGGGTTGCCGTGCTTGACCTTCAGCCCGCGGCCACCCGGGGCGCCCGCGCCGAGCGTGGAGTTCCCGCCGTGGAACACGCAGGGGACGCCGAGGTCCTCGATAGTGCTCCAGAGGGCGTCGTGTTCGGGGTCGCTCGGGTCGAACCCCTGGGCGATCTGCTGGAACTTGAACCCGGAGAGGTCGAGGTCCTCGACGGCGCGGATGGCCTCCTCGACGCAGTCGTCCTTCAGCGGGTCGACGCTCGCGAACCCGACGAAGAACTCGGGGTGTTCGTCCCGGACCTCGGCGACGTAGTCGTTGGGGACGGGCGGGTTGCCGGTGTTCGTCTCGGCGTCCCACCCGAGCAAGACTGCGTGCGCGACGCCGACGTCGTGGTACTCGGAGACCATCTCCTCGTAGTCCCACGTCTCCATCTCGGAGCCGAACTTGCTCGCGGCGTCCTCCATCATCTGGCCGCCCGCGTCCTCCAGGAACTCCGGGGTCGGCTGGTGGGCGTGGGTATCGACCGCGCGCGTCTCCGCGAGGAGGTCGTCGAGGGCGCTCATCGGTCGCGCTTCACGAGGAACTTCATGTCCCCCGAGAAGACGGTCTCCCCCTCGCTGTTGGTCATCTCGGTGTCGATGACGACGAGGCCGGCGTCGTCACGGGAGGAGAGCTCCTTCGTCTTCGTGACTTCCATGTCCAGGGAGATGGTGTCGCCCATCGCCACCGGGGCCGGGATGTCCATGTAGTTCATCCCGAGGAACGCGATGACCCGGCGCTCGAGGAAGCCACAGCGGTAGACGAATCCGGTCGCGAGCACGAACGTCATCGGGCCGTGGGCGACGCGCTCGCCGAACTCCTGGTCGGCGGCGTACTCCGCGTTGGAGTGCAGTTCCGTCCAGTCACCCGTGAACATCGAGTGGAACGTGAAGTCAGCTTCCGTCACTGTGCGGCCGACGCTCTCGAACGTCTCCCCCTCCTCGAAATCCTCGAAGTAGTGGGGTTCGTAGCTGTACGCCATACGGAGAGGGGTTGCCCGAGCGACAAATAACTATGCCGGGTCCCCGCCGACGGATCTCGCTGCGGCGATACCAAGCAGCCACGCGACGACGAACGCGGCGGCGCTGGGTACGAGCCCGTCGACGAACACCCGGAGTCCGGTGACTACCAGGGCGTAGCAGGCCACGAGCGCGAGCGACGCGACGAGCGCCCACGCGACGCCCGCGGCCCTGCGCTCGTAGGCCCGCGGCCACTGGGTCTCGTAGATACTCGGGGCGGCGACGCCGGCGAGCAGCAGGACGAAGTAGCCGTCGGTGGAGTCACCCCCCATCTCGAACGCGAGAACCATCGCCGCCAGGCCGACGACGACGGCGGTCGCGGTCACCGCGAACTCCACGCTTCCGAGCCACGAGCGGAACCGACCGGCGAGCGACGACATGGTCGTACGTCCCCCGGCGGTCGCTTGAAAGTACCGTCGAGTCTCGTCGGCAGCAACTATGAGGGACGGGGGAGAACTCGAGGACATGCGAGACGCCTACGTCGTCGGAGCGGGACAGACCGCCTTCGGGGCCTTCCCCCGGGAGTCCTACCGCTCGCTGTTCGCCACCGCCGTCGAGCGCGCGCTGGCGAGTGTGGACGGACTCGACCGGGGAGACGTCGACGAAGCGGTCGTCGGAACGCTGGGGGTCGGCGGTCGCCAGATCGGACTGTCCGGGCCCGCCGTCACCGAACACGCCGGCCTCTCGGTGCCGACGACGCGCGTGGAGAACGCCTGCGCGGCCAGCGGCTACGCCGTGAGGAACGCCGTGCAGGCCGTCAAGTCCGGCATGGCCGACGTGGTACTGGCGGGCGGCTACGAGGTGATGACGGACCTGAGCGGCGACGCCGCGAAGTACTGGCTCGGTGTGAGCGGCGAGACGGAGTGGGAGCGCCTGACCGGGACGACGTTCGCCGGGACGTACGCCCAAATGGCGGGCGCGTACGCCGAGGCGTACGACGCCACGGTCGACGACCTCTCCCGGGCGGCGGTGAAGAACCACGCGAACGCCGCGAAGAACCCGCACGCGCACCTCGGCTTCGAGTGTTCACTGGACGATGCGAGCGGCGCCGCGACGGTCGCGGACCCGCTCACGCTCTACCACTGCTGTCCGACCAGCGACGGTGCGGCGGCCGTCCTCGTCGCCAGCGAGGAAGTCGCCGCGGAGTTCGACGACACGGCGAGAGTGGCGGGCGTCGGCGCCGCCAGCGACCGCGTCGGCCTCTTCGAGCGGGAGAGCTACACGTCGATTCCCGCGAGCGAGGATGCCGCCGCCACCGCCTACGAGATGGCCGGCGTGGGACCGGGAGACGTCGACCTGGCGGAGGTCCACGACTGCTTCGCTATCGCGGAACTGCTCGCCTACGAGGACCTCGGCTTCTGCGAGCGCGGCGAGGCCCCGGAACTCCTCCGCGAGGGCGTCACCGACGCCGACGGCGACCTCCCCGTGAACGTCTCGGGCGGCCTGAAGGCGAAGGGTCACCCCATCGGCGCGACGGGCGCGGGCCAGATAGTCGAACTGTGGAAACAGCTCACCGGGAGGGCGGGCGACCGACAGGTCGCGGACGCGAATCTCGGACTCGCGCACAACGTCGGGGGGAGCGGCGGTGCGGCTGTCGTCACGCTCCTGGAGGGTGGAGCATGACGAGCGACGAATCCGCCGTCGCCGGCATCGGCGCGTACGCGCCCCGATTCAGGCTGTCGGCTGCGGCGGTGGAGGACGCACTCGGGCGGTTCCGCGCCCGCGGCGTCGACACCGTCGCCGTGCCCGACGCCGACGAGGACGCGCTCACGATGGCCGCGGAGGCCGGCGTGCGCGCGCTCGCAGCGGCGGACTACGACCCTGAAGACGTGGACGCGCTGTTCCTCGCGTCCACGACGCTCCCGTACGACGAGGAGGCCGGGACGGGCAGACTCGCCAGCCTCCTCGGCGTGCCGGAGACGTCGCGAACGAGCCAGTTCGGCGGCAGCACGGCCGCCGGCGGCGAGGCGTTCGGGGCGGCGCTCGACAGTGCCGGCGTGACGCTGGTCGTCGCCGCGGACTGCCCGCGCGGCGCCCCGGACGAGTCGTTCGGCCACGCCGCCGGTGCGGGCGCCGGCGCGTTCGTCTGCGCACCGGACGGCCCTGGAACGGTCACGGACTGTGGGTCGTACACCGCCGCGTACCCGGGCACCCGGTTCCGGGAGCGCGGCAGCGACGAGACGACGGGGCTCGGCGTGACCGCCTACGACCGGGAGGCCTACCGCGAGACCGTCGCGGGCGCGGTCGAGGAACTCGGTGGGGCGAACGACCCGGACGCCGCCGCGCTGCAGGCGCCGGACGGCGACCTCCCCTACCGCGCTGCCGGTGCGCTCGGCCTCGACAGCGAGACGGTCGCCGCGGGCACCGTCGCCGCGGACGTCGGCGACGCCGGGGCCGCGAGCGCGCTGCTCGGCTTCGCGGAAGCCGTCGCCGGGGAGAGCGAGGAGACGCTGCTCGTGGCGTACGGAAGCGGCGGTGCGGCCCACGCGTTCCGCGTCGAGAGCGGTGGAATCCCGGTTCGGTCGGTAGTCGCGGGCGACCGCGACCTCGACTTCGCGGGGGCGCAGCGACTGCGCGGCGCGTTCGACTCGGGCATCCCGGAGGGCGGTGGAGCGTACGTCAGCGTGCCGTCCTACCGCCGCACACTGCCCCAGCGCCACCGCCTCGTCGTGGGGCGCTGCCGGTCGTGTGGGGCGCTCAGCTTCCCCCCGGAGGGAGCGTGTACGGCGTGTGGAGCGAACGAGGGCTACGACGACGCCCAGCTCTCGGAGCGGGGCACGGTCGAGGCGGTCACGACGATCTCCCAGGGCGGCGCACCTCCGGAGTTCGTCCCGCAGCAGGCCCGCGCCGGGGAGTACGCGAGCGCAATCGTTGCGTTCGACGGGGACGACGGTGGGTCGGTGAGCGTCCCGGTGCAGGTCGTCCTCGACGGCGACGACGCGCCCCAGATCGGCGACGAAGTGGTGGCTGTCCCTCGTCTGCTGTACGAGCAGGAGGGCGTCCGCCGGTACGGCGCGAAGGTCACCCTCGCAACCGGAGAACGGCGGTAGCGAGTGCGACGACCGCGAACGCGACGAACCCGGCCGTGGTGAAGAGGGCGTCGTAGCCGACCGCCCCGGCGAACGCGGCGAACGCGATCGGGCCGCTAGCGCGCCCGAGGAACGTGACGCTGTTGCGGAGGCTGAGCGCGCCCGCGCGGAGGTCCGCGGGGACCCGGTCGGTGAGACCGGCGTCCACGGACGGGAGCACGAGGCCGACACCACCACCGGCGATGCTCGCGCCCGCAGCGACCCCGAGCGGTGAGGTGGTGAACGGGACGACGAGCAGTCCGACGGCGTACACGCCGATACCCGCACGTACGATCGTGGCGTTGCTGGCTCGGCGAGCGAAGCGACCGTTGAGCGCGGCGGCGACGGTGGAGACGACCTCCGCGGCGGTGATGACGAGGCCGACGGCGACCGCCGAGAGCGCGAACTGGTCGACGAGCAGGAACGGGAGCGCGGTGAAGACGGCGCCGAACAGGAGGAACTCGGTGACGAAGGTGGCGCCGTAGAAGCCGAGCGACCCGGACGAGGTCGCCACGCGCGCCATCGCGACGAGGTAGCCGGGGCGCTGGTCGAAGCTCACCTCCGCGGGGAGCACGCGCCACGCGACGGCGGCGACGGGCAGCGCAAGCAGGTACGCGAGGAACGGCGCGTTCCAGGAGAACCCGACGAGCAGGCCGCCGACGACCGGGTAGAGGGCTGCGGCCGCGGAGAGGACGGCCGTGTTCACGCCGAGGACGGCGTTCCGCTGGACGCCCTCGAACGTGTCGCCGACGAGCGTGACCGTGGAGACGAACAGGCCCGCCGCGGCCGTCCCCTGAACGACGCGCACAGCGATGACGGCCCAGAACGGTGGCGCGGCGGCGATACTCGCGCCGGCGAGCGAGAAGACGACGAGCGAGGAGACGAGCAGTCGGCGGCGGCCGTAACGGTCGGCGAAGGCGCCGAGGAACGGCGAGAGAACGATGCCCGCCAGGAAGTACGTGGAGACGAGGAGACTGGCCTGCGCGTCCGAGAGCAGGAACTGGTCGCGGAACGCGGGGAGCGCGGGGCTGACGAGCGGCACGCCAAGCGGCGCGACCGCGGTGGCGAGCAGGACCGCGCGGACGACGGGAGCGTCCCACGGGACGTGCTCACTCGACCGGTCGGGTACCGACATCAGTCCCGGGAGTGGATGGGTGTGTGGCCGCTGAAGACGCCCTCCGGGTCGTAGCGCTCGTTCACCTCACGGAGGCGGTCGTAGCTCTCGCCGTAGGCGACTCGCGCCGCGTCCTCGCCGAACCCCGCGAAGTTGACGTACATCCCCTCGGCGGCGTCGAGTTCGCGGACCGCGTCGACGGTGTCCCGCACCCACTGGACGTTCGCCTCGGTCTGCCGGGGGTCGTCCCAGTTCGCCTCCACGTTGAACAGGTAGGCCGCGTCCCGCTTCGGGAACGCGCCGTCGCCCTCCCGGATGGCGCCGCCGAGGTGCCAGAGGTCGACCGTTGAGAGCGTCGACGGGGCGGCCGCCCCGCGCTCGACGAGCAGGTCGACGACGTCGTCCGTGAGTTCCGCGAGTGCAACCGACTTCCAGTAGTAGAGGCGGCCCTCCGGGTAGTCCTCGTCGAGGAGTCGCTGGAACTCCCGGTAGGGCAGCACGTCGCTGAAGTCGGCGAGCGGGTCGGCGAGCGTCCGGAGGTCTCGCAGTTCGTCGACACCCTCGTCCGGGTCGCCCGCCCAGGCGCCGAGGACGGCGACTGCGGGGTCGTCCCAGGCGTCCTCCGGGAAGAGCTCTACAGCCGGGACGTACGCGTAGAACGGGAGGGCGTTCGCCTCCCGGGGTGCGTCGTCGGCCCACTCGCGGAACGCGTGCAGCACCTCGGTGGCCTCGTCGCCGTCGTACCAGACGAAACACGTCGCGACCTCGGGGCCGACAGGGTGGAGGTCGAACTCGAAGGACGTCACGACACCGAAGTTCCCGCCACCACCGCGGAGCGCCCAGAAGAGGTCCGGGTTGCGGTCGGCGCTCGCGACCACGAGGTCCCCCTCCGCGGTGACGACGTCCATCGAACGGACGTTGTCACAGGAGAGGCCGAACGTCCGCCGGAGGTGGCCGAATCCGCCGCCGAGCGTGAGTCCCGCGACACCCGTATCGGAGACCACCCCGCCCGGTGTCGCGAGGCCGTGCGCCTGGGTCTCTCTGTCGACGTCACCCCACCGCGCCCCGGCACTGACGCGGGCGACCTGCTCGTCGGGGTCCACGCGCACGTCGTCCATCCAGCCGAGGTCGATGACGACGCCGTCGTCGACGACGGCGCCGCCCGAGACACCGTGCCCGCCACCGCGGACCGCGACCGGGAGGTCGGCGTCGGCGGCGAACGAGACGGCGTGTGCGACATCCGCGGGGCCGGTACACCGGGCGACGACGCGCGGGTAGCGGTTGATCGCGCCGTTCCACACGCGTCGTGCGTCCGGGTAGTCGTCGTCGTCCGGCGAGACGAGGTCGCCCGCGAACCGTTGACGCAGGCCCTGGAGACTGCCGTCGGAGGTCATGGCTATCTGTCTGTTCGGCGCGGCAGTCGGAAAGCGTGGTTACCGGGTGATGGCCAGCTACTCCGCGGGAGATACCGGAACGAGTTAGGGGCGCGGCCGTCGTAGAACGTGAGGGAATGACGCTACTGTGCGCCGACACCGTCGTCTGTGACGCCGAGACCGTCGTCGAAGACGGCGCGGTCGTGGTCGACGGCGACCGCATCGCGGCTGTCGGGGACCGCGAGGACCTCCGAGAGCAGTACCCGGACCACGAGCGCGTGGAGTCCGACCTGCTGGCGCCGGGACTTGTCGGCGGCCACGTCCACTCCGTGCAGAGCCTCGGACGCGGCATCGCCGACGACGAGGAACTGCTGGACTGGCTGTTCGACCACGTCCTGCCGATGGAGGCGTCGATGGGTCCCGAGGAGATGCGCGCCGCCGCGGACCTCGCGTACCTCGAACTCGTCGAGTCCGGCACGACGACGGCCGTCGACCACCTCTCGGTCTCCCACGCCGAGCAGGCGTTCGAGGCCGCCGGGGACAGCGGCGTGCGCGCGCTCATGGGGAAGGTCCTGATGGACAGGGACTCCCCAGAGGGCCTCCTGGAGGACACCGAGGAGGCACTCGCTGAGACCGAGGAACTCATCCGGGAGTTCGACGGCGCGCACGACGGCCGCATCCGGTACGCCGTGACGCCGCGATTCGCGGTCTCCTGTACGGAGGCGTGCCTGCGGGGCTGCCGCGAGTTGGCCGACGAGTACGGCGTCCGCATCCACACGCACGCCAGCGAGAACCGGGGCGAGATCGAGGCCGTCAAGGAGAACACCGGCAAGCGCAACGTCCACTGGCTGGACGAGGTCGGACTGACGGGCGAGGACGTGGTGCTGGCTCACTGCGTCTGGACCGACGAGAGCGAGCGCGAGATGCTCGCCGAGACGGGAACACACGTCACGCACTGCCCGTCGTCGAACATGAAACTCGCCTCCGGCGTCGCGCCCGTCACGGACTACCTCGACCGCGGCATCAACGTCGCGCTCGGCAACGACGGGCCGCCCTGCAACAACACGCTGGACGCGTTCACGGAGATGCGCCAGGCCAGCCTGCTCGGGAAGGTGTCGGACCTCGACCCGACGACCCTGCCCGCGCGCACCGTCTTCGAGATGGCGACCCGGAACGGGGCGATGGCTGCTGGCTTCGACGACGTCGGCAAACTCCGCGAGGGGTGGAGAGCCGATGTCGTCGGCCTGGCGACGGACAACGCCCGCTCGACGCCGATACACGACCCGTACTCCCACCTCGTCTTCGCGGCACACGGCGACGACGTGTCGCTGACGATGGTGGACGGTGAGGTACTCTACCGGGACGGCGAACACGTCCGGATGGACGACGCGGCCGTCCGGGAGCGCGCCAGGGAGTTCGCCGACGGCTACTGAGCCTACCGGTGGTTGTCGACCCAGTCGTCGAGTTTCTCGTTCGCGCGGTCGGGGTCGCGGTCGGCCCGCAGCAGTTCGTCGAGTAGCTCCGCGGCCTCCTCGGAGACCCAGCGGCTGGCCCGCAGTCGCGGGATTAGTCTCGCGCGCAGCCAGTCGAGTGGGCGCTGCGGGGAGAGCCGCGAACGCGTCCTGTCTGCCATCGATCGTCCAAGAGTCGACGCGCGGCCGCCTTGAACCTGTCCTCACGGTTCCTCCGTCGCCGTTCGCGTTCCCGTGGTTCTCGCTCGCCTTGCTCGCTCCGAACCACGCTGTCCTCGCCGACCCGGGTAGCTTTTTCACGAGCGCCGAGCAACTCCGTGGCATGAACGTCGCAGTACTCGGCGCGGGCACGATGGGCCACGGCATAGCGCAGGTCGCCGCGATGGCGGGCCACGACGTGACGCTCCGAGACGTGGACGCGGACATCGTATCCGAGGGACTGGACGCCGTCGAGTCGAATCTCGAGGGCGGGGTCGAGCGCGAGAAGGTGACGCCCGACGAGCGCGACGCGACCCTCGACCGGCTCTCGGGGACGACCGACCTCGAGGAAGCCGTGGCGGCCGCCGACCTCGTCGTCGAGGCCGTCCCCGAGGACGTCGATCTGAAGCAGACCGTTCTGAGCGAGGCGGAGGACGTCGCGCCCGCCGACGCCGTACTGGCGTCGAACACGTCGAGTCTCCCGGTGACGGAACTCGCGTCGGCGCTCCAGCGTCCAGCACAGTTCGTCGGCCTCCACTTCTTCAACCCCGTCCACATCATGACGCTCGTCGAGGTGGTGGTCGCCGAACAGACGAGCGAGGAGACGCTGTCGTTCGCCCGGGAGTTCGTCGAAGACGTCGACAAGACGGTGGTCGAGGTGCAGGACTCGCCGGGGTTTGCGTCCTCCCGCCTCGGCGTCTCCCTCGGCGTCGAGGCGATGCGGATGGTCGAGGAGGGCGTCGCCAGCCCCCGGGACGTGGACGCGTCGATGGAACTCGGCTACAACCACCCGATGGGGCCGATCGAACTCGGGGACGTGGTCGGCCTGGACGTGCGCCTGGACATCCTCGAACACCTCCGCGAGGAGCTCGGTGAGCGGTTCCGGCCGCCACAAGTGCTCAAGCGGAAGGTACGCGCGGGCAAACTCGGGAAGAAGACCGGCGAGGGGTTCTACGTCTGGGAGGACGGCGAGATCGTCGGGACGAGCGGCGATCTGGGGGCGACCGACGGAGAAGCCGCGCGCGACGGAGGGGGTGAACAGGAGTGAGCGACGTCACCGAGACTGCCGCCGACTGCGAGTTCGTCCGCGTGCGCGAAAACGACCCCGAGTACGTCACGACCATCACAATCGACCGCCCGGACGCGCGGAACGCGCTGCACGGCCCGCTCCGCGAGGAACTGAAGGCGGTGTTCGCGGCTGTCGACGACAGCGAAGCGCGCGTGGTCGTGCTCACCGGCAGCGACGACGCGGGAGCGTTCGTCGCAGGCGCGGACGTGGGTGAACTCCGGGAGCGGAACGCCGTCGAGCAGCGCCAGGCGAGCGAGCGCCCCCGCGTCTACGAGACGGTCGAGGACGTCCGCCAGCCAGTGATCGCGCGGCTGAACGGCCACGCGCTCGGTGGCGGCCTCGAACTGGCGCTCGCCTGCGACGTCCGCATCGCCCACGAGCGCGCGAAACTGGGCAGCCCCGAGATCAACCTCGGCATCATCCCGGGCGGCGGCGCGACCCAGCGCCTCCCGCGCGTCGTCGGCGAGGGGCAGGCGATGAAACTCGTCCTCTCGGGCGACCTGGTGGACGCCACGGAAGCCCGCGACATCGGCCTCGTGGAGGACGTGTACGGCGACGAGGAGTTCGACGACGCCGTGGCCGACCTCGCGTCCTCGATGGCCGCTCACAGTCCAGTCGCCCTGGCGTACGGCAAGGACGCGGTGAAGGCAGCCTCGCGGATGGACCTGGAGGCGGGCATCGAGTACGAGGCGGAACTGTTCGCACAGCTGTTCTCCACGGCCGACAAGGACGAGGGCATCGACGCCTTCTTCGAGGACCGGGACCCCGAGTGGCGTGGTCGATAACAACCCTTTCAAGCACGCCGTCCGAGGGGGAACCATGGAACGGGGAGCGGCCTGGGTCGCCGGATTGCTCGTCCTCGCGACGGTGCTGTCGCCAGCGGCCGTCGCGACGACGCCAGACGGCGCGCTCGGGATGCCACAGGAGTTCGACCCGGACTCCGTCTCGCTGTCCGCGTCGGTACAGGACGACGGTGACGCCGAGTGGACGTTCACCTACCGGACGCGTCTGACCAACGACAACGAGACGGCCGCCTTCGAGTCGCTGCAGGACGACATCCGAACGAACACCTCCGACTACGTCGGGCAGTTCGAGAGCCGTATCACCGCGACGGTGGACGCGGCGGAGAACAGCACGGGCAGGCAGATGTCCGTCGAGAACGTCACCGTCTCGACGCGCGTGAACAGCCTCAACGAGGAGTCGCTGGGCGTCGTCACCTACCAGTTCGAGTGGCACGGATTCGCGGCCACCGAGGAGAACGCCATCGCCGCCGGCGACGCCCTCGAGGGGTTCTACCTCGACAACGAGACGTCGCTGACGATGTCGTGGCCGGATGGCTACGAGACGGCGGAGATCGACCCCGAGGGGACGGCCCCACAGGAGGACGCCGTTCAGTGGCAGGGGCCACTGGAGTTCGGTGACGGTCAGCCGAGCGTCGTCGTGGTGCCGAGCGCCACCGCGACGACGGAGACGACGAACGCGACGACGACTACCGACGGCGGCGAGGACGACGAGAGCGGCGGTGGGCTGCTCGTCCCCGCGCTCGGGGGCGCCGTCGCCGTCCTCCTGCTCGGCGGTGCCGGCTGGCTCTACTGGCGCCGCGAGACGGCGGACCGCGACGGCGCCGGGCCGGCGCCCTCGGACGCCGAGGAGGGCGGGACTGGGGCTGCGACACCCGGTGGCGACGCGGGACCCGACCAGCCGCCGTCGGAGCTACTGAGCAACGAGGAGCGCGTCCAGCAGTTCCTCGAGTCCCAGGGTGGTCGCGCCAAACAGCAGGCCGTCGTCGAGGCGCTCGGCTGGACGGAGGCCAAGACCAGTCAGGTGGTCAAGCAGATGCGCGAGGACGACGAACTCGAGTCGTTCCGCATCGGCCGCGAGAACGTCCTGAAGCTCCCGGAGGCCGACGCTCCGGGCGAAGGCGGCGACCAGTGACACTCCGTCGTGTGGTCGCGTAGCACGGCGGGTTCGATACGGCACACACTTGTACGGACCGCAATTTTTGCCAGAGTATGACCGAGAGCGGCCCGCTGGACAACATGCTCGCGCAGATGGAGGACGCACGGGAGTACGTCGACATCGACGACGGCATCTACGAACGGCTCCAGTCCCCCGAACGCACACTCAGTGTCAGCCTCCCCGTCCGCATGGACGACGGGACCGTGGAGGTGTTCGAGGCGTACCGCTGCCAGTTCGACAGTGCACGCGGGCCCTACAAGGGCGGGATCCGCTACCACCCGACCGTCTCCCAGGAGGAGGTGTCGGCGCTCGCCGGCTGGATGACCTGGAAGACGGCGCTCGTCGACCTCCCCTTCGGCGGCGCGAAGGGCGGCATCGTCTGCAACCCGAAGGAGCTCTCCGATACCGAGATCGAACAGCTCACACGGCGCTACACGGAGGGCATCCGTCGGATGATCGGGCCGGACACGGACATCCCCGCGCCGGACATGAACACGGACCCCCGGACGATGGCGTGGATCATGGACACCTACTCCGTCTACCAGGGGTACGCCGTCCCGGAGGTCGTCACCGGCAAACCGACGGAGATCGGTGGCACCGACGGTCGCGTCGAGGCGACCGGACGCGGCGTCGCAATCATCACCGAGGAGACCTTCGAGTACTTCGACACCGACGTGCGGAACGCCGACGTCGCCATCCAGGGCTTCGGGAACGTCGGCAGCGTCACCGCCAGACTGCTCGACGAGCGCGGCGCGAACGTCGTCGCCGTCTCCGACGTCACGGGCGCCATCTACGACCCCGACGGCCTCGACGTCGACGACGTCCTCGACTACGTCGCGGGCAACGACGGCCGCCTCGAGGGCTACGACGCCGGCTCCATCTCGAACGACGACCTGCTCACCCTCGACGTCGACGCCCTCATCCCGGCGGCCATCGAGGACGTCATTACAGCCGACGTGGCCGAACGCCTCGAGGCCGACGTGGTCGTGGAGGCCGCGAACGGCCCGACCACGTTCGACGCCGCGAACGTCCTCGAGGAGCGCGAGATTCCGGTCGTCCCTGACATCCTGGCGAACGCCGGCGGCGTCATCGTCTCCTACCTCGAGTGGGTCCAGAACAGCCAGCAGTACTCCTGGGAACTCGAGGAGGTCCACCGGGACCTGGAGGCCCGGATCACGAGCGCCTTCGACGAGACGCTCGCCGCGTACGAGGAGAAGCAGATCCCGACGCTGCGCACGGCCGCGTACACCATCGCGCTCGAACGGACCGCCTCCGCCCACGAGTACCGCGGCCTGTTCCCGTAGACTGCGGCCGACCACAGACCCAGAAGTTAACCCGCGAACCGTGGAACGGTGAGGTATGACCTACGAGGCGGTGTTCGTCGACCTCGACAACACGCTGTACTCCTACCCGGAGTGCAACGAGGCCGGCAAGCAGGCGGCCTGGGAGGCGGCCCGCGAACTCGGTTACGAGTCGGGTCGGGAGGACTTCGAGGCGCTCTACCAGGCGGGGCGCCGGGAGGTCAAACGGGAACTCGCGGGCACGGCCTCCGCCCACGAGCGGTTCCTCTACTTCAAGCGCGCCATCCAGATACACGCCGGCACCCACAGCGCCCGTGACGCGCTCGCGCTCGGCGAAGCCTACTGGGGGACGTACGTCGACGAGATGGAGCTGTTCGACGGGGTCGAGGAGACCCTCGAAGCGCTCCACGAGTCGGACCTGGACGTCGCCATCGTGAGCAACCTCACGACCCGCATCCAGTTGAAGAAGATCGAGCGCCTCGGCATCGAGGAGTACGTCGACCTCGTCGTCACTTCCGAGGAGACGGGCCGGGAGAAACCCAGCAGCGTGATGTTCACGCTCCCGATGGCCCAACTCGACACCAGACCCAGCGAAGTGGTGATGGTCGGGGACTCCGTCACCGCGGACATCGCGGGGGGCAACGCCCTCGGCCTGACGACGGTGCTGTTCAACAACGACGAGGCCGACCTCGCGGGCCGCGAGCGCCCGGACCACAGGATTGACGCGTTCGGGGAGCTAACGGGGCTGGTACTGTAATGCTCGCCCGCGAACGCGTCGCCGTCGTCGACCACGCACCGCTGTTGAGCGACCTGACGCCCGGCCGCACGGGCAACCTGAGCGTCCGCCGCGACGACCAGTTCGCGGCCACCCCGACCGGCGTGCCCTACGACGGGTTCGACGCCAGTGACGTCCCGGTCGTCACCCTGGACGGCGACGTCGTGGCCGGCGAGATGGCACCCACGAGCGAGGTGCCGATGCACACCGGCATCTACCAGCGCCTCGACGCGGGCGCCATCGTCCACACGCACTCCACGTGGGCGACGACGCTCGCCGTGCTCGGCGACGAACTCCCGCCGATTCACTACATGATCACCGCCGTCGGCCGGTCGGTGCCGGTCGCGGGCTACGCCCCCTACGGCACGGACGAACTCGCGGAACTCGTCGTGGACGAGATGGAGGCGGCCGAGTCGAAGGCCTGCATCCTCGCCAACCACGGGCTCGTCGTCGTCGGCGAGGACCTCCCGTCGGCCGTCGAGAACACGGTCCACGTCGAGAACCTCTGTCGGCTCTACCTCGAGGCCCGTCAGCACGGCGAGCCGAACCGACTCTCCGAGGAGCAGCTGGCGACCGTCGAGCGGAAGTTTGAGTCCTACGGCCAGTAGCAGCCACCCTCTCCTGGCGCCTGTCGGCCAGCCGACCTGTACAGTTATAAGTCGCGGGCAGTCACTCGGAACTCATGGACGACGTCGACATCCTCCGCCGCGGCCTCGTGACCGCAGTCGTCGGCGGGGTGACGGCAGGCGGCCTGTTCACGCCGGCTGCGAGCTACCTCGACCGGTTCGCGCCGCTCTCGGGGGACGTCTGGCAGTCGACGACCGACGGGACGCCCGGCGAGGTGGAGAGCCCGTACGGGCCCGCGACCCTCCAGTACGACGGGCACCGCGTACCCGAGGTCAGTGCCGACGACGAGCGCGCGCTCTACTACGCCGTCGGCTACGCGCACGGCACCGACCGACTGTTCCAGATGGACCTCCAGCGCCGCCTCATGCGCGGCCAGCTTTCGGCCGTCGTGGGCGAGGCGACGCTCGACTCCGACGAGTTCCACGTCCGGATGGACTTCGCACGGGCGGCCGACGCGAACTGGACCGCCCTCCAGTCACGGAACCCGGAGGTCGCAGGGATCCTGGAGGCGTACACCGAGGGCGTGAACGCGGCCCGCGACGATCAGCGCTTCCCGCCGGAGTTCGAACTGCTGGACTACGAGCCCGCGCCGTGGACGCCCGCCGACACGCTGCTCCTCCAGTTGCAGATCTCTTGGACGCTCACGGGGAGCTTCGAGACGCTCCGACGCGCGCAGCTCCGCGAGGCGCTCGGCGACACCTACGAGGAGCTGTTCCCGCGGCGCTACGACCACGACAGCCCGATTCTCCGCGACGCGGACGCGGGGCCGGTCGACTCGCTCGCGGGCGACGACAGCGAGCGCAGCGACGGCCCCGGTGCGGCGCTCACGGAGTGGCTCTCGACGTTCGAGTCACCGGACGGCGTCGGGTCGAACAGCTGGGTCGTCGGTGGCGAGCACACCGAGAGCGGCCAGCCGATCGTCGCCAACGACCCGCACCTCTCCCTGCTCGCGCCGCCGGTCTGGTACCAGCAGCACCTCGACGGCCCCGACGACTGGGTTCGCGGGGTGACCTTCCCCGGCGTCCCGTTCGTGATCATCGGGGAGAACAGCGCGGGGGCGTGGGGGTTCACGAACGCCGGCGCGGACGTCCTGGACGTCTACGAGTACGAGGTCGACGGCGATCGCTACCGCTACGAGGGGGAGTGGCGCGAGTTCGACACCGAGGACCACACCATCGAGGTGGCCGACGGCGAGGACGTCACCGTCACGAAGCGCAAGACAGTCCACGGGCCACTAATCGAACGAGAGGGCGAACGAGTCGGCGTCGCGTGGACCGGCCTCACCGCCACCGCGACGACGGACGCCATCCACGCCTACGCCCACAGCGAGGGCGTCGAGGACTTCCGCGATGCGACGCGGGACTTCGACCTGCCGACGCAGTGTGTCGTCTACGCGGACCGCGACGGGAACACGTACTTCAAGGTCACCGGCCGCATCCCCGTCCGGCGCGTCGACGGCGAGGAAGTGCCGGGCTGGTGGGTGTTCGACGGCTCCGCGGGCGAGGGCGAGTGGGCCGGGTTCACGCCGTACGGCGAGTCCTCCTGGGACGGCTTCGTCCCCTTCGAGGAGAAACCCGGCGCGCTGAACGCCGGGTACGTCGCCACCGCGAACCAGCGCATCGTCGACGACCCCAAGCACTACCTCGGGGAGTCGTTCGCGGCGCCGTTCCGTGGCGAGCGCATCTACGAGTTGCTCGACGACTGGACGGCCGCCGGCGACGTGAACCCGGCAGACATGCGCGACCTCCAGCGGGACGCACTGGACACGCGCGCCCGGCGGCTGGTTCCGCGACTGCTCGACGCCGTCGACGTCGAGAGCGCGGGCGCGCCCTTCGAGGCGCTCGCGGACTGGGACTACCGGATGGTCGCGGACAGCGAGGGAGCGCTCGCGTTCGCCGTCTTCCTCGACGCCTACCGCGAGGAACTCTACCGCGCGGGGTTCGACGCAGTCGAACTGGGCGAGGAGTACTGGCCGGGCGACTGGGTGACAGTCACGCTCCCGGCGGACGCGGCGTGGTTCGACCGCGAGGCGACGCCGGCGAGCGCGCCAGCGGCGATGGAGACCGCGCTCGACGCGGCCGCCGACCGCGTCGGCGACGAGGGCTGGGAGACGTACGGGGACTACAACGTGGTCGCGCTCGCCCACCCGTTCGACCAGTCGTTCCTCAACTACCCCGAGATGCCGACGGACGGCTCTCCCGCGACGGTGAACAACTTCCGGCGGGACAGCGACGTGGGGAGTAGCTGGCGGATGGTCGTACCGATGGACGGCGACGCGACGGTCGTGCTCCCCGGCGGGAACGACGGCGACCCGTTCAGCGGCCAGTACGACGACCAGTTGGCGGCGTGGGCGGCCGGCGACTACTACGCCTTCGACCGGACGTTCGGGGGACCGACCATCGAGTTCGGGGGTGGTGAGTGATGCGCCGCGCCGCGGTCGGCACCGTCGGCGTCGTCGCCGCCTTCGCGCTCGCCTGGGTACACTGGGTCGGCCTGCTCGTCGGCGGCATCGTCGTCGGTGTACTCGCACCCTCGTGGTCCCGGGCACTCGCCACGGGCGTCGGGTTCGGACTCCTCGCGTGGCTCGGCTTCCTCGTGGTCCTCGCGGACGCGGGGCGACTCGCGGCCTACTGGGGGTCGGGGCAACTGCTGTACGTGAGTTTCGCAATCCCGGTCGTGCTCGGACTCGTCGGGAGCCTCGCCTACGGACTCAAACCCATCGAGCGCGCCGACTGAGCCGGGAGTGCCCGCGGACTTTTGTGACGGCCGACCGAACTCAGTGGTGTGACTGTCGCCGAGACGCAGACGTTCTACGCCCGCTGGGCCCGCGCGTACGACTGGTTCAGCCGGCTCCTCCCCGGCCTCGGTAGCCTGCGGAGCGAGGCCACCGACGCGCTCGCGCTGACGGCGGGCGACACGGTCGTCGATCTCGGCTGTGGCACCGGCGCGAACCTCGGCTACCTCCGCGAGCGCGTCGGCCCGGAGGGCACGGTCGTCGGCGTCGACCTCACGCCGCGAATGCTCTCACAGGCCCGGGCGGGCGTCGAGCGCGCCGGCTGGCGGAACGTCCACCTGGTCCGCGGCGACGCTGCACGCCCGCCGGTCGACGACGTGGACGGGATACTCGGGTCGTTCGTCGTCGGCCTGCTCGCAGACCCGGTCGACGGCATCCGGGAGTGGGTCGACCGCCTCGCGCCGGGCGGCCACGTCGCCGTGCTCGAGGCTGGCCGCAGCGACCGCCGGTTCGCACGGCGGCTCAACCGGCTGTTCGACGCGTTCGTCGCGGCCGGCTCGCCCGGTGAGAGCCAGTCGGACCCCGGCGCCGAACTCGACAGGCAGATCGACGACGCGCGCGGGGCGATGGCCCAGTACGCGCGGCTCACGTTCGACGAACGGCGCGCTGGCGGCTTCGTCCGTCTGTTCGCGGCTCAGTCGCGGTCGTAGGCGTGCTCGCGTTCGAGGCGGCCGCGCTCGGCGAGCACCGACGGCGTGCGGCAGATGCCGGGGGCACCGGTGACCTGGGGGACCGTGCAGTTGTTGCAGTTCTCGCAGACAGCAGCGCCGCCGTCGTTGAGCAGGCGCGCCGGGAGGCGGGGTTCTGCGTAGAACGGCCGGCCCATCCCCACCAGGTCGCAGGCGTCGCCGAGCAGGCGGTCCATCCGCTCGCGCTCGCGGACGCCGCCCTCCAGCATCACCGGGACGTCCACGCGCTCCCTGACGCGCCGGCAGAGGTCGGCGTTCCACGCGGGTTCGAACGTCGCGTTGCGGGCCTGGAGACGGTTCGCGAGCGAGACGAGACGGGCGCGCCACTGACTGCCGAACGCCTCGGCGTACCCGGCTTGGAACTGACCCTCGCGCCAGGCGCGCTCCGGATACTCCCCGCGGACGATGTGCATGTCCCAGAAGGGGCTCCCGGAGACCGGGACGACGGCGTCGAAGCCGGTCTCTGCGGCGCGCTCGCAGAGGCGGACGCAGTCGTCTTCGGTGAGGCGACGACGGATCACCCGGGGCGCCCGCGACTCGGCCGGAATCTTCGCGATGAGCGGGACGTCCGTGCGCGCCCGGACCTCGTCGTGGAGGGCTTCGAGGAACCGGAAGCCGTCACCGAACTCGTCGTCGCGGCGGTTGTAGAACGGCGAGAGGAACTGCTGGACGAGGCCCATGTTCGCGCCGGCGACGTGGATGCCGTGGTAGCCGGCGTCCGCGAGTCGCTCGGCCGCCCGCCCGAAGTCGGCAGCGAGTTCGTACACCGCCTCGGTAGAGAGGACGTCCGGGGAGAGGTCGAGGAAGCCCGCGTGGTCGGCGAGGCGCATCGGGAGCGGCGGCCGGGAGACGGCCAGCTGGTCGAGGTCCGGGTGGGCGTCGCGGTAGCCCGCGTGCCACACCTCCATCGAGCGCAGGCCGCCGTGAGCGAGTTGCGCGAACACGCGGCCGCCGTGGGACTCGATGGCCTCGGGGACCGGCGAGAGGGTGGCGACGAACGCGTCGTCGTGGACGCGGGTCATGTTTGGGGCGGCACACCCGCTCTCGCTGCGCACGATGGTCGCGCCCTGGCAGACGAGGCCGGCGCCCGACGCCGCCGCGGGTTCGAGGTCCGCGACGAGCGTCTCCGCGGTGTCCTCGTCGGTGCCCGCACACTCCAGCAGCGGCGCGCGGTAGAGACGGTTGCGCAGGCGGAGTCCGCCCACGTCGACGGGGTCGTCGAGACGCGGCATACGTACCGTCACGGGCGCGGCCCGCTTGAGACCTGTGGGCGTGAAAACTCGAAGCACTTTAAGGACAGCGCGGTGACTGGCGACTATGACCAACGTCGACGTGGCCATCGTCGGCGGCGGACCAGCCGGGTCCGCTGCCGCCTACGCGGCCGCCGAGCGAGGTGCGGACGTCGTCGTCTACGAGAAGGGCGTTCCCCGGGCCGACCGAGACCGACTCGGGCCGGACTCCACGGACGCCGCGGGTTTCCTCGACTACTGGCTCGACGTCGCCGACCTGGAGTTCGAGGACATCCCCGAGGACGTCATCGAGCAGGAACTCGCGGACGCGGAGTTCATCGGTCCCACGGAACGCGTGTCGGTCGACCGCACGGGCATCGAGGCCGACTACGACGGCTTCGGGTTCACGTTCCACCGCGCGAAGTTCGACGACTGGCTCCGCTCCCGCGCGGAGGACGCGGGCGCGGAGTACCTCGTCGGCACGTCCGTGAAGTCCGTCGACTCGGAGCTCGACGGCGCCCACAGCCACACACTCAGACTCGGTGACGGCGAGTCGGTCACCACGGAGTACCTGATTCTCGCGGACGGCCCACAGCGCCAGGTGACGATGCGCGTCCTCGACCCGCTGCTCCCCGACGGGAAGCGCGCCAGCGAACTCCTCTCCCCGCCGACGGCGAACCACATCGCCTACCAGGAGTACCGGCGGTTCCCCGACGAGCTGTTCGACGCGGACTCGATGAAGTTCTGGTGGGGGTGGATGCCCGGCGAAACGGCCTACCCCTGGGTGTTCCCGAACCGCGACAACGTCGCCCGCGTCGGCCTCACGATGCCGATGGGGATGGACGTCGAGGCGTTCGACGCCAGCGAGTGGCGACTGCTCCGCGAAGACGACGAGCAGATCCCCTCCGGCGGCGTCTACGTCCGTCGCCTGCTGGAGGAACTGTACGGCGACGAGTACGACGTCGAGGCGGACTTCCCGCTCGTCGAGGGCCACGGGAAGTCCAAGAGCACGGAGACGTACCCAATCTCCTCGACGCGTCCCATCGAGTCCCCCACCGAAGCCGGCATCGCTGTCGTCGGCGGCGCGATGGGGACGACCTCGGCGTTCCACGAGGGCGGCGACCACGTCGCCCACCGCACCGGCCTGCTCGCTGGCGAACTCGCCGCTGAGGGCCGACTCACAGACTACAACGACGCGTGGCACGACGCCATCGGCACGGAGATCCGGCGCAACGTCGCGATGGCCGACGTAGTCAGCGAGTACGGGCCAGCCGACTGGGACCGGACCATCCGCATCACCCGCAAGATGTTCGAGTCGAGCGAGAGCGGGAAGATCATCTCGAAGTCGAACGCGCGCTCGGCGGCTGGCGGCCTCAAACTGTACACGCAGTACCGGCGCGCGAAGTTCCGCTACCGGAAAAAGAACTACGCCCAGATCCGGGAGTCGGACTACCAGTTCTGAGTGAGGCGGGGCGACAGCGGCCGTCTACGTTCTCACGCGACGTTCCGCTCGACCAGGTCGTCGCCCGTCTCGAAGCGGTCGCTGGTCAGCTCCGAGATGTCCGTCAGCGACGGTTCGCCGTCGACGCAGAGTTCCGCGACGAGCTGGCCGGTGGCTGGCGCGTGCTGGAAGCCGTGGCCGGAGAAGCCGGCTGCCGTCACGAACCCGGGGATGGTCTCCTCGACGATGGGGTGGTGGTCCGGCGTGACGGCGTAGAGGCCGGCCCACCCGCGCTTGATGCGTGAGTCGCCGTCGAAGTACGTCGTGTAGTCGGCGGCGCGTTCGACCGCCGTCGCTGCCCACTCGATGTCCATCGACTCCGAGTACCGGTCCGGGTCGACGGGGTCGCCGTCCTCCTCGAAGTGACCGCCGACGAGCGCGGCGCCGTCGCGTTCCGGCCGGAAGTACGACCCCGTCTCGAGGTCGATGGTCAGCGGGACGCTCTCGGGGACGGGGATCGTCGGGTCGACGACCGCGATCTGTCGGCGGTGCGGTTCGATTGGGAGGTCCACGTCCGCCATCGCGGCGAGCGGGGCCGCCCACGCGCCAGCGGCGTTCACCACGAAGTCGGCGTCGAGGCGCTCGCCGTCCGCGAGTTCGACGCCAGTGACGGCCGCCCCGTCGGTGAGCACGTCTGCCACCGCGGTGTTCGTCCGGACGTCCACACCGCCATCGCGTGCCGCAGCGGCGTACCCCTGGACGGCGAGGTTCGGGTCCGCGAAACCGTCGGTCGCGTGGTAGGTCGCACCGACGAACGTCTCGGCCTTGAGGCCGGGGCAGTACTCCACGGCGTCAGCCGGGTCGAGGAACTCGCTGTCGACGCCGAGGTCGTTCTGCATCGCGACGTTCTCCCGGAACTGTGCGGCCGCCTCCTCGGTGCGCGCGAGGAAGAGGTACCCACAGCGACGGTGCTCGATGTCGACCCCGAACACCGACTCGAAGTCGTCCCACACCTCGCGGCTGGCCTCCGAGAGTCGGACGTTCACCGCGGTGGAGAACTGGCTCCGGATTCCACCGGCCGAGCGCGCCGTGCTCGCCGAACCGAGCGACCCCTTCTCGCAGAGAACCACGTCGACACCCCGCTCCGCGAGGTAGTGAGCCGACGAGAGCCCGACGATACCACCGCCGACGACGACAACATCCATGTGAACTACCTTCACGCCGTGACGAGAATAAATCTGCCGGGCGCGGCCCGACGCTCGACGCGCGTCACTGGACGAGGGGAGTGGTCTGGACCAGCAGGGAGGGCGGTCGGCGCCGCCCCCACTGCCCGTCGGCGAGCCCGTACGCCCGGCCGCCGAACCGGGAAAACCCTAACTCGGTGGCTCGCGTCGCCGGGTCTATGGTACTGGTACTGTCGGACGCGGACGTCGGCGACCTCCTCGACCTCGAATCGCTGGCACCCGTCGTCGAACGTGCACTCGTCAAACAGGGCGCCGGCGAGGTCGAACGGCCAGACCGACCACACTACCCGGTCGGGACGGGGCTCGACTCGGCGGACAGCCTCGGTGAGGGGCTGGTGATGCCGGCGTACGTCCACGGCGAGTCGTACTTCGCGACGAAACTGGTCAGCGTTCACGCCGACAACCCCGACCGGGGGTTGCCGACGATACACGCCCAGATCGTGCTCGCAGACGCCCGGACCGGCGAGCCGGTGTCGTTCATGGACGGCTCCCGTATCACGAACGCCCGCACGGGCTGTATCGGCGGCCTGGCGGCGCGCGAGCTCGCCGTCGACCCGATCCGACTCGGGGTTCTGGGCGCCGGCGCGCAGGCCCGCTGGCAGACCCGCGCCATCGCCGCACTCGCCAACGTCGAACGGGTCGCCGTCTACTCGCCGAGCGACTCCAGACACGACTGCGTGGCGGACCTCCGGGACCACGGCATCGACGCGACGGCCGTCGAGTCGCCGGGGGCCGCCGTCGAGGACGCGAACGTCGTCGTCACGGCGACTACGAGTGCCGAACCCGTCTTCCCTGCCGAGGCGCTCCAGCCCGGGACACTCGTCGTCGCAGTCGGCGCGTACAACGCCGAGATGCAGGAACTCGAGCCGGCGGTGTTCGACCGTGCCGCCCGGGTGTTCGCGGACGTCCCCGAGGAGGTGGCGGGCATCGGCGACATCGTGGCGTCGAGCATCGGCGAGCGGGACCTGATACCGTTCGCCGACGTCCTCGCGGGGACGGCGGGCCGCGACAGCGACGAGGAGATACTGGTCGTCGAGAGCGTCGGCACCGCAGTGCTGGACGTCGCCGCCGCTTCGACGGTGTACGACGCCGCGCGCGACGCGGGCGTCGGGACCGAGCAGTCGCTCTGAGTCGAGTGAGAACGGCGGGAGAACGGCGGCTCAGCCGCCGAGGAACTGCTGACGTACCTCCTCGTCGTCCAGCAGGTCGCTGCCGGCGCCCTCGTAGCGGTTCTCGCCCTGCGCGAGCACGTAGCCGCGGTCGCAGCGCCGAAGTGCCTCTTTCGCGTTCTGCTCGACCATCAGAATCGACGTGCCGGCCTCGTTGACAGCGTCGATGCGGTCGAACATCTCGTCGACGAGGTCCGGAGCCAGTCCCGCCGAGGGTTCGTCGAGCAACAGCAGGTCGGGGTCGAGCATCAGCGCCGCGCCCATCGCGAGCATCTGCTGCTGGCCGCCCGACAGCGTGCCGGCGCGCTGGTCGAGGCGTTTCTCCAGCACCGGGAACCGGTCGAAGACCGCCTGCCGGCGCTCCTCGGGCACCTCGTCGAGGATGTACCCGCCGAGCCGGAGGTTCTCTTCGACGGTCAGCGACGGGAAGACGTTCTCCGTCTGTGGGACGTAGCTCATCCCGACGCCGATGACGTCCTCCGGGTCCAGGTGGGTGATGTCCTCGCCGGCGAACGTGATGGTTCCACCCTGTCTGTCCGCGAGGCCGAAGATGGCCTTCATCGCGGTCGACTTCCCGGCGCCGTTCGGCCCGACGATAGTGACGTACTCGCCGTCGTCGACGTCGAGGTCGACGTCGAACAGCACCTGGAGGTCGCCGTAGCCGGCGTCCAGGGAGTCGACGTCCAGCAGACTCACTGTCTCACCTCCGTCGGTCGTCCGACGCTGCCTGCGCTCCACCGAGCACCGTACCGGCCGTGCGTGTGTCCTTCGTACATACTTACTCTCCGAGGTAGGCGTCGATGACGCGTTCGTCCGACAGCACAGTCTCCGGTTCGCCGTCGATCAGCACACTCCCCTGTTCGAGGACGACGAGGCGGTCGACGAGCGCGGTCAGCGTCTCCAGTTCGTGTTCGATGACGACGACCGTCATCCCCTCGTCGTTGAGCGCCTCGATGCGCTCGGCGATTTCGTTCGTCAGCGTCGGGTTGACACCGGCGAACGGTTCGTCGAGCAACAGCAGGTCGGGGTCGAGCATCAGCACGCGTGCGAGTTCGAGGAGCTTGCGCTGGCCGCCCGAGAGACTGCTCGCGTACTCGTCGCGGAGGTGGTCGAGTTCGAACGCCTCGATGAGTTCGTCGGCGCGCTTCGCCACGTCGTCCTCGACAGCCTGCATCTCGTCGCTGCGGAGGAGCGCGGGGAGCGTGCGCTCGCCCGGCTGGTCGAGCGCCGCGAGTCTGACGTTCTCACGGACGGTCATCGTGTCGAGCTGGCGAGTGTGCTGGAACGTGCGAACGAGCCCGTTGCGTGCGAGCACCTCCGGCTGGTCGCCGGTGACGTCCTCGCCCTCGAAGACGACCGTGCCGCGGTCGGGCTTGACGACGCCGCTGACGCAGTTGAAGAACGTCGACTTGCCGGCGCCGTTCGGCCCCATCACGCCGACGAGTTCGCCGCTGTCGACGGACATGGTGACGCCGTCGAGTGCGCGGAGTCCGCCGAACTCCTTGACGAGTCCGTCGACGTCGAGCAGCGTCACGAGTCCACCCCCAGTTCCTTCTCGTTACCCCAGATGCCCGCGGGCCGGTAGCGGATGACGAGGACGAGGATCATCCCGACCGCGATGAGGCGGATGGACGCGAACTCCCCGGAGGAGACCGGGAGCGACTGGTTCGCGAACCGGGAGAACAGCCGCAGCCCCATGATGATCGCGAGGCCGGCGAGCACCGCGCGGTGGTTCGAGGCGCCGCCCAGTAGCATCCCGATCCAGATCGTCACCGTCACCTGGATGGTGAAGAAGCCCGGCGCGACCGCGCCGTTGTACAGCGCGAACAGCCCGCCGGCCAGCCCGGCGAGGGCGGCGCCGTAGACGAACGCCTGCATCTTGTACGTGAACACGGACTTGCCGACCGAGCGCGTGACGAGTTCGTCGGCGCGGATCGCGCGGAGCACGCGACCGTACGGCGCCTCCGTGAGTCGCGTGAGTGCGGCGAACGTCAACGCCGCGGCCCCCAGCATCCCCAGCAGCGTCACGAACATCGCGGTGTCGTAGTCCGCGGCGAGTTCCGCGAGCGGCGTCGGGATGCTGAGGATGCCCGTGGTCCCGCCCAGGAGGTCCTGGAGGTTGCGGGTCAGGCTGTAGAATATCTCCGCAGCCGCGAGCGTTGCGATGGCGAGGAAGTCGTCGCGCAGCCGGAGCGAGGTCGCGCCGACGATCGCACCGACGACGCCGGCGACGATGACGCCGGCAACGAGTGCGAGCGGCCAGGGGTAGCCGAGGCTGGTCCCCGAGAACGACCCTTCGGCGGCGAGGATTGCGACCGTGTACCCGCCGACGGCGAAGAACAGGACGTGCCCGAAGTTCACGAGCCCTGTGTGACCGTACTGGAGGTCCAGCCCCAGCACGAGGATGCCGTAGAGTGCGAAGAGGATCCCCACCTCGACGAACACCAGGAGTGCACTCGGGACGGTGACGACGAGCGGCGAGACGGCGATCGCGATCGCGGCGACGACCAGGACCAGCCCGATCAGGCCGGCGCGGTCGGCGATGTCGCCCGGGAGGCGGTCGGTGACGCTCACGCCTCACGCACCTCCGTCCCGGCGATACCGCTCGGTTTCACCAGCAACACGGCGACCAGGATGACGAACGCCATCGCCGATGAGATGCCCGTCATGCTCGACGGCAGGAACGCCGTCGAGAGCGCGATCACCAGGCCGATGACGTACGCACCGGCGACGGCACCGTACGGGCTCCCCGCGCCGCCGAGAATCGCGGCGGCGAGTATCTGGAGGATGTGCGCGTAGCCGGTCGTGACGCTCACGTTCGTCTGGACGCCGACGAGCACGCCGGAGAGACCGGCGAGCACGCCCGCGAGAATCCAGACGCTGTTGCGGATGAACTGGGTGTCGATGCCGCGGACGCGGGCGAGCGACTCGTTGTCGCCCATCGCACGCATCGCGATGCCGACGTCGGTCCGGGTCAACAGCCCGTGCAGGATGAGGAAGACACCGACCGTGACACCGATGACGACGAGGTGTTCGGACGTCACGAAGAAGTCCCCGAGGAGGTCGTAGGAGCCGACGGGGAGGTCCGGAAGCCCCTCAGTCCGGAACGTGGTGGTCTGCGTGTCGATGTAGCGAGCGCCCCGGCCGGCCCACAGTCGGATGACGTTCCGCAGGACGAGTCCGAGACCGATAGACGTCAGTAGCATCGGTACCGGGCCGGTGTCGTTGATTGGCGTGAAGAACAGCCGCGCGAGCGCGAGGCTGACGATGCCGCCGCCGATCATCGCGACGGCGGCCGCGACGGGGAGTGGGAGTACCCCCGCAGCGAGGAAGCCGATGAACGCACCGATCGTGAGGTACTCGCCGTAGGCGAAGTTGATCATGTTCACGATGCCGTAGATGAGCGTGAACCCGATCGCCGCGATCGCGATGTACGAACCGGTGACGAGACCGAAGATGATGTTCTGGGCGAGTCCCATCTCTCAGTACTCGTCTTCGGCGACGAAGTCACTGAGGTCGGAAGCGGGGATGATCTCGGCCTCGGTGAATTCGCCGTCCTGTGCTTCGCTGACGACGACTGGCCCGATGACGTTCCCGAAGTTCGTGAAGTTCGTCGGGGTCGCCGCGCCCTGGTAGTTGACTTCGTCGCCGTTGTCGAGGGCCTCCTTTCCGTCCGCGAAGTTGGCGACTTCCGTGCCACCGTCGCGCGTGACGGGGCCGAGGTTCTGCTGGATGGCCTCCGGGGTCGCCTCGCCACCGCGGTGGATGGCGAGCGCGATGGCGTTGACAGCGTCCCACGACGGCGGCGTCCAGCCGTTGAGTTCGGCGTCGCCGCCCTGCTCGTAGACCTCTTTGAAGCTGTCGAAGTTGGGGCCGGCCTGGCCGGGACTGGCCGCCCACGCGCCGTTCAGGTCGCTGCCGACCTGTTCTGCGAGGGAGTTCTGCGAGAGGGGGTCCGAGAGGATCGGCTGCCCGCCGTAGCCGCCGTCCGACCAGTCCGAGAGGAGCGTCGTCGCACTCTCCAGGGGCATGCTGACCGCGAAGGCGCTGAAGTCCGCGCTGAACAGGCGTTCGAGCGCCGACTGGTAGCTCGACTCGCCGAGGTTGACCTCGACCTGTTCGGCGACGGTCCCGCCGTTGTCCTCGTATGCGGTGCGGAAGCCGTCGACCCAGCTACGGGCGCCCTCCGCCGTGCCGTTGATGATGCCGACCGTGTCGTGGCCCTGCTCGAGGGCGCGGAACGCAGCGCCGGCGGTGTGGACGGTGTCGCCGATGACGGTCCGCCACACCCACTCGTCGTCGGAGATGTCGTCCGGCGTGCCCATGTCGCCGCCACGTGTGTCGAGGAACGAGGACCCTGGCCACGGCGTGACGATGGGCGTCTCCTGCTCCTGGAGGAAGTCCCACAGCGGGTTGATCTCGCTCGAGAACAGGCCGATGAGCGCGACCGCCTCGTCGTTCTCGATGAGCTGGGTGGTAACCGAGCGAGCCTCCTGCGGGTTGACCGCCGTGTCCCGGCGCTCGACCGTGATCTCGCGGTCGAGCGGGCCGCCCGCGTCGTTGATCTGCTGGACGGCGACGTCGGTCGCCTGCGAGACGCCCGGCTGGAGGAAGTCCCAGTCCCCCGTGAGTGCGGCCGGCTGACCGAGCACGATCTCGCCACTGCCGCCGTCGTCTCCCCCGAGTCCGATACAACCTGCAGTGGCGACCAGTCCGCCACCGCCTGCAACCTTCAGAAACGTCCGCCGATCGACTGTGCTATCCTCTGGCATGACAGTGTACCTCTTCGCGTAGACCAGCATATACTGCGTGCCGACCATGGGAGGTGGCCGGCAAATACTGACGCGTTTTCGCCCGCCGCGAAGCGGGTGGACGACTACGTCACGGGTCGAGGAGCTTCGCCTCTGCCTTCCGGAGGTGCTCTAACAGCGTCGTCTTCGAGATGTCGAGTTGGTCGGCGAGTTCCCGCGTGGAGACCTCCCGGGGCCACTCGTAGTAGCCTTTCTCCCGGGCGAGTTCGTACACCTCTCGCTGACTCCGCGTGAGCCGGTCGACCTGCTGGAGTTCCCGGGACTCCCCGCCGACCGAGCCGATTCGCGCGATGTCGATCTCGGCGCCGGTCCGCTCGCAGATCTCGTCGATCTCCGTCTCGATATCGGACCGTTCGCCGAGGTATCTGACGTCCCAGTTCTCCCTTCCCCCCTCGATCTTCCCGGGCGCCGTGTGCACGAAGCCGTGTTCGAGCAACAGCGGACAGATCATGTTGCCGGGGTCGTGTTCGAGGAAGAACTCCCGCGAGACCGACCCAGGGGCGATGCGGTGGCGACGCGTGTCGAACTGCGTCTGGAGTTCGCGGACCGTATCCGTCAGCGGCGACGACTCGATGTCCGCGATGAGCGTCTCCACCTCTCCCTCCGTCTCACCGTAGGCGGTGAACAGGCCGTTGACCGTCGATTCCCCCCTCGTCGGCGTGTCGTAGACGGCGTGGGCCAGTATCCCGCCCTCGTGGCGCTCCGTCGCCTGGATGGCCCAGCAGTCCGGGTGCCACAGGTCCAGCCGGAGTCGCGTGCCCGCCTCCGTACTCACCTCACTCATCGCCGTGGTGTTGTGACCCTACGGGTTTGATGTTACCTGTTCCCACGAGTCGAGTCGCGGTGGAAAAATCCCCGACCGAGGGAGGCCGACGCGCAGTCTCGGCCTGCCGCAACGACAACCTTCTTCTCCGCACCGGCGACTACTCCGAGTCCATGACCGAGCGCGCGGACTTCCTGTCCGGACTGCGAGGTGCCCTGCCGGCACTCCCAGCGAACATCCCGTTCGGGTTCGTCGCGGGTGCGGCCGCCGTACAGGCCGGCTTCACGGACGTCCAGGCGGTAGCGATGTCCGCACTGATCTTCGGCGGCGCCGCCCAACTCGCGGCGATCGACCTCCTGGAGAGCGGGTCGCCCCTCGTCGTGGTCGCGCTCACGGCAGTCGTTGTGAACATGCGCTACACGATGTACAGCGCCGCCATCGCCCCTTACTTCCGGCGGTTCTCGGAGCGCTGGCGGATCGTCTGCTGTCAGTTCATCGTCGACACGACGTTCGCCATCGCCGTCACCGAGTACGAGCGGAACGAGGACACCGACCGGCTGGCGTACTACCTCGGCGTCTCCGCCGCCATCTACGCGACGTACGTCGGCGGCACCGCAGTGGGCGTGGTGGCCGGCAACCGCCTCCCCGACGGATTCCAGCTGGACTTCGCGGTCCCCCTCCTGTTCCTCGCGCTGCTCGTCCCGTCGATGACCGACGAACCGACGAACGTCGCGGCCGCCGTCGGCGGGTTCGTCGCGCTCGTCGCCGTGGGCGTGCCGATGAACCTCGGCATCGTGCTCGCCGCGCTAACCGGCGTCCTCGCGGGTGTCGTCGTCGACGTGACGGGGGTAGGCCAGTGAAACTCTGGCTGGTCATCCTCGCCGCGGCAGCCGGGACGTACGTGTTCCGCGTCTCGTTCGTCGCGCTGTTCGGTCGCATGGACGAGGTACCGCCACGCGTGAAGCGCACGCTCGCGTTCGTGCCCCCCGCGGTGCTGGCCGCGCTCGTGGCGCCGGAACTGCTCCTCCAGGACGGGGCGCTCGCGGTGTCTCTCGGGAACGACCGCCTGCTCGCCGGCCTGGTCGCCGCGGGCGTCGCGTGGCGCACCGAGGACATGCTCGCCACCGTCGCCGTCGGGATGGGCGTCCTGTACGCGCTCTCGCTGGTACCGTAACGGCTTCAGTGGGGGCGTCCAAACTCGCGGTATGCTCGCAGAAGGCGACACGGCGCCCGGCTTCGAACTCCCGAACCAGGACGGCGAGACGGTGGCGCTCTCGGACTTCGAGGGCCAGTACACAGTCGTCTACTTCTACCCGCGGGCCGACACCCCCGGCTGTACGACGCAGGCGTGCAGTTTCCGGGACCGCTGGGACGACTACGCCGACCGCGACGTGACGGTACTCGGCATCAGCGACGACCCGGTCGAGGACCTCGCGGACTTCCAGGAGAAGTACGACCTCCCGTTCGACCTGCTGAACGACGAGGACGGCGAGGTGGCGACCGCCTACGACTCCTACGGCGAGAAGACCATCTTCGGGAACGAGGTCGTCGGGACGTTCCGGAACACGTTCGTCGTCGGCCCGGACGGCGACCTCGTCGCCGTCTTCGAGGGCGTCGACCCCGAGGAACACGCCGACGAAGTGCTCGCAGTCGTCGAGTAACGACACGCTCTTCTCGCCGGCCGGCAACTCGCTGCCCGTGACCCGCGAGTACGACAAACTGGTACGCGACCGCATCCCCGAGGTGGTCCGCGAGGACGACGAGACGCCGGTCACGCACCGCGTGGACGGCGAAGCGTACCGCGACCGCCTCGCCGACAAACTGCTCGAGGAGGCCACCGAGTACGCCGAGAGCCGTGCGGTCGAGGAACTCGCAGACGTCCTCGAAGTGGTGGCGGCCATCCGCGAGGCCCGTGACGTGAGCAGCGAGGAACTCGAAGCGATCCGGGCGGAGAAGGCCGCCGAGCGGGGCGGCTTCACCGACGGCGTCGTCCTCGAACGCGTCGAGGAGTAGTGTATCCCGTCGGTTCAACCGTCCCGACCGTGGTCGAGCCAGTCCATCACTGCGTTCGCCGTGACGCCGTGGACGACGACCGACGTCAGGACGACGAACCCGATCAGTGCCCACAGTTCCTCCGCGGCGACGAGCAGTTCGATCTCCTCGAACGTCGCCTCGTTGAGGGCGAACGCGAGGTAGTAGAACGAACCGATCCCGCGGATACCGAACGAGGAGACGACGAACCGCTCGCCCCAGGACAGCGAGGTTCCGAGCAGGCCGACCAGCCCGGCCACCGGACGAACCACGAAGACCAGGGTGAGTCCGACGACTGCGTGGAGCCACGTCAGCGGGGCGAAGAGCCCGCCGACGATGGCCCCGCCGAACAGCACCAGCACCGCCGCCATCACGATGCGTTCGATCATTACGGCGTAGTCGTGGAGATCCATGTAGTAGTCGTGCTCCCACTCGTAGTGGCGCAGCACCAGCGCGGCGACGAACACCGCGATGAACCCGTAGCCGTGGAGGAGTTCGGCGATGCCGTAGGTGAGGAGCGTCGCCGCCAGGGCCTCGGCGCCCTCCATGACCTTCCCGAGCTGGGTCGTGACGGGCCCGCGGAAGATGACGCGCGCGATCACCTGCCCGGTGAGGTAGCCGACGACGACACCGACGGTGATTTCGTAGAGGACGTGGACGAGGAACCACTCACCAATCCAGCCGAGCGACGACGCCCCCGACGCGGCGGCCGCCGCGATGGCTAAGTGGGTGAAGGGGAACGCCAGGCCGTCGTTGAGCCCCGCTTCCGAGGTCAGTGCGAACCGGACTTCTCCCTCCTGCTCCGTCGGATCGGCGTCCTCGTCGAGCCCCTCGGTCGGTGGGGTGACCTGCACGTCCGAGGCCAACACCGGGTCCGTGGGGGCGACGATGGCGCCGAGGAGGATCGCCGTCGGAAGTAACGTGCCCAGGACGCTCGTCCCGAGGAGTGCGGCAGCGACGATGGTGAGCGGCATCGTAACGACGAGGAGTCGCCACGTGTTCGACCAGGACTGCCACTCGAACGGGCGGTCGAGTTTCAGGCCCGCGCCCATCAACGCGATAATCACGACGAACTCGGAGAGCCGCTCGGCGAGGTCCGCGTGCTCCACCGGGTCGGGGATCTCGACACCGAGGGGGAGCGAGAAGAGAACCACTCCCGCGGCGACGTAGATCAGCGGGAACGACATCGGTTTGTTCGCGAGCAACCGCGGCAGGACCACCGCCCCGAAGATGGCGAGACCGACGAGTACCAGGACAATCTCGTAGACGGCCATTCGGCAAGAAATACTGCTCGTTCGCGTAAAAGCTCGTTGCGGGCCGTGGGCGGAAGCGGCCCTTCTCGGGGCGCTCCCCCGATACGTCTCGCAACGGAAAGTCCGTGGACGGCCGCGTCCTCACCGCAGCAGCGCCAGCAGTTCCCGGGCGTCCTCGAGTTCCTTCTGCCGGAGTTGCTCGCCGATGTCCGGTTCGTCCAGACCGTCGAGCGCGGTGAGCGCCCGGTCGAGCCCGTGGATGCTCTCGACGAGTTCCTCCCCCTCCTCGAGCGTGATGGCTTCCCGTTCGAGGCGCTGTTTGCGTTCGAGGCGTTCCCGACGGAGCTTCGACTTCACGTCCTCGATGCGGTCGCGCTCGCCCTCCGGGATGGCGTCTAGACGCTTGCACTCGAAGACGAACTCGCGGACGTCGATGGTCGTCCCCTGTACGTCGAGTTCCTCGGGCATCTCCTCGCCGATGGTGCCCGTCGAGCGCCGGACCTCTCCGAGGAGTTCCCGTCGCTGCGGTTCGTTCATGGCCTCACGTGGATGCTCGAACGGCGGGAGCAAAGGCATTCCGAGTAACGAATTACTCTAAGCATGGCGACACTTTTGGGCACCTGGACGAACGCCTCGGCAACGCCTCGACTGTCGAATTTGGGTACCGTTATGACGCGTTCGCCCCAACGCCGAGCCATGGAGTGGGAGGAACTCGACCGCGAGAACGGTCGCGAGTGGGAGCGCGAGGACGGCTACGCCGTGATTCGCCTGCGCCAGACTGCGCGCGGCGAGTGGGCTGTCACGTTCGACCGCCTCGAACAGGCGCCCGAAGGGTCGGCCTACCAGCGCGTCACCGTCGGTAGCGAGGACGCCGCGCTCTCCCGCGTCGAGACGTTCAAGCAGCGCTCCGGCCCGGAAGCCGACGCCTGACCGTCAGGACTCCCTGTGGACGCTGACCGCGACGCCCTCGCCGAGCGGGACGAACGCCGTCTCGAACTCCGGGTGGTCGCGGACGTGTTCGACGTACGCCGCGATACCTTCCGTCATGTCGTCGGGCGCCGGCGCGCCGTCGAGCGTGGCGGTCACGTCGCCCGTCTCCACGGGGCCGGCCATCATGTTGTCCGCGACGACGACGCCACCCGGGGAGAGGTCCGCTACCGCCTGCTCGAACGCGTCGACGTAGCGTTCCTTGTCGTGGTCGAGGAAGATCACGTCGAATGGGCCGTCGTAGCGCTCGAAGGTCTCCAGGGCGTCGCCGGCCTCGAAGTGGACGTCCGTCTCGTGGTCGGCCCTGCCGAGGAACTCGCGGGCCTCGTCGAGATTCTCCTCGTCGTAGTCCGTGAGCACGATCTCGCCGTCGGCCGGGAGCGCGCCGAGGAACCAGGCCGCCGAGTAGCCGAACCCGGAGCCGAACTCGAAGATCCGCTGGGCGCTCGCGAGCGTCGCGACGACCCTGAGGAACTGGCCGGCGTCCGGGCCGACTGTCGGGAACCCCTGTGTCTCGCCGTACTCCGTCATCTCAGCGAGCAGTGGCGACTGGTCGGGGTTCGCCGCTGCGAGGAACGCGGCTGCGGTGTCGTCGAGCACGAGACTCATGCCCGAGACGTCGGGAGCCCCGGCCTTAGCGGTTGTGCCGTCAGCGGTTCCGACTGACCGGGAAGCTCACGCGCTCGGGGTGTTCCGCGAGTCTCTCGAGGACGCGCTCGTACAGTTCGTTGCGGGTGCGCTGGGCGCGCTTGGGGTTCACGAGGTACCGCACGCGAAGTTCCACCCAGGACTCCTTCTGGGCGATGTTGACGCTCGGGCGGTCCTGGACCTCCAGTTCCACCGGCGTCTCCGCGAGTTGCTCGCGGAACCGCGCGACCTCCCGGTGCATCGTCTCGCCGAGGTGGGCCTCGGCCGTCTCGCGGAGCAGTTCCTGCGTGAACGCCAGGTCCGTCTCGTAGGACACCTGCACCGGGAGTTCGTTCCAGACGAACGGGAACTCCTCGCGGCTGAAGTTCACGACGTGGCTCGTCAGCACGACGCTGTTCGGCACCGTGATGTGCCGACCGGAGGGCTGGTTCGAGGAGACGAGTTCGCCGTTGATCTCCCACAGCGTCGTAACGAGGTAGTCGACGTCGATGACGTCGCCCTTCGACTCGTCGATGCGCACGCGGTCGCCGACCTGGAACGGCTGTTTGGTCATCACGTACACCCAGCCGAGGAGGCTCAACAGTGGCTGCTGGAGCGCCAGCGAGACGGCCACGCCAGCGACGCCGAGGGAGACGAGCGCGGGCACCCAGCGGTCCGTGACGACGCCGAGCACCCCGATGGCGGCCACGACGAGGGCGACGAGACGGAGGACGGACTCGACGCGGTGGCGACGGGGCCTGTCCATCGACGACGACAGCGCGACGGACGTCACGAGGTGGTAGCCACCGGCGACGGCGAACGCGACAGCGACCGCCGTCAGTCCGCGCCCCACGACCAGAGGAACCGGGTACGACGTCTCGACGACGGTCGCGATAACTGGCGGCAACACGGCGGCGAGGACGCCGCTGGCGAGCGCGGCGAGCACGTAGAGCGTCGCGCGACGGGTCACGCCGGACCGTGACGGTCGACGGCCAAAGAGCTACCGGCGTCCGAATCACGGGAGTTCCGGGGACGCGAATCTGGCGACGAGCCATCAGAACAGTCGTGCGAACGCTCCGCCGACGCTCCCGCTGACGAGGCCGACGAGGCCGCCCAGGACGACCACGAAGACGCTCCAGACGAGGGTGACGAATCCCACTACCTGCGGTGCGACCAGCGTCTTGAGCGCGAGGGTCCGAGTTCCCTCTACGCCCGCGACGGTCGCGAGGAGGAACGCTACGCCGAGGAGGACGACGAGAGCCACGGACCCGAGGAGGCCGCCGACGGTCCCGTACCACGCTCCGCGGAGGACGCTGCCGGCCCGGTACCCGACGTAGCCGAACAGGCCCGCGGCAGTCAGAACGACCAGTGCGCTGGCGTCGTCAGCGACAGTGAGGACGACCGCGAGCAGGACGGCCACCCCGAGTACCCGGTTCGCACGTGGAGACAGGCGAGCGCGAATCGCGCCGACCGTCCTGGACGACCGGTAGGCCCGGTGGAGCACGAAGCCGACCACGCAGAAGCCCCCCAGCGCGACGGCGGTCTTCGCGTCCGATGAGACCAGCAGGACGACGACGAGCAACACCGCCACACTGCCGACCGTCGTCGCCATGTCCCTGAGGGAGCGGTGCATCTGCCCGAGGTGCACGAGCCAGCGACAAATACCCCCGTGTTCGTCGAGTGTTCGACCACCCGAGTGCGACTGTCGCGCCGCGGCTACTCCCGACGTTCAGCGCTACTGTCCCCCACCGCTTCCGGGGTCACTCCTCGCGCCACTTGATGGAGCAGCCACGCGACGGCAGGAACCCCTTCTTTACGTCGTCGCCGTCGAGCACGCTGTCGATGGCGTCGCGCATGTCGCCGCCCGGGCGCGTCGGTTCGTCGTCGGGGTTGAGTGCGTCGTCGAGGCGCCCCTGCCACGCGAGTTCGAAGCCGTCGCCCGCGTTCCGGAGGAGGAACGGGTCGGGCGTGCACGTCGCACCGTACGCGCGGGCGACGTCCTGGGACTCGTCGCGGAGGTAGGCGTCGTAGTCGACGGTGCCCTCGTCGACGAGTTCCTGCATGCGTTCGAAGGAGTCGTCGGGGTACTCCTCGGCGTCGTTCGGGTTGACGCCGACGACGGCCACGTCGTCGTAGTCGTCGGCGATGTCGTTGAGCACGTCGAACTTCGCCTTCGCGTACGGGCAGTGGTTGCAGGTGAACGCGAGCAGCACCGCCTCGTCGTCCGCGAAGTCCGCGAGGGCGTACGTCTCCTCATCGGTACCTCGGAGTTCGAAGTCGGGCGCGTCGTCTCCCGGTTCCAGTTCCGTGTCCGACTCAGTCTCGACCATGTCCGTACCTCCACGGTCGCGAACAAAGACAGTTTGGATGGGAGGAACGGGACACCCGCCGCTCAAGCGAGCAGGTAGCCGTCGTCGGTCTCCGCCAGTTCGCCCTCGTGGACGAGGTGGTCGAGGTGGGCGAACGCCTCGCCCGGTCCGTGGAGGATGTGGATGGAGGACAGCGAGCCGAACAGTTCCGCACTCACGTCCCACGCGGAAACCGGACCCTGCTCGGTGACCACCGAACGGACGCGCTCGGTTCGCTCGTCGTGGTGGGCCGCGATGTCCCGGGCGCGAGCGCTCGGCGCGAAGATGGGGCCGCGGTGGCCAGGCCACGCACGGTCCCAGTCGAGGGCCTCGATGCGTTCGAGGCTGGCGAGGTACTGCGCGAGTGGGCGGTCGACGCGGACGTCCGCGCCGCCGACGTTCGGCGTGTACTTCGGGAGGATGGCGTCGCCGACGAACGCCTCGCGGCGGCCGTCGCGCTCGAACTGGTAGGCGACCAGGCCGGCGGCGTGACCCGGGAGGTGGACGGCCTCGACGTCAAAGTCGCCGAGCGAGACGGTGTCGCCGTCGCTCAGGGGCGTCACGTCCACCGGGTCCCCGGAGAGACCGGCGTGCCGCTCGAAGACCGCCTCGAGTTCGCGCTGCTTCTCCGCGGGCATCCCCCAACGGTCGAGGCAGTTCAGCCGGGCGGACTCAACGGCGGCGAGCGCGTCGCCGTCGTGTGCGATCAGCGGCGCGTCGGCCTCGTGGGCGTAAACCGTGGCGTCGCCGTCTGTCTGGATGGCGCCAGCGAGGCCGGCGTGGTCGGGGTGCCAGTGCGTGAGGAGAACCTGGTCGACAGCATCGAACGACGCGCCGTGGTCGGCGAGCGCGTCCCGGAGTTCGGCTGCGACGGCCGGCGTCGCGATGCCAGTGTCGACGAGCGTCGTCGGTGTGCCGGCGTCCTCCGCCCCGAGGAGGTAGACGCTGTTGTGCCCCTCGAAGGCGGCGTTCGTCAACTGGATCTGGTGCACGCCGCGGCCTAACAGGCGGGCGGATAAATCACTATCTGACCACGTACCGCTCGGACCCGACGAGGAACCGACCGAGGTCGGCCTCCCGCTGGTAGTTCGACCCGCGGACGGCGCGGAGGGCCTCGACGTACGCCGCCTCGTCCTCGTCGGTCCACTCCGCGGGGTCGAGGGCGGGCACGACAAGCCAGCCGCTGCCGTGGAGTTCCTCGGCGTGGACGTCGGCGAGGGTCACGTCGTCTGGGTCGATCGCCGTGTACTCCCGGAGCACGTGGCGGGTCGCGCGCTCGCCGACCGGAAGCAGCACGTGGGCGGTGATGGCGCGTAGTTCCGCGTCGAAGAACGGCTCTAGCTCCGCGTACTCGCGCTCGGAGGGCGTCCCATCGGTGACGCAGGCGTGGAGGTACGAGAGGAACAGGTTCGACGGTTCGCCGTCGTCGTCGAGCAGCGCGACGGCGGCGAGTACGTCCCGGAAGCGGTCGGCAGCGGGCGTCCCCGTGAACGGGACCTCCGTTTCGGCACCGCCGTGGACGCCCGGGTGGTCGCCGACCACGTGGAAGTCCGCGTTCGCGTCGCCGTACCCCGGGACGAACGCTTCGCACGGCGGTCGCATGTCGAATGGGTTGCTCGTCCGGTCCGTGACGTTCTGCACGACCCACCGTAGACCGTAGCCGCCCTTAAGCGCCGCGAGATGCGGCGCTCGCGACGTCGTCGACGACGATGGTGGCGGCCGCGGACCCGACGAGCGACGGGTAGGCGACGAGCACAGTGCCGACGAGGACGCCGACGACGCCCGCGCTCGTGACCAGCGGCGAGAGCACGACGGAGGCGACCGCCACCACGACCGCGTACGCCGCCGAGAACGCGAGGTAGTCGCCGCCGTCGAGGGCGAGCGTCGCGCTCTCCGCGAGCGCCGTCAGGGCGTCGCTACCGCGCAGGACGACGAGGTAGGGTGCCGCCCAGAGCAGGTAGCCGAGGACGAAGACGAGCGGGAGGCCGACGACCACGAGGACGCCGGCACCGCCCGCCAACAGTACTATCGCGAGGCCGCCGAACAGGAGGAACTGGACGACCCTGACGCCGAGGATGGAGAGCCAGTGGTCCTCGACGGCCGCCAGGAAGTCGGGGTCACGGTCGCGGTGGGCGTCCCGGATGCCGCCGAGGTAGCCGGCGACCACCGCTGCCTCCACGACCAGGAAA
Organism: Halobacterium wangiae; assembly: GCF_021249345.1. Taxonomy (NCBI): domain Archaea; kingdom Methanobacteriati; phylum Methanobacteriota; class Halobacteria; order Halobacteriales; family Halobacteriaceae; genus Halobacterium; species Halobacterium wangiae. Next base: position 2,565,735 of record NZ_CP089588.1, on the reverse strand, counting down.
ATGGGCACGAACAGCAGCGGCGTCGGACTGTGGAGCGTGACGCCCTGGGCCGGCGGGTCGACGACGGTCCACAGCGTGGCGACGTCCGTGGGGAGGGCGAACTTCACGTTCACGCCGACGTTCGACGGGTCGATAGCGGCAGCCACCTTCCCGAACGCGAACAGCGTCAGGACGGCGGGGACGACTGCGTACTCGGAGACGCGCCCAGCGAGGCGGGACGCGCGGGCAAGCAGGGAGGGCATCGTCGGAGGGGACGTCCGGCCGGACCGTATCAGTTTCCCATCGAGAGCCCCGCCCGGGCCGCGGAGCGACCGAGGGCTTACCTACCGGTAAGTAGCTATCCTCAGGTAGCCTTAACTTGGCTGCGTCCCAACTGCCGAGTATGGACGACAACGAGCGGCTACCCGCGTGGTGCCCGGGCGAAGGCTGGTGTTCGATCACCGCGACGGCGTCGCTGGTGGGGAAGAAGTGGCACCCCGTCATCATCCACCGACTGCTGGCGGAGGGTCCGCTCGGGTTCAACGACCTCCAGTCGGAGGTCGACGGCATCTCGAGCAAGGTGCTCTCCGAGAGTCTCGACGACCTGACGGACAAGCGCATCGTCTCCCGGACCATCGTCAGCGAGAAACCCGTCCGCGTCGAGTACGCGCTGACCGACCTGGGGGAGTCCCTCGAACCGGTCGTGATGTCGCTGGCGGAGTGGGGAGAACAGTACCTCGAACCCGTCGAGGAAGAGGCGGCGTCGCTCGTCTAGTCGAGGGCGACTTCGGCCTCGGACTCCGTCTCGGCCTCCTCCTCGTCGAGGGAGAGACGGTAGAGGTTCTGTCGCGCGTCCGGGATGTAGATGTCCTTCTCGACGACGTCGGCCTGCTGCAGTCGGTCGAGCGCGTCCCGAACTGTCCGCTGGGAGAGCCGGGAGTTCTCGACGATCTGTTTCTGCGTGAGTCCCCCGTTGTACTCCAGTACCTTCCAGACGAGTTTCGCGCTGGGCGGCAGGTCCTGGACGAGTTCGTCGGTCGTGCTCATCTAACACCCACTGGGGACGCCACCCCCTTTAGCACTCGGTAACGGTCGTGTGAGCCAGTTACCTGGAGGTAACCGCGCCCGCTGTTCCCCCGGAACTGGCTTCCGGCTCGGTCAGATCGTAGCCCCCGAATGGCGGCTCCAGACGAGCGCGGGCGCGTCGTTGACGCCGTCGCCCACCATCATCGCCTTCGTGCCGTCGGACTGGATGGCGTCGACGGCGTCGCCATTCTCGTCGGGGAGGACGCTCACGCGGACGTTCTCGGGGTCGATGCCGACCCGCTCGGCGACGGCCCGCGCGGTGCGCTCCCCGACTTCGAGGGTTTAAGTCCTCGGCAGCGGTATCCCCGCCAGATGCTGCGACAGTACCGGCGCGCACTCGGATACGTCGCGTTCCTCGTCGCCGTTGGGGTGGTGTACACCGCCGCGTTCAAGTACGGGATGGCGGCGTTCGAGGACGAGCCCGTCACGTGGGTGGAGTCGTTGCACTTCGTCACGGAGACGTTCACCACCACCGGGTACGGCCAGTTCGCGCCGTGGTCCTCGGACGCGATGCTCGCTCTCGTGGACTTCATGGACATCACCGCGGTGTTCATCATCTTCCTCACCATCCCCCTGTTCGCCGTGCCGTGGGTCGAGGAGCGACTCGCGGCCGAACCGCCGACGAGTGTCGCGCTGCAGGACCACGTCGTCGTCTGCGGCTTCGGCCCGCGCAGCGAGACGCTCGTGACGGAGCTCGACTCGCAGGGCGTCGACTACGTGTTCCTCGAACGGGACCGCGAGCGCGCACTCGAACTCCAGGAACGCGGCCGCCCAGTCGTCCACGGCGACCCTGAGTCGACTGCCGGGCTGCTCGGCGCGAACGTCACGCACGCCGACGCCATCGTCATCGACGAGGACGACGAGGTGAACGCCACCATCGCGCTCACGGTGCGCGAACTCGCGCCGGAGCTCCAGATGGTCTGTTTCGTCGAGGACGAGTCGCTCTCGGAGTACCTCCGGTACGCGGGGGTCGACCGCGTGCTGAACCCCCGCCAGCTACTCGGCAGGAGTCTCGCGGAGAAGGTGACGACCGCCGTCAGCACCAATCTCGGGGACGCCATCGAGCTGGGCGCGGACTTCGAGATCGTGGAGATGCCCATCCACCACGACAGCGAACTGGAGGGCGTCACGCTGGCGGCGTCGAAGATCCGCGAGCGCACCGGCGTGAACGTCATCGGCGCGTGGTTCTCCGGTGAGTTCTTCGCGTCCCCGGACCCGGACCACGCGCTCACCCGGGACACCATCCTGCTCGTCGCGGGCCGCGAGTCCCAGCTCGAGGCGCTCAAACAGATCACGCTCGCGGAGGGACGTGCCCGCCACACCCAGCGTGTCGTACTCGCGGGGTACGGCGAAGTCGGCTCGACCGTCGGGGAGGTGCTCGAACGCGAGAACATCGACACCACAGTCGTGGACCGCCAGGAACTCGACGGGGTGGACGTCGTCGGCGACGCGACCGAGGAGGAGACGCTCAGGGCCGCGGGCATCGACGAGGCGAGTGCGCTCATCCTCGCGCTCGGCGACGACACGGACACAATCTTCTCGACGCTGGTCGCGCGAGAGGCCAGCGACGAGGTGGAGATTCTCGGGCGGGCGAACAACCCGGAGAGCGCCTCGAAGCTGTACGCCGCGGGCGCCGACTACGTGCTCACGCTGGCGACCGTCGCCGGCCGGATGCTCGCCCAGACGCTGCTCAACGAGGACGTGATGGCCCTCGACAAACAGGTCGACCTGGTGCGCACCGACGCTCCGAACTTCGAGGGACGGACCCTCGCGGAGGCGAACATCCAGGCTCGCACCGGCTGTACGGTCATCGCCGTCGAGCGGGACGGCGAGGTGCTCTCGGAGCTCGACGCGGAGTTCCGCATCCACCAGGGCGACGCGCTCGTCGTCGCCGGCGACGACGAGGACATCGCGGAGTTCAACCGGATCGCCGGCGTCTCGCCGGAGTGAGCCGTCTTCGGGGCGTCGGGTGGTGCGCGGACGGACGAAATCGTTGCCAACCCGCCCACACTTATGTGTCTCCGGTTCAGTTTCTCCAGAACAACGTCGCGTGGCGTAAGCTTGCTCTGCAACGATGACGTACAACGTTAACGGGGTGTTGCCGGACTCGCTCTCGGCGGGGTTCGACGACGGGACGAACCTCCTGTTGAGCGGGCCGGCGATGTCGGGAAAGCGAGCCCTGCTCCTCGAGCTACTCGCTCGCGGCGACGCGGACGGCGAAGGGTCGGTGCTGGTCACCTCCCGAGACCCGGCCGACGAGGTGCTCGCCGAGTACGAGGACGCCCTCGGCGGCGACCCCGGGTTCCTCCGGCTCGTCGACTGCGTCAGCACGCAGAGTGGGAGCGCCACGGACGGCGACCGCGTGCGCTACGTCTCGTCGCCGGGCGACCTCACCGGGATGGGTATCGAGTTCTCCGAGGTGGCGAGCATCGCCAGCCAGCAGGGCGTCGACCGGCTCCGCGTCGGCTTCGACTCGCTGTCTCCACTCCTGATGTACGTCGACATCGAGCGGCTGTTCCGGTTCCTCCACGTGTTCACGAGTCAGATCCAGACCCAGGGGTGGCTCGGAATCTTCTCCGTCGACCCGGAGAGCCACGACGACCAGACGATGAACACCATCAGCCAGCTGTTCGACGGCGTCGTCGACCTCCGCATCACGGACGGCGGCGAGCGCGAGGTGCGCGTCCGCGGCATCACCGACACGCCCACCGACTGGGTGACCCTCGAGTGAGCGGCATCGTCTTCTTCCGGAGTGCGGACCGCGAGCGCGTCGTCGAGTTCTACCGGACCCGACTCGGCTTCGAGCCGTGGGTCGAACAGGACGGCTGCACCATCCTCGCCCACGACGACCTCAAACTCGGCTTCTGTGACACCGACGGCGACCCGGAGACCGACGGCATCGTCACGCTGTACTACGACAGTCGCGACGCCGTCGACGAGAAGCGAGCTGCCCTTGCGGACGTCGCGACAGACGACCCGCGCGAGAACGACCAGTACGACATCTACCAGTTCTTCGGGGAGGACCCGGAGGGGCGCACCCTGGAGTTCCAGACGTTCCTCCACGACCTCCCCGAGTGACGCTTACGGGAGTTCGCGGTCGTGGACGGCCGCAGCAGCGGTCGCTAGCGTATCACGGCTCGGCGCGTACGCGAGATGGGTGTCGCAGTCGCAGTCCGACGCGCCGAGGCCCGCGACCGGCGACGCGGCGGCGGCGAGCCTGCGCGCGGCCTCGCACTCCACGTCCTCGTCGTCGGTGACGTAGACCGCGTCCACGCTCGACGCGGGGTGCCCGAGGAGGTAGTCGACGTGCCAGTGGCGCGCGTCTCGGTCGCCGGCCGCGAGGTCACAGTGGCGCTGCACGCGTTTGAGCCCACCCGCGCCGAACGCCGACCCAGTGTACGCGTACCAGCCTGCCTCGAGGTCGTAGGCGCCCCTCGCGCCGAACTCGACCGTGTCGGACGCAGGCAGCGAGACGACCAGCGTGTACGTGCCCGGCTGCATCCCTCACTCGTGGCCGGAGACGCGAACCGGTTGGTAGGGTTCTTCGAGGTAGTCGATGTCGGCGTCCGAGAGGTCGATATCCAGCGCCTCGACGGCGTCCTCGAGGTGTTCGACGCTCGTGGTGCCGACGATGGGCGCGTCCACCCACTCCTTGTGGAACAGCCACGCCAGGGAGATCTGGGCCATCTCCACGTCCCTCTCCGCGGCGAGTTCCTCGACGCGCTCGTTGACCTCCCGACCGCCACCCTCCTGGTAGGGGTGCTGGGGGAGGTGTTCCTCGGTGTCTCCGCGTTTGGTGGCCTCGACGTTCTCGTGGGGGCGGGTGAGGTAGCCGCGGGCGAGCGGCGACCACGGCATCACGCCGATTCCCTCGCGCTGGCAGAGCGGCAACATCTCGCGTTCCTCCTCGCGGTAGACGAGGTTGTAGTGGTTCTGCATCGTGACGAAGCGATCGTAACCCAGCAGATCGCTGGTGTGCAGCGCCTCGGCGAACTGACGGGCCCACTGCGAGGACGTCCCGATGTAGCGCACTTTCCCCCGGCGGACGGCGTCGTCGAGCGCCGCGAGCGTCTGCTCGATGGGCGTGTCGTAGTCCCAGCGGTGGGTCTGGTAGAGGTCGACCGTCTCCATCCCGAGGCGGTCGAGGGAGGCGTCGAGCTCCTGCTCGAGAGCCTTCCGCGAGAGGCCGCCGGAGTTCGGGTCCTCCTCGTCCATCTGGAAGTAGCCCTTCGTCGCGACGACCTGCTCGTCGCGGTCGTAGTCCGCGAGCACGTTCCCGAGGACGCGCTCGGACTCCCCGTTCGAGTACATGTTCGCGGTGTCGAAGAAGTTCACGCCGAGGTCGATGGCGCGCTCGATGATCTCCCGGGACTCCGCCTCGTCGAGGACCCACGGCCGCCAGTCCGACGAACCGAAACTCATACAGCCCAGGCAGATGCGGCTGACTTCCGTGCCGGTGTCGCCCAGCGTCGTGTACTCCATGGGAACGAGTCACAGTGCGCCACTAAAGGCGTTGGCCTGCCGGCAGCGAGGAGCGGAGGAGGTCGGGGTTGCAGTGAAGGGGCAGTACCTTAGGCAGCAGATCGTCCAGCGACGTGCCGGAGGGCCGCGTACCCCGCGACGGCCGCCACGAGCACGGCAGCCAGCGAGAGCCACGTCAGGGTGGTCGGACTGCCGACGGCGAAGCGCGCGACGAGGTTCTGGGGGCTCTGCGGGAGCAGGGCGGCCGCGCCGAACGCGCCGAGCGCGACGAACGAGTACAGCAACTGGGCCTCGCGGCGCGCGCCGATGACCAGCGCGAGCGCGGCGCCCGCGGCGACGAGCACTGCAGCGACGCCGGTGGCGAGCGCCAGCACCGGGAGTGGGTCGGCGATTCGGGTGCCGTTGAACGCCAGCAGTGCGAGCCACAGCGCCACCTGCGCGGGGACGAGGCCGACCAGCGCGAGCGCCTTCCCGTCGACGATGTCGGGTAGAGAGAGCGGCGCGACGCGGAGCAGTTCGAGCGTACCGCGTTCGGCCTCCTCGGCGAGCGAGTCCGCCATCACGCTCCCGCTGATGAACGCCGGCAGGAACGCCAGCAGCGGCAGCAACACCGTGTAGGTGAACGAGAAGTACGGGTTCGAGCCCCGGGCGGGCGGCAGGGAGAGCGGCTGACGCTCCAGGGACGACGACAGGTCGGCGCGGCGCAACCGCTCCAGTTCCGACAGCGCCTCCTTTAGCTGCGCGACGACGAGCGTGGTGCGGAACGAACCGTCTGGCGCCGTCGCTTCCACGACGATCCTGCCGGAGGGGTGGGCCGTCGCGTGCAACAGCGCGTCGAGACGGCCGCGCTGGAAGTCGGCCGCGGCGTCGGCCCTCGAGTCGTACGGCGTCACGCTGCGGGCACCGTCCGCGGCGACGACCGGTGCGACGTCGCCAGTGGCGTTGCCGCTGACGCCGACCCGAACCTCGTAGGCGCCCTCCGTCGACCCGGGGTCGTACAGCGAGACGAGGCCGACGACCAGGAACGAGGAGAACGCGGCGATGAACAGCTGGATGGCGAGCGCGAGCACGATGGTCTTCTCCGAGCGCAGCGACCCGAGCGTGCGCTTCGCGAGGACGAGTTTACGCAAGGGCGCTCACCACCGCGAGGTTGTAGGCGACGTGGACGACGACGGCCACCGCGAACGCGCCGACGTACGCCACCCTGGAGCGTGCTGCGCCGAGCGCGGATATGCACGCGGTGACGACGTGGAGCACGAGCGGTGCGACCAGCAACACCCCCGGCGGGAGGCCGACCGCTGCAGGGGAGAACGCGTACTGCGCGGCCTCGACGCCGGGCAGGCCGACGAGTTGGGCGAGCAGCAGGAGCTTCTCCCCGAGGAAGAAGCCGACGCCGGAGGCCGCGCCGACGACGAGCGCGGTTCGCGTGGTGCGGGACAAGCGCGAGCGCTCGAACCCGGCGAAGACGTGGACGCTCTTGGCCACCTCCTCGACGACGGCGACGACGGCCAGCAGCAGCGGCACCGACACCGAGACGGGCGCGACGAACAGCACGGCGACGGCGAACAGCTCCGCGACGAAGACGAACGGGAGGAACAGCGCGGTCCAGAGGCCGACGCGCCACCGCGCGGTCAGCGGCGCTGCGAGCGCGTCGAGGAACTTCGCGGGGATCGGCAGCTGGGTGAACATGTCCTCCTCGCGGTAGACGCCAGTTCCGAGACCGAACAGCACTGCCGCGGCGAGCGCGGGCGGCACCGTCGAGAGTGCGAGCGCGCCCGGGGACGTGCCAGCACCGGTGATGCTGTCCACGACGACCGTGAGCGGCGAGATGGCGGCGATGGGGTGGACCTCGGCGAACACCGCTGGGACGAACGCGTACGCGGTGAACGCGACGCTGACGGTGACCGTGACGAAGGTGAGTTCCTTGTACGACCGCGCGAGCATCGCCCCGAGGAACGTCGCCGCGAGGAACAGCGCGGCCAGCGGCGCTATCGCCAGCACGGCCAGCGGCCCCGCGCCGACGGCGACGGCGATGACGGAGACGAGCGCGAGCGCACCGAGGAAGTACGGCAGCGTCTTCCCGGCGACGACGTCACCCCGGGAGACCGGCGCGACGAGCATCGGTTCCCCCCGGCGGTTGATCCGCTCGGCGAGCACGCTGGAGCCGTACGCCTGGATGACGACGTTCAGCGGGAGCAGGAACGCGAACGCGAGTATCAGCGACCGGAGCGGGAACGGCGGCGACAGCGAGGAGGGCGTGCCGCTCTGGCGCTCGCCGAACAGGTCGCCGAGTCCGCCTGTCGGCCCCGCAGCGACGTCGGTCGAACCGTCGGTCTCCCCAGTCGTTCCGCCCTCGCCGGCGTCTCCGCTCGTTCCGTCGCCGTTCGCGCCGCCGACGCGCTCCGCGCCGTCGACACCGTCCGACCCACCGCCGGCCGTCTGCTGGTCGCCGTCCGTTGCACCGCCGGTGACGGAGATGGACTGGTCGACGTAGTCCAGCGAGACGAGGACCGGGAACGCCGCGAACTCGTTGGGTTCCTCCGCCATCAGGTGTTCGTTGTAGTCGACGGTCGCGGACCGGAGCGCGGCCAGCGCGGCGCGGCCCTTCGCGGAGTCGGCCCAGACGACGCCCCGGTCGGTGACGAGGACGTCCGCGCGCCCGCTCTCGACTGCGTCGGCCGTCGGGTCGACCGCGGTCAGCGTCGGGTTCGACTCGACGACTCCGCGGTACTGGCTGTCGTCGGCGACGCCGACCCGGTAGATGCCCGTCCCTGGCGTCGGTCCGTACGTGAGCAACGCGGGCACGAGTGCTGCCAGGAGAACGAGGACGACGACGAACGCGACGGCGGTCCGGCGGTCCACGTCGCCGGCGCTCCGCGTCGTCTCCCAGCGCGCGATGCGGAGGACGTTGCGCGCCCTCATGCGCCGGCCACGTCGAGGAACACGTCCTCGAGCGTGGACTCGTCGGTGCGGATGTCCACGACCTGGCCGCCGGCTTCCCGGGCGGACTCCCGGAGTGCCTCCACGTCGGCCATCGTGTCCACGGTAGTGACGAAGGAGTCGCCAGCGGGTTCGGTGCCGGGGACGTCGATGTCGGTGAACACGCGGTACTCGACCCGGCCGTGCTCGTGCTGGATGTCGTCGAGGGTCCCGGTCGCCGCGAGTTCGCCCTCGTGCATGATAGCGACGCGGTCGCAGACGCTCTCGACGTGGTGGAGGTCGTGGGCACTGAACACCACGGTCTTGCCGTTCACGGCGAGTTCGCGGGTGAACTCCACGACCGTGTTCGTCGTGAGTGGGTCGAGGCCGCTGGCGGGTTCGTCGTAGACGAGCACGTCGGGGTCGTTCACGAGCGAGCGCGCGATGGCGACCTTCCGCTTCATCCCCTTCGAGAAGTCGCCGACCGGGCGGTCACGGGCGTCCAGGTCGAGGCGGTCGAGGGCGGCCTCGATGCGGTCGTCGGCGTCTTCGCGGTCGACGTCGTAGAGGTCCGCAAAGAAGTGGAGGTACGACCGCGGGGACATCTCGTCGTACAGCGGCGACTCCTCGGGGAGGAAGCCCAGCGAGCGCCGCATCTCCGTCTCGCCGGCGTCGTAGCCGTTCACCTCGACGGTTCCCGCGGTGGGGTCGACGAGTCCACAGAGCATCTTCAGCGTGGAGGTCTTGCCGGCGCCGTTCGGCCCGACGAGGCCGAACACCTCGCCCTCGGCGACCTCGAAGGAGACGTCGCCGACGGCGGTCACGTCCCCGTAGCGTTTCTCCAGCCCCCTGACCGAAATCATACCGCGAGCGTGGACCCCCGGTGGCTTAAGGTGTGGGGAGGCGGCACACGCTCAGATCGGCAGGTCGCTGGCGTTCTCGCGGACGCGTTCGTAGACGCAGTCGGCAGACCGCACGGCGTCGTCGTTGTCGTTCTTCACGACGCCGGCGAGGCCGCTGTCGCCGTAGACGAGCGCACAGGCGACGGTCCGGTCGCGCTGTTCGACGATCATGAGACTGTAGTCGAGGCCACTCGTCGCGGTGCGCAGCGTCAGCCCCCCGGCGTCGAGGCACTCGTCGACGACGTCGCCCTGCGTCGAGAGCAGTTCGTCGAGGACGCCGTCCGGCACCGTCAGGTCGAACACCGCGTCGTGGTAGACGATGCGGTCGTGGAACACCGACACGACCGTCGGGAGTACCGCGGAGCCGAACCCGCGGACGGCGGTCGCCCGTTCGGCCTCCTCGACGAACGAGGCGATGGGGCGCTGGGGCGCGTCGCGGTCGGGAGTGACGACGGTCGCGTCGCGGAGCATCGCCACGTCGAGGGAGGCGGCCGCCGGGAGGCGTCCGAGGACCTCGCTCGCGTCGTCGAGACCACCGATACTCCCCGTGAACCGCTCGAACGCGTCGAGCGCCAGTCGTCCTTCGAGCGTGAGCGAGACGGTCTCCTCGCGAACCACGTAGTTGTGGGATTCGAGGTTCCGGACCGCACGGTCGACGGTGGACCGGGAGACGGAGAGCTCCTCGGCGATGTCGCGCTTCAGGCGTGGTGCCTGCCTGAGGAGTCGCAGCAGCGTCGCTCGCCGCGCGAGTAACTCGACCACTTCGACGGCCTGGGAGGGCATCGTTCCACCATACGGTCCCCGACACAAAAAACTACGTACATAAGTGGACAGTAGATTTATATAGAATCGGTCGTGCCGTAAGCCGTTCCGCAGTCAGTAAGGTAATGCCGCCCGACGTTGGTGTTTCGTGCGCTGGTGTTTCGACACCGGCTGTGCCTCTGACACGCTCCGCGCCGCCGGAGAACCGGCGGCCGACGGAGCACGGCGGCGTGTTCTACCGCGGCGTGTCCGTACCCCACTTGTCCAGAGCGACGCCGAGTTCCTCGTGGTCCTGGCCGTAGTCGGACAGCGGGATGCCCGCCTGATAGGCGTCGACGGCCTGCCGGAGCGCTCGCGCACCCGCCGCGGTGCCGTCCGGGTGGCCGTGGATACCGCCGCCGGCCTGCACCATCACGTCCGTCCCGATGGCGTCCAGCAGCGGCTCGACGATGCCCGGGTGGAGACCGCCAGAGGCCACGGGGACGACGTCGTTCATGCCGTAGAGGTCCGACTGCAGCCACTCGTTGATGCCGACCGTGTCCTCGTTCTCCAGTTTCCCGAGTCCCGCCGTGCCCGTGTGGATGTGGTCGACGCCGCAGAGCCGCGCGACCTGCGCGAGCACCCGCATCGAGACGCCGTGGTGGGGCATCCGGTCGAAGGCCGCGTGCATCGCGCGGTGGGCGTGGATGGCGAGGCCGTGGCGTTCGGCGTGCTCCCGGACTGTCTGGACCGACGACCAGCCGGCGGTGACCACGTCGACCATCACGAACCCGCCGCCCTGCTCGGCCACCAGTTTGAGGCGGTCGAGCATCGTCTCCGTCTCCGCGGTGATGTTCACGAGGTAGTCCTTCCGGTCGCCCGTCTCGTCCTCGGCCCGGTCGCGCATCTCGAGGGACTGCTTCACGCGGTCCTCGAAGCGGTTGAACGACTGGTCGGTGAGGTTCTCGTCGTCCTTCAGGAGGTCGATGCCGCCGACCCAGGCGTCGTAGCCGACCTGGGCGTGCTGTTCCGTGGAGAGGCCGACCTTCGGCTTCGGCACCGTCGCCGTCGCCGGGCGGTCGCGTGCGTCCAGCAGTTCAGTCTTCACGTCGCTGCCGTACTGCGGGCCGGGGAACGACGTGGCGAGTTCCTCGGGCCACTCGCAGTCGTTCAGCCGGATCGACTCGACGGCCTTCATCCCGAGGATGTTGCCCGCGATGCAGGACAGCACCTGGGCCATGTTGCCGTCCTCGAAGAGGGCGCCGGGGTAGGCGACCGTGATGTTGCCGTCCCCGACTTCGAAGGTGGTGGCGCTGAGTTCGGTGACGCGGTCCGGGACGTTCAGCGCTGCCCACGTGCCGTTCGAACTCTCGGAGGCGACGCGGCCCGCCGCGTCCATCATGTCCATTCCCTCGCCCGGCTCCAGGACGAACTCGCAGACGAGGTCGGTGTCGGTCGGTTCGTAGTCGGTGTCGACGAAGTCCTCGTACTTGATTCCAGTCATACCCCCCTGATTATGTCGACTGACCTGAAGAAGGTTGGGGGAGTGTGACACGGTGTCTACCGACGAGACCCGAACGACCGGGTGCGGGCCGTGACCGAGATTCCCGCTTCGTCAGGCCACCGACTCGACGAGTTCCGGCCGGTCGTTCGACGGGTCGTTGACGGCCCGCGACACCGGCCACGCCCGGAGTTCCATCCCGCTCGGCGCCAGCAGGTCACTCGGGTCGTCGGCCGTCAGCCAGCGCTCGCCCCGTTCGCGGTCGAGGAGTAGCGCCATCCGGTGGTGGTACTCCGCGAGGAAGTCGTTGGGTTCGGTCGTCACGACGGTGAACGACCGCACCGTCTCGGCCGCCTTGCTCGGTCCGCCCGAATCGAACTCGCCGAGTCCCGTCTGTTTCTGCTCGGGCGTCCACGTCTCCCAGAGCCCCGCCAGCAGGAACGGACGACCGTCCGCCCGCGAGACGTAGTGTGGCTGCTTGCCGTCGGCGGTCTCCACCCACTCGTAGAAGCCGTCGACGGGGACGAGACAGCGGCGCTCGCGGTACGCCTCCCGAAAGTAGCGATTCTCCGACAGTGTCTCCGCGCGAGCGTTGATGGGGTCCGGGTCGCCCCCCGGCCCGTCTGACCACGACGGCACGAGTCCCCAGCGTGCCGCGGTCAGTCGCTCGGGTTCGTCGTCGAGGACCACCGGCAGGTCCTCGCTCGGTGCGGCGTTGTACGTCCGCTCGTACGTCGCGTCGGCCAGGTCGAACTCGTCGGCCAGGTCGGTCGAGTCGGTGAACAGCGCGTAGCGGCCGCACATAGCCGACAGAACGAGGGGGACGCAGAAGTCAGTTCGGGAGCGCGTCCTCGAGAGCCTCGATGACCGACTCGTTCCCGACGAACGTCGGCGTGCGCTCGTGGAGGCTGTCGGGGTCACACTCCAGCAGGGACTTCGAGCCGTCGCTGGAGGCCCCGCCAGCCGTCTCGACGACGTACGCCATCGGCACTGACTCGAAGTGCACGCGGAGTTTCCCCCCGGGACGGGACTGCAGGCCCGGGTAGCCGAACGCGCCACCGTAGACGAGCACCTGGTTGACGTCGGCGATCATCGCGCCGCCGTAGCGGAGTTTCAGGTCCTCCTCGACGTCGCGGACGAACGCCTCGAACTCGTCGGTCCACTCGGGCACGCGTCCGCCGAACCCGTAGACGACGGGGTCGTCGGGGAGTTCGACTGGCCCGAGGTCGGTCCGGCCGTCAGCCTCGACCAGGTACTCTCTTACCTCGCCGTCGCGGGCCACGACCATCGTCGTCGTCGGGCCGTAGAGGACGAACCCCGCGGCGACGAGGCTGTCGCCGGGCGCGGGGAGCGGTTCGTCGTAGACGCCGACGACGGTGCCACACGGGTTGTTCGACTTGACGTTCGAGGAGCCGTCGAGCGGGTCGAGGGCGACCGTGTAGCCGTCCTCGTCGTCGCCGACGCGCTCGACCTCGTCACGCTCCTCGCTGGCGTACCAGGTCACGCCCGCGACGTCCTCGAAACGCTCGCACAGCAGGTCGTCAGCCCAGAGGTCGGCCTCCAGTTGCGTCTCGCCGGAGACGTTCTCCGTCTCCGCCTTCGCGCGGCGCTCCGGGAGACCCGCGCGGATTTCGGGTGCAGCGTCGGCGACGACGTCGAAGATCCGGTCGACCGTCATTCAGACGCGGGAGAGCGCCTCCTCGACGCTCGTCTCCTCGTAGATGACGGCCTCGAGGGCGTCGAGGAACTCGGCGGGGTTCTCGCGCTGCCAGACGTTCCGGCCGACTGCGAGCCCGACGGCGCCGGCGTCGATGGCGCCCTTCACGGTCTCGAGGAAGTCGCGGTCGCTGGTCTTCGACCCGCCGGACATGACGACCTGCGTGGGCCCCGCGGCGTTCACCGCGAACTCCATCTTCTCGGGGCTGCCGGGGTACTTGACCTTCGCGACGTCCGCGCCGAGTTCCAGCGCCTGTCGCGCCGCGTACGCGATGGTCTGTGGGTCCTTGTCGTTCTTCAGGCCCTGGCCGCGGGGGTACGACCACATCACGACCGGGAGGTCGTGCTCCCGGGCCTTCTCCTGTGCGTCCCGGAACTCCTCGGCCATCTCGATCTCGTGGTTCGATCCGCCGTAGAGCGTGAAGCCGATGGCGTCCGCGCCGAGTTCGGCGGCGTAGTCGACCGTCCAGTTCACCGCGGAGTCGGGTTCGCCCATCCAGAGGTTCGACGTGCCGTTGAGCTTCGCCAGCAGGTTCACGTCGTCCTCGTAGGAGGGGTAGTAGGCCTCCGCGACGCCCTTCTGGACGGCGAACCCAGAGACGGCGTCGTGGGCGGCGACGTCCCACACGACCTCGGGGTCCATCGTCTCGGGCACCGCCTCGAAGTCGACCGGGCCGTGCTCCAGGCCGTGGTCGTACGCGAGAATCAGTACTTTCCCGTCGCGCGAAATCGGAGAGTCCTCGAAGGGGCGCATCAGTTAAACGTGCGGCAACCTCGTATAAGTGTCTAACTGTCGGGAAGTGGCCTCCAGTCCCCGCTCGCCGGTGGCTACGTCTCCGCGTCGCCGGCGGTCTCCTTCCAGGCTGCCACGCGCTCGACGGACACTCCCAGCGAGTCCGCGACGTGCTCGACGTGTGCCGTCGCGAGACTCCGGACCGAGGTGACGCCCGCGCGAGCGAGCAGTGCCGCGTCGTCCTCGTCGATGCCGTCGAGTTCCGTCACCGGGGTCGGCACGGACTGTTCGCGCCACGCTTGCTCGTCGCGCTCGGCCGCAGAGTCGTCGCCGTTCGGCCACGACTTCGCCCGCCACACCGCCTCGTCGTCCACCGACTCCGAGTCGGGGTTCGAACCCCTCTGCGCGTCCGACGGCTGTTCGCGCCACGCCGCCTCTTCCGCAGACGAGTCGCCGCTCCCGTCGGCGGACGCCTCGTCCTCGCCGTAGCTCGCGGCGACCCACTCCCGCTCGTCGTCGTTGAGGCCGCGCACCTGCTCGGCGCGCCGGTCGAGGTCCTGGCCGCCCTCGAAGGACCACTGGAGGGAGTGCTCGCGGCGGATGCGAGCCGCCACGCCCGGGTTGACACCGGCGTCGACGAGTTCCGCGTGCGAGACAGACTTCGCTTCGACTGCAGCGGCCGTCACGTCGGCCTCCGCTAGCACGTCGGCCGTCGCCGGGCCGACGAACTGCAGGTCCAGCAGCGCGTCGCGGGAGTCCTCGGCTGGCACGGTTGGCGAAGGGAAGCCACCCTAGGGGCTTCAGTGTTTCCACGTTTCGGCATCCTTAGGTGCGCGCCCCGCACAGCCACGACTATGCGAGCACTCGAAGACGTAGAGACGGTCGGCGTCGTCGGCGCCGGCACGATGGGTGCGGGCATCGCCCAAGTCACTTCGATGGCAGGCTACGACGTCGTGATGCGCGACATCGAGCGCGACTACGTCGAGGCTGGCTTCGACAGCATCGAGGACTCCCTCGACCGCTTCGTCGACAAGGGGACCCTCGACGACGACGAGCGACAGGCCGTCCTCGACGGGATCACCGGGACGACCGACCTCGCGGACCTCGCGGACTGCGATTTCGTCGTGGAGGCGGCCGTCGAGAACATGGACGTCAAGCAGGACATCTTCGCGGACCTCGACGAGGAGGTCCCGGACGACGTCGTCCTCGCGACGAACACGTCGACGCTCTCCATCACGACCATCGCGTCGGCCACCGACCGCCCCGAGCAGGTCGTGGGCCTCCACTTCATGAACCCCGTGCCGGTGATGACCGGCGTCGAGGTCGTCGTCGGCGAGAAGACCGACGGCGGCGTCGTCGACTTCGCCCACGAGTTCGCCGAGGACCTCGACAAGGAGACCTGGGAGTCCGACGACAAGCCGGGCTTCGTCACCAACCGCATCCTGATGCCGTGGCTCAACGAGGGTATCCGCGCGTTCGACGAGGGCGTCGCCTCGAAGGAGGACATCGACAAGGGGATGAAACTCGGCACGAACGTCCCGATGGGCCCCCTCGAACTCGCCGACCACATCGGCCTCGACATCTGTCTGGACGCCAGCGAGACGCTCCACGAGGAACTCGGCGACCGCTACAAGCCGGCCTACCTCCTCAAGCGGAAGGTCGACGCCGGCGACCTCGGGAAGAAGACCGGCGAGGGCTTCTACAGCTACGAGTAGGGCGAACAGGCGGCGTGGACGGCACGCGGAACGATCCACCGCCGGGTTTCGCTCGGTCGTCCCGCGTCAGTTCTCAGCGCACGCTGGGCGGTGGTCCCGGCTTCGTACTTGAACGTTCGCGAGAACAGCGCGGCGCCTGGCCTCAGGCGAGCGGTCGCGTAGCGATCTTCTCGCGGAGCGCGGCCAGCGCAGCCCGGTCGAAGTCGCCGTAGACGCGTTCGAGGACCGCGTACACTTCCGCCCGCGAGACCTTCACGTCGCCGTCCGTGACGACGTCCGTGGGGCGTTCCGAGAGTTCTCGCATAGTTCCGACCGCGAGCAGGAACGGCACGGCCCACGCGGCGAGCGTGTTGCCTCGCGTCGTCGGCATCGCGTCGAGCCAGCGGTGTGCGCCGTCGGCGTAGCTGCGTGCCCGTTCGGTGACGCGTTCGACGACTGCACCCACACGGCCGGCGTTCGACGGTTCGGCCACGTCTTCGGCGGCGAGGTCCTGCTCCGAGAGCCACTCGGCGGGCAGGTAGACGTTGTTCTCCTCGTGGTAGTCCGGCCGGACGTCCTTGGCGACGTTGACGAGCTGGAGGAGGAGGGCGAACGAGCGAGCGTGCTCGCGCATCGTCTCGGCGTCGTCATCGGCGGCGTCGTCGGCGAGGAGTTCCGTGACGAGTTCGCCGACGGTGCCCGCGACGTACCAGCAGTACTCTTCGAGTTCGCTCAGCGACTGGATGCGGAGGCCCCCCTCGTCGGCGTACCGCTCTACGAACTCCGCCATCCCGGTCGTCATCTCGCGGACGGTCGGCCGGATCGCGTCCTGGGCGTCGTCGTCGAGGCTCTCGAACGCTCGCAGGACGCGGGGCGTCTCCGCGACGACGGTCCAGTCGGCGTCACGTTCCTCGGGGAGCACGTCCGCGACGTCCTCGCGGAACGTCTCCGCCGTCGTGTCGTCGTCCAGGTCGAGCACGCGGTCGTACGTCCTCAGGAGGGAGGCCTGTCTCTCGGGCGTCATCGACGTCGAGTCCTCGATCGTGTCCGCGACGCGACAGAGCAGGTAGCCGACACAGATTCGGGACGCCATGGGCTCCTCCAGGGCGTCCACAGTCAGTGCGAACGTGCGCGAGACGTCCTGGACCGTCTCGTGACACCACTCGCGCTCCGTCGCAGCAGGTTGGGGGGTCTGGCCTCCGACCATTACTCTACTACCGATACGTGGCGAGCGTAAAAAGGGGTTGGGGCGGGCGTCGATGAGAACAGTAAAGGAACGAGGTGGCGACGTTTCCCGCATGGACTTCAGTCTCACGCCCGAGCAACAGCAGATTCGCGACATGGTCGCGGAGTTCGTGGACGAGGAAGTGGTGCCGCGGGCGGCCGAGATCGACGCGGCCGACGAGTTCCCGTGGGACCTCGTCGAGGAGATGAGCGACCTCGGTCTGATGGGGATGCCGTTCCCCGAGGAGTACGACGGCGCGGGCCTCGACTACCACTCCTACGCCATCGCCCTCGAGGAGATCTCCCGGGGGAGCGGCGGTCTCGGCACGGTCGTCGCGGCGCACACGAGCCTCGCCGGGAACATGCTGAATGCGTACGGCGACGACGACCAGAAGTCGGCGTTCCTCGCGCCGCTCAACCGTGGTGACGACGTCGGCGCGTTCGCGCTCTCGGAGGCAGGGGCTGGCTCCGACGTCCCGGCGATGCAGACGACCGCGGAAAAGGACGGCGACGAGTACGTCGTCAACGGCGACAAACTCTGGATCTCCAACGGGAGCGTCGCGGACACCGTGACGCTGTTCGCGAAGACCGACCCGGACGCCGGCCATCGCGGCATCTCCTCGTTCGTCGTCCGGCCCGAGGAGGACGACGGCTTCTACGTCGAGGGCACCGAGGACAAACTCGGCGACAAGGGCTGTCCGACCGCCGAACTCCGCTTCGACGACATGCGCATCCCCGAGAGCCGCATCCTCGGCGAGGAGGGAGACGGGTTCACGCACGCACTGGAGACGCTGAACGGCGGCCGCATCACCATCGCCGCGCGCTCCATCGGCCTCGCGCGGGCAGCCCTGGAGGACAGCCTCCAGTACGCCCAGGACCGCGAGCAGTTCGACCAGCCCATCAGCGAGTTCCAGACCATCCAGCACAAACTCGCGGACATGGACACGAAGATCCAGTCAGCGAAGCTGCTGATGCACCGCGCCGCGGACAAGAAGATCCGCGGCGAGGACTTCATCAAGGACGCCGCGCAGGCGAAGCTGTACGCCTCCGAGATCAGTCGCGAGGTCACCAACGAGGGCATCCAGATTCACGGCGGCTACGGCTACACGAAGGACTTCGACGTCGAGCGCTACTACCGGGACTCGAAGCTCAACGAGATCTACGAGGGGACGAGCGAGGTGCTCCGGAACACTATCGCTCGCCGACTGCTGAAGTAACGACGGAGGCGGCGCGGGTCTACTACTCGGCGATTAGTCGGAGAGTCGATAACACGCGATGCCGTCCGTTCCACACTCGGGACAGGCGTCCCGCTGGCTGCCGACGGTGGTCCCGCAGTGGCGGCACTCGCGGATCGTCCGCGGTCGACCGCCCTGGAGGACCGCCGTCTTCAGCCAGTGTAGCTTCTTGATCATGTACAGGTTGTACTGGATTAGTAACCACCTGGTGGTGGCTTCGTCCGTTGGAAGGTGGGTGTGGAGGCGGCCGTAAATAGGTGCGCCAACCGGAGTGAAAGTGAAACTTTTGCACCGGGGGCGGACGGCGGCGCGGCCGCCTAGACGACACTCCTCACCGCGAGCACGACACCGACGCCGACAGCGAGGGACACCAGCAGGTTGCCGGTCTTCCGCGCGACGGCGACCGTGGCGACGGCCGCGAGCCACTCCGCAGGGCCGCCGTCGACGAGGGCGGGTGCGACGAACGCGACGACCACCGCGCCCGGTAACACGTCGAGGCCGGCCTCGGCGCGCTCCGAGAGGTCGAGGCGCCCGACGGCCCAGAGGCCGCTGGCCTTCGTCGCGTACGTGACGGCGGCCATCGCGAGGACGACGACGACGACGTTCAGGTCGAGGGAGAGCGGGTCAGCCATCGTGGGTCACCACCTCCACGGTGGCACCGGAGAGCGCACCGGCGAGGATGTACCACTCGCCCGGAATCACGGCGTTCACGGCGAGCGCAACGCCGGCCGCCGCGAGCCACGGACGCAGCGACTCGGCGCCGTCCCAGAAGCCCGCAGCGAGCGTCAGGAACAGCGCAGTCACGACGAAGTCCAGGCCGAAGCGCGCGGGGTCGCCGACCAGGTCGCCCGCGGTCGCGCCGACGACGGTCGTCACGACCCACAGCAGCCAGAGGACCAGGCCACTGCCGAGGAGGAACGCACCCCGCGTGCTCCCGGCGCGCAACTCCCCGATGGTCAGCGCCCAGTTCTCGTCCGCGAAGAAGAACAGGCTCGTGTAGGTCTCCAGCGGCGACAACTGGCGGAACCACGGGCGGAGCGCGGCGCCCATCAGCACGTACCGGAGGTTCACGACGGCCGTCGTAGTGACGACGGCGACGACGGGAATCGGGTCGGCCCACAGGCCGACGGCGACGAGCTGCGCCGCCCCCGCGAGCACAGTCGCGCTCATCAGCGCGGCCTCCGCGACGCTGAGGCCCGACTGGCGGGCCACCACGCCGAAGACGATTCCGTAGCCGCCGACGCCGACGGCGACCGGGAACCCGGTGACGAACCCCTCGCGGATCCCAGCCCACCCGAACGATAGCGACGGCTCGCCGTCCGGTTCGTCGGTCGCAGTGGCCGGTTCCGCGTCAGCCACCGCTGTCCCCCCTCGCGATCAGTCGCATCTATCGGGGGGAGGAACTGCACGGGAATAACGGTTCGGAGAACGCGCGTTCTCCTCAGTCGCCGGCCAGCGCGTCGGCCGCCAGCACGTCCCGGACCATCGCCCGGCCACGGTCGGTGAGCACGTAGCCGTCGTCGCCACGGTCGACGAGTCCGTCGAGTCGGCGGAGGTGGTAGTTCAGACGGCCGTTGTCCTCGACGCCGGTCGCCGTCAGGAGGTCGGTGTACGCCACCGGGCCGTCGGCGTCGAACAGCGTTCCGAGAATCGCCGCACGGGTCCGGTCCGAGAGCGTGTCGAAGGCGTCGCTCGCGGCCGCAAGGTCGGTTCCGGAGGCGGGGGCGTCGTCGGGCCACGTCCAGTGTGGAATCGCCATGGCTCGTCGGCACCGAGTTGGACGCCCCCGGACATAAGTCCGGGCGAACCTGGTGCGCGGCGAACCCGGCCCGTTTTTGCCGCGCCCGGACGAACTCCCGACGATGACCGAGGAGACCGTCGAGGCCGGCGGCGTCACCGCTCGCTACTACGAGACCGAGACAGAGCGCGTGCTCGCGTTCTCGGGCGACGGCGGGACGGCCGCCGTCGCGCAGAACCGCGAGGGGTACGCGATGTTGAAGGTGCGGCCGTCGGCGGACGGCGACGAACTAGAACGGTACTACGGCTTCGACATGGCGCTGGACCACGCCGCGGAACTGCTCGGCGTCGACCCCACAGACCTGCCGGTGCCCGAGGCCGCCGCCGACATGGGGATGTAGCGGTCACCGGTCGGTCGAACGACCCCGCTTCCGCACGCCTTTTGAACCTCGTCTGCCAAGCAGTAGGTATGACTAACGTGCGAGTCGCCGGGGTCGGGCTGACCCACTTCGGTCGCCACCCCGAGCGGACGAGCCGCGACCTGTTCGCGGAGGCCGGACTCGCGGCACTCGACGACGCGGGCGTCGACCGCGACGACGTGGAAGGCGTCTACTACGGGAACTTCATGGGCGCGCTCGCCGAACACCAGGGCCACCAGGGCCCGCTCGCTGCCGAGGCGCTCGGCGTCGACGCCCCCGCGACGCGCTACGAGAGCGCGTGTGCGTCCAGCGGCGTGGCGCTCCGGCAGGCCGTCAAGGACGTGCGCAACGGCGAGGCGGACGTCCTCGTCGTCGGCGGCGCCGAGCGGATGAACAACCTCGAGACGGCTGAGTCGACGGAGGCGCTGGCCATCGCCGCCGACGAACTGTACGAGGTGCGGGCAGGCGTGACGTTCCCCGGCGCGTACGCGATGATGGCCAACGCGTACTTCGAGGAGTTCGGCGGCAGCCACGAGGACCTCGCACACGTCGCGGTGAAGAACCACGAGAACGCCGTCGGCAACGAGCACGCGCAGTACCAGAAGGAGATCACCGTCGAGGACGTCCTGGAGTCGCCGCCGGTCGCCGAACCGCTGAACCTCTACGACGCCTGTCCCGTCACCGACGGCGCGAGCGCGGTCGTGCTCGTCAGCGAGGACTACGCCAACGACCACGACGTCGAGGCGCCCGTCGCCGTCACTGGCACTGGCCAGGGAGGCGACAACATGGCGCTGCAGGACCGCGACGACATGGCTACGTCGCCGGCGGCCACGGACGCCGCGGCGGAGGCGTACGCCGAGGCCGGCGTGACCGCCGCCGACGTTGACTTCGCGGAGGTCCACGACTGCTTCACCATCGCGGAAGTGCTCGCCGTCGAGTCGCTCGGCTTCTTCGAGACGGGCGAGGGCGTCGCTGCCGCCCGACGGGGCGTCACGACCCGAGATGGCGACCTGCCGGTGAACCTCTCGGGTGGCCTGAAGGCGAAGGGCCACCCGGTCGGTGCGACCGGGACGAGCCAGGTCGCCGAGTTGACCCGACTGCTCCGGGGCGACCACCACAACAGCGAGTACGTGGCGGCCGCGGACGTCGCCGTGGCGCACAACGCGGGTGGCACCGTGGCGAGTGCAGTCGTCCACGTGCTGGAGGTGGAGCGATGACTGCCCCGGGTGTCCGCGACGCCGGCTACGACGACTTCGTAGACGCGCTCGCCGAGGGCGAGGGCTACTACCTGGAGTGCGAGAACGGCCACGGGACCCTCCCGCCGCGGCGGGTCTGCCCGCACTGCGGGAGCCGGGAACTCGTCGAGACGGCGCTCCCGGAGACCGGAACGATCGACTCCTACACGGTGGTCCACGTCGCCGCGCCGGCGTTCGCCGACGACGTACCGTACGCCGTCGCCGTCGCCGACTTCGGCGCGGTCAGGCTCACCGGACAGCTACAGTCCGACCTCGACGCGGTCGAGACCGGGCTGACTGTCGCACCCCGCGTGGGCAAGTCGGAGACCACCGGCGAGCGGCTACTGACCTTCGAGTTGCGGTAGTTCGCTCCGGATCACGTCGACGAACGTCCCCGGTTCTTCCTCGTGTGGGAGGAGTTTCGTGTCGTCGAGGACGACCAGCCGCGTGTCCGCCTCGTCGGCGAGTTCCCGGCCCTCGGCGAGCGGCGTCACGGTGGCCTCCCGGCCCCAGAACAGCGTCACCGGGCAGTCCACCGCGGCGAGTTCGTCGGCGAGGTCCACGGCGGGGTCGAGGAAGCCCCCGACGAACGACGCGGGTGCGAACCGCGCGCCCGCCTGGTGAGCCGTCTGCCACTGGTAGTCGACGACGTCGCTCGTGATGTGCTCCGGCCGGTAGAACGCTTCGCGCTCGTCGTAGTAGCGCAGCGACGGCTTGCTCGTGAGCCCGTTGAACAGTCCCTGACCCACGACGGGCGAACGGACGAGGCTGCGGACCCACGGCCGCCGCGGCCCGGTTTCGGCGGTCGGGCAGACCAGTAGCAGGCCGCGCGCGTCGGCGTCGTTCGCCGCCATCGTCGCCCACGCGCCCGTCAGCGAACTCCCGAGTATGACCGGGTCGTCGGCGGCATCCGAGAGGAAGTCCGCGACGAACGACTCGTACAGCGAACTGGTGTACGCGACCGGCGGCCGGTCGCTGCGCCCGAATCCGGGGAGCTCCGGCGCGAGCACGTGGAAGTCCTCGGCGAGCGCGCCGAAGATGCCGTCGAACTCCTTCGGGGAGGCGGCGGCGTGGACCCCGTGGAGGCAGACCAGGTCCGGGTCTTCCGGGTCGCCCGCCTCCGTGTACGCCACGTCGAACCCGCGCCAGCGGTAGGTCCCCTGGTCGCCGTCGAGGGGGGACTCCAGTGGACCCGCGCGAGTGCGGAGGGCTCGGTTCGCGGCTTCCGTGAGTGCGAGGCCACCGACGGCGCCGGCGAGGAGTCTGCGGAGTCGCATAGTCGGAACGTGGGTGGCCAGTCGCTTAGCCGTTGTGACAGAACAGTTCGTCGTCGGGACGCGAGCAGTCGGCGGCCGGGGTCAGTCCCGCTGCTCGTCGAGGCACTCGGCGAGGGGGTCGACGATGTCGTCGGCGAGTTCGTACGGCGTGGTGTCGCCGTCGTCGATGCGCGCGACCAGTTCCTCGATGCCGCCGCGGGCGTCGAGTTCGTCGGCGAGGAGTTCGCTGGCGTCCTCGCGGAGGAGGTTCCGGAGTTCCTCGGCGTAGCGCGTGTGGCGTTTCTCTTCGCGGCGGCCCGAGTCGTCGAGCCACGAGGTGTGGTTCTCCAGGACGGCGAGAAAGTCCTCGACGCCCTCGCCGCTCTTGGCGACGGTCTCGACCACCTCGGGTTCCCAGTCGTCGGGCTCGCTCTCCCGGAGGTCGAGCATGTTCTTCAGCTCCGTGACCGTCTTGTTCGCGCCCTGGAGGTCGGCCTTGTTGACGACGAAGACGTCGCCGATCTCGAGGATACCGGCCTTCAGCATCTGGACGTCGTCGCCGGAGGACGGTGGGACGAGCACGGCGACGGTGTCCGCCGTCTTCACCACGTCGACCTCGTTCTGCCCGGCGCCGACCGTCTCGATGATGATCTTGTCCTTGCCGAACGCGTCGAGGGCCTTCACGGCGTCCGCGGTGGCCGTCGAGAGCCCGCCCAGACTGCCGCGCGCGGACATCGACCGGAAGAAGACCTCCATGTCCGTCGCCGTCGACGCCATCCGGATGCGGTCGCCCAGCACCGCGCCGCCCGTGAACGGCGACGACGGGTCGACGGCGATGACGCCGACGCTCAGCCCGCGGTCGCGGTACGTCTTCGCCATCTTGTCCACGAGCGTCGACTTCCCGGAGCCTGGACTACCGGTGATGCCGACGACGTCGGCGCCGCCGGTGTGGGGGTAGAGCGCGGAGACGACGTCGCGGTAGCCCGGCGACCGGTTCTCGATCTTCGTGATGGTGCGGGCGAGCGCGTGGTGTTTCCCCGCGAGTAGCTCCGTGACGATCTCGGGCTCGTCGGTGGTCGCCATCTCAGTCACGCGGCTTGACGTTCTCCCGGATGAACTCGACTGTCTCCTCCATCGGCGTGCCCGGGCCGAAGATAGCGTCGACGCCATCTTCTCGCAGCCCCGGCCGGTCCTCGTCCGGGATGATGCCGCCGACGATGATGAGCGTGTCCTCGAAGGCGTCGTACTCTTCGAGCCCCTCGACGATTTTCGGGACGAGTGTGTTGTGGGCGCCCGAGAGAATAGAGATGCCCAGTACGTCGACGTCCTCCTGGACCGCCGCCTGTACGATCTCCGCGGGGGCCTTGTGGAGTCCCGAGTAGATGACCTCGAAGCCGGCGTCGCGGAACGCACGCGTGATGACGTGCGCTCCCCGGTCGTGGCCGTCCAGGCCGACCTTGGCCACCAGACACCGGATGTTCCGTTGAGCGTCCTGACTCATGTTCGAGGATTCGCCGCATGACGGTTTCACTCTAACGGAGTACTATTACGCCTTCGGTTGGACTACGGCAACTGAACTTGAAGCGAAAGCGGGTTGGTGTGGCGGCCACAACCCCCGCCAATGGCATCCGCCACCGCCCCCGGCTACGCGAAGGCCCACCCCCGGCGGGTCACCGCCGTGCTCTCCGTCGTCGGCTACGCGCTCGTCATCGGCGCCTTCGAGGGGTTGATACCGCTGTTCCCGGAGCTCTCCCGGGAGACCGTGATCCTGTTCTCGGACCTCATCGCGGTCGTCAACAGCCTCGCGCTCACCAGCCTGCTCGTCGGCTGGTGGTTCATCCGCCGCGACGACGTCCGCAGACACCGCGCCGCGATGCTCGTCGCCTTCGCACTCATCTGTGCGTTCCTCGTGCTCTACCTCTGGAAGGTCGGCGGCGGCTTCGAGAAGGCCATCGAGATACGCGAGGGGCAGTTCCTCGCGGCCTACGCCGGCGTCGTCGAACTCGCCTACCTCGCGATGCTCGCCGTCCACATCCTGCTGTCCGTGCTCGCGGTCCCCGTCGTGCTGTACGCCGTCGTCCTGGGACTCACACACACCCCCGAGGAGCTCCGACAGACGAGTCACGCGCGCTACGGCCGCGTCGCCGTCGCCTCGTGGTCGCTGTCGCTCTTCCTCGGCGTTGTCACGTACTGGCTACTCAACCACGTCTACGCGTGGGTTCCGCGGTAGCCGTCGGCGGGTAGATTGATAGTCCCCGTGGACCCAGCTACGTAGCGATGGGTAGAGCGGACGCCGACGAGGAGCAGACGTGGCGCTGCAAGGCCTGTGGGAAGCGCCAGCGCGACCCCGACCCGCCCTGCGAGCGCTGCTGGAACACCACGTTCGTCGCCGGCGACGGTGCGAGCGACGCCGCGGGCGGGGCACAGAGCCTCGCGTCCCCGTCCGCCAGCCCACACGAGGGCCTGACGCCGGCGCGCGCCGAGCGCGTCAAGATGGCGGTCAACCGCGCCACGGCTGCGACCGTCGCGCTCGCCGTCCTCCTTGCCGGTGCCTACGAGGTGCTCCCGGCGTCGAACCCGCTCAGTACGGCCGCGTTCACCAGCGCCGTCTCCTTCGGCGTGCTCGCAGTGCTGTTCCTCCTCGGGTCGGTGCTCGTCACCGTCACCGACAGCGTCGACGGCCTCGTCACGGAGTGAAGCCCGGTAGAGACGTCGACCCGGCGGACTGTCTCGGAACCGAACATTTACCTCCTGGCGCTGTCAGTTCGTCGCATGGGTCTGTTCGGAAGCGACGACGCGGAGGAACCCGAGATTATCGCTGCCGCCCGGGGCGAAGAGGTCACCGAGAAGAACCTCCTGAAAGAGAAGCGTGGCCGGATGATGCGGAACCTCGAGGACGCCGCGCCGGTCGACTATCTCGACGACGGCGAACAACCCCACTACGTTTTCCACAACGCGTCGAAGGGGCTCACTATCGAACGCCCCGAAGACGAGTTCACGACGAAACCGCAGGGGAAGTACCACGCGTTCGCCGTTATTAGCGATCGGTGCATTCGATTCCTAGTCGGCCAGTCCGACGGGAACGAGGAAGTCGTCGTGGCCTACGACGACGTCGACGGCGCGAGGTACGCGACGGGAATGATGAAGAACAAGCTGTTCGTCGACACCGCCGACCGAGAGTACGTCTTCCCGCTCAGCGGCGACACCAGCGAGGACGAACTCGACGGTGCGACGACGTACATCGAGGAGCGCGCGGCGAACGCGGACGGGCAGGACACCACGAGCACCGACGTGCCACCGTCGGTCGAAGGCGGTGACGCAGCGTCAGACGAGGACTCAGCGGAGGAGACCGGCGATGCGTCGGAGGACCCCGTTGCCAAAGCAGACGCGAGAGAGGACCCAAGTGAAGAGGCCCCCGAAATCATCGCGCACGCGCTCGGTGAGTCCGTCTCGGAGGAGACCCTTCTCTCCGAGAAGCGGGGTCGGTTCATCGACAACCTGAACGGTGCGCTCCCAGTGGACTACCTCGAAGAGGGCGAACAGCCACACTACATCCTCAACAACGGAGGCGACGGGATAGTCATCGAGTTGCCAGACGAAGAGTTCGAGATATCGACCGACGAGCAGTACAGTGGCATCGCCCTAGTCACCGACCGATGCATCAGGTTCCTGGTCGGCCAGTCCGACGGGAACGAAGAGACCGTCGTGGGATACGGCGACGTCGAGGGCGCCAGGTGGGAGTCGAACATGATGTCGAACACGCTGTTCGTCGACTGCGGGGAGCGCGCGTACCGGCTGCCCTTCAGCGGACCCGACAAGGCAGAGTGCGATGCCGTCGTGGCGTACATCGAGGACCGCGCGCAGGCAGTCGAGGAGGGAGTGGCGGGTAACGGTCCGGGCGACGCCGCCGCCGTCGAGTCCTCGTCACAACTCGACGTCAGCGAAGAACTGGTCGAAGCGGCCGAGGGGACCGGAGTGACACTCGAGCGTCTCCAGTGGTACGACGGCGTCGTCGCGGACGCGTTACGCGAGGGCGAACAGCCCCACTACATTGTGAAGGGGTATCCGAAGACATCGATCGAGGTTCAGCAGGGCGACGACGTGAAACAGAAGGGGATGTCGGGAGGACTGCTGAAGTCCGTGAAGCAGGGCGTCGGAAAGAAGCGGGGGAACATCACTGTCGTCACGGACCAGCGCGTCATCGGTCTGATGCCGTACCTGAGTGGGACGGAGACGTATAGCATCCCGTACGACTCCCTCGACAGCGTCTCGACCACGAAGAAGACGTTGAAGACCGGACTCAAATTCGACTCCGGCGGGAAGACGTACTTCTTCGAGGTACACCCGAAGGAGACGAAGCAGATGGCCGAGGTCGCGGAGTTCGTCCGGACGCGCCGCCGCGACTACGCTCAGCAGTCACAGCCGCCTGCCGAGGCGAGCGAGAGCGACCCGATGGAGAAACTGGAGAAACTCAAGGACCTCCACGAGAACGGCGTCATCGACGACGACGAGTTCGAGGAGAAGAAGGCCGACCTCCTCGACCAAATTTAGCGCTTCGTACGGCTCGGACTACTCCGTCCACGGAATCAGTACGGCGCCGACTGCGAACGCCACGACGGCGAGAACCGCGATTACGGCGGCGTTCGTCACCACGTCGCCACCGGAGTACGTCGCGGCGCGGACACCCCGGGCGAAGTACGTCAGCGGCGAGAAGTCGACGACCGGCAGGAACCACTCCGGGAACAGTTCCGGCTGGACGAACGTCTCCGAGAGGAAGAGGAGGGGGAGCGCGACGCCGTTGCTCATCGCGATGGCGCCGTCCTGGCCGTCCGCGATGCTGCCGAGCACCGCCCCGATGCCACAGAACACGACCGAGGCGACGGGGACGAAGAACGCGAGCCACGGCGAGAGCGCGAACTCGGCGCCGGTGAGTTTCAGTGCGACCAGGAGGACCGCCGACGCCGCGGCGATGAGCGCGACGTTGACGAGCGTCTGCGCGGCCAGCCACTCCGCCCGCGTGAGCGGCGTCGTCGCGAGTTTCTCGAAGCGGTTGCCCTCGCGGTGGCGCGCGACGGTGCTGCCGACGCGGGACAGCGGTGTGAACAGCACCACCGTCGCCAGGTACGCGGGGACGTAGTAGCCCGTTGGCTCCGAGAACAGGCCGCCGCTCCCGGACTGCGTGCGGACGAGGCCAGCGAAGATGACGATGAGCAGGACGGGGAAGAAGAACGTGAAGAACACGGCAGTACGCCGCCGGACGAACGTCCGGTACGTCCCCTTCG
Source organism: Halobacterium wangiae (assembly GCF_021249345.1). Taxonomy (NCBI): domain Archaea; kingdom Methanobacteriati; phylum Methanobacteriota; class Halobacteria; order Halobacteriales; family Halobacteriaceae; genus Halobacterium; species Halobacterium wangiae. The sequence continues at coordinate 2,537,594 of NZ_CP089588.1, read as the reverse complement.
CCTCGGCGGCGATTCGACGCGCGCGACTCATCGACGCACCTCCACGGTCCCGTCTGCGCCCGCGTGCTCGACGTCACCGGCGAGTTTGAGGTAGGCGTCTTCGAGAGTCGGTTCGCGCCAGGACAGCGCCTCGAAGTCGACGCCCGCGGCGTCGAGGGCGGTCACGACGTCACCGATGTCCTCGGGCGCGACGTCCGCGAACACCAGCCCCTCGTCGGTCACGTCCGGGTCGAACCCGGGCAGGGCCTCGGCGTCGGTGTCGACGACCAGCCGCGTCGGTCCGCCGTGTGCGGCGACGAGTTCACCAGGAGTACCGGTAGCCGCGACGTCGCCGTTCGAGAGCAGGGCGACGCGGTCCGCGAGCCGTTCGGCCTCCGCCATGTCGTGGGTAGTGAGCAGTATGGTGGTGCCGCCCGCGGCGAGGTCCTCGAACACGGACCAGAGCGCGCGCCGGCCCGCAGGGTCGACGGCCGTCGTCGGTTCGTCGAGGAACAGCACGTCCGGGTCGTTGACGAGCGCCGCGGCGACGCACGCACGGCGCTTCTGGCCGCCCGAGAGGTCGCCGTACCACGTGTCGTCCTCCGGGTCCAGGCCGACCTCGCGGAGGACGGCCGCCGGGTCGCGGGGGTCGTCGTAGAGGCCCGCGTAGTAGCCGACGAGTTCGCCCGCGGTGAGGCGGTCCGGCGGCGAGAAGTCCTGCGGCAGGAGGCCGACGCGCTGCTTGCGCGCGGCTCTCGGGTCGGTGCCGAGCAGGCGCACCTCGCCGTCGTCGGGCGTCGTCGTGCCCGTCAGGCAGCGCACGAGCGTCGTCTTGCCGGCGCCGTTCGGGCCGACGAGCGCGAACACCTCGCCCTCGCCGACGGTGAGGGAGACGCCCGCGAGCGCCGCGGCGTCGCCGTACCGCTTGACGACGTTCTCGGCGACGAGTACCGGGTCCATGCGCCCGGATTGGGACGAGTCGAATAAAGCACTGTGGAACGCGGACGGTAGCGTCCGCGTGTGCGGGGGTCAGCGCGGTGGCTGCTGGAGGTGCGGGTTGTCGAGGCTCTCGCCGGTCAGCGGGACGTCGAAGTAGTCCTCGACGTCGACGTCCGACAGGGTGCCCTCGGCGATTGCGTCGAAGGACTCGAGGAACCCGACCTTCGTCGCCTGCATCGCCTGCCCGAGTTTCATGTGGCCGATCATGTCCGACTGGTAGGCGACCTCGTACAGCATCCCCGCCGCGTCCGTGTTCGGTGTGAGCGCGTCGAGGTACGACCCCCACAGCGGGTAGTAGCCGTACCGCGTGATGCTGTCGAAGACGCTGTCGCCGCGCTCGGCGAGCGCGTTCGTGACGAGCGCGTTCAACTGGATGGAGCGCGTGCTCGTCTCCTCGTCGACGAACGGGTTGGTGAGGTCGATCTCCTCGGCGCCCGGGAACTGGAACGGTGACCGGTCGAAGTACGACGGCCCGTACTGCGCCATCACCGCCATGACGGTCTGTTTCGGCGGCTTGCCGCCAGGGCCGCCCGTCCCGGGCTTGAGGTTCGCGCCCATGTGGTGGTGCGTGATGGCGTAGTCCGGGTCGGCCTCGAGGTACGACCGCGTCACGGCGCGCACCTCGGGGGTCATCCGGAGGCCGACGTTCGGGAGCGTGTACCCCTCGTAGGGCATGTCCATGTACCAGTAGCCGTCGGACTCCGTCCACCAGCCCGCTTCGTCGTCCTCCCGCGGGTCGAACTCGCTCGGCGGCCGGATGTTGAAGTCGCGGTTCATGTCGTAGCCCGGCGTGTACCCCTCGGGGTAGTAGTAGTGGTACCACGGTTCGTTACGGGAGTCACCGGACTCCCACTCCTGGGTGTTGTACCGCCGCGCGACCCACTCCTCGCGGCCGTCGTCGTCGATGTCGTACTCGAACATCGCGCCGTCGGGGTTCACCCGCGGCACGATGGTGAACGAGAGTTCGTCGAGGAGGCGCTCGACGCGCTGGGACTCGCCGAGTGCGAGTTCCCGGACGACCTTCAGCGCGACCTCGGTGCCGACCGGTTCGTCACCGTGGATCTGCGTGATGAGGTGGATGCTCGTGTCGCCGTCGCCGACCTGGGCCTCCCAGATGGGGTCGCCGCGGCCCGCCGACTCCCCGATCTGCCGGAGGTCGAGGCGGTCGCTCTGGCGGTCGATCTTGGTGAGTTCCCGCGCGAGCTGGTCGTTGGTGTGGAGGCCGTTGAGGTTGATGGCCTGGAGGTCGCCGGGCCACGGCCCCCGCGGGACGTACTTCGGGTGGTCGTTCCGTGCGGCCGCGCTCGTCGCGCCGACTCCGGTGAGACCCGCGACGCCGAGCGCGCCGGTCGTCTTGAGGACGCTGCGTCGGTTCAGTCGAGGCGTGTCGTCGGTCATGGGTAGCAGGTCGGGGAGGCCGCGGCGTCTGCCGCCGCCTCCGTGCTCCGACCAGGCGACGGTCCCGACCCCACCCACATTGTAACGACCCGACTAACTAGTCGATATTACGTCGGGAGGGCGTGAAAATTGTCTGCCTGCCAGCCACCGGAGCTACCGCGTTGGCCGCCACACCAGCAGCAGCACCGAGGAGACGAAGACGGCCGTCGAGAGGCCGTACGGTTCGTTCTGCGCGAGGGTGGCGACTGCTGACGCGCTCCCGAACGCGCCCGTGAACACGGTCGCGGCGACGGGCCACGTGCAACTGACACAGGAGAACACCCCGAGCAGGCCGGCGACGCCCGTGCGCGCGGCGTCGAGCACTGTCGCCGAGACGAGGTAGGCGAGCGCCGCGTAGCCGATCACCTTGAACGGGTAGAGGCTCATCGTCACCGCCGTCCCGCTGTAGACCAGTGTCGGCCCCCAACCGGGGGAGAGCCACGCGATGCGCGTGCCGAGTCCGGCACCGTGGAACATGAACAGGCCGCCCACGCCAGCGAGCAACAGGAAGTACGCGACGCCGACGCCGAGCGCGGCGAGGCGGTGGTCGCGCGGCGCGTCCGGCAGGTCGACCTTCGAGACGCCCCAGATGGCGGCGTTGACCCAGACGAACGGGTACGCCAGGAACACGGGGTCGGTCGGCACCGAACTGGACAGCGCGAAGTACAACAGGACGAGCGCGAGTTCGCCGTTCAGGAGGAGCGCGGCGTACAGCAGTGTGCTGCGGTCGGGGCGGAACCGGGAGACGGAGACGTTCGCCGACGCCATCTCAGACCACCATCGCGTCGAGGACGACTGCGACGAGCAGGCAGCCGAGGTAGGCGTTCGACGCGTGGAACGTGCGCATCGCCGCCGAGCGGTCGCGCTCGCGGTGCAGTCGCACGGCGAAGTAGAGGAACACCGCGCCGAGTGCGACCGTCGTCCCGGCGAACAGCGCGCCCAGGTCGGTGAGCGCGGCGAGCGCCACCGCGGAGACGAGCGTCGCGCCGAGGTAGTAGACGATGTGTTTCCGCGTGGTAGCCTCGCCGCTCACGACCGGCATCAGCGGGAAGCCGCCGCGCTCGTAGTCGTCCTTGTACGCGAGCGCGAGGTTGTAGAAGTGCGCGGGCGTCCACAGGAAGATGACGACGGCGAGCGCGAGGCCCGCGACGCCGACGTCCCCGGTGACGGCCGCCCACCCGATGAGCGCCGGGAGCGCTCCCGCGGCGCCGCCGATGACCGTGCTCTGGCGGGTGTTCGGTTTCAACACGAGCGTGTAGATCACCGAGTAGAACACGATGGCGGTGAGTCCGAGGACGGCGGTGAGCGCGTTCACCGAGTAGAACGCGACCAGCGACGCCGCCGCGAGGAGGAGGCCGAAGGCGATCGCGTTCCGGATTGGGATGCGGTCGGTGGCGATGGGGCGGTCGTCCGTGCGCGCCATCTTCTTGTCCTTCTCGCGTTCGAGGACGTGGTTGAACGTCCCCGACGCGCCGATGGCGAGCACACCGCCGCCGAGCGTCCCGAGAATCGTCGTCGTCCGGAGCGCGGGACCGGTGGCAGACGGCGCAGCGCTGGCGGCCAGCGCCATCCCCGCGGACGCGACGAGACAGAGCAGCCACATCAGCCGCGGCTTCATCAGCCGGAAGTAGGCGTACGGCGTCGCGAGTGGTCCGGAGACCGGTGGCGCACTCTCGTCGTCGTTGCGGGGTTCGCCCTCCCACTCCGCGGACGGCAGGTGGCCGGTCTGGGCCTCCAGCGTCCACGCGAGTGCGAGCACGAGCGCGGCGAAGATGCCGACTCCCAGCGCCAGGTGGGCGCCGGCGAGCGCGGCGGACGCGCCGTTCGTCGCGGTGAACGCGCCGACCGCGACCTGCACGGGGTACGCGACGACGGCCGTCGTCGCGGCCGCTCGAACGCGGCGCGATTCGCCGCGGTACCACGCGAGTACGGCGACGGTGACGACGAGCACGCCGGTGACGAGGGCGGCGGTGCGGTGGCCCCAGACGATGGCCAGCGACAGCGAATCCAGCGCGAACCAGCGCCCGCCGCAGGTGGGCCACGAGCGGCACGACTCCGCCGCACCCGTCAGCGCAGTCGTCGCACCGACGACGAGCAGCGTGTACACGCCCATCGCGGCCGCGGCGAGCAGCGCGGTGAATCGGTCTGGTGTGTCCTGAGTCACGAACGTCCCTCTCTTCGGTGGGTTACGGTTGGGTGCACTTAGCCTGTCCGACTCGCGGACGGGTCGATTCAGCACCTATTTATGGACCCACTCCGAACTACCGGACAGCATGAGAGGAAAGCGGCTCGCACCCGTTCTCGTCGCCGCCGTCGGCTTCCTCGTCGCCTTCGTAGACCCGGTTGCCGCCTCGCAGTACCAGTCGGTGACCGAGGGACTCATCCGCGACCTCAACAGCATGATGCTCGCGGCCGCGCTCCCGATCACCCTCCTCGTCGAGGGGATCCTCATCTACACTGTCTGGAAGTTCCGCAACTCGGGGGAGGCGAAGCCGACGAAGGAGAACCGCCGACTCGAGATCACCTGGACCGTCGCCACGGCAGTCGTCTTGCTGTTCGTCGGCGTCGCCGCCTACGGCGTGATGGGACAGACCGCCGTCACCGCCACGCAGTCCGACGCGCAGGCGGCGATAGCCGAGGACGACACGGTCGTCGTCGACGTCACCGGCGTCCAGTGGTTCTGGAACTACGAGTACCCCGAGGAGGAGCTGACGGTCAGTTCCGGAGCCGCGACCGAGGGGGTCGACGTCGGTAACCAACCGATGGTCGTTCCAGTAGACACTAAACTAGTGATACGGACGACCTCCGACGACGTGATCCACGCGTTCCACGCGCCCGAGATCGGCCTGAAGGCCGACGCCAACCCGGGACAGACCAACTACATCATCACGGAGGTCACCGAGGAGGGGAGCTACCAGCTCTACTGTGCGGAGTTCTGCGGACAGGGACACTCCGAGATGCTCGGTGAGATCGTCGTCGTCGACCAGCAGACCTACGACGAGTGGGTCGAGGACCCCGAGAACACGACGATCGACGCCTAGGACCGACGCAGCCGCGCACACTCTCCTTCCGACAGTTCCACCCGCGAGTCGCCACGCTGGACGACGAGTGCACCGCGCTCGGTGACCGCGACCGCTTCCCCCGTCACTACGTCTCCGTCTCTGGTCTGGACACGCACGCGTTCGCCGAGCGTCGCGGCCCGCTCGCGCCACGCCTCGACCGCCGACTCGAAGCCGGCGTCGGATTCGACGCGTGCGACCCACTCCAGGAGTCGCTCGTGGAGCGTCGCCGCCACGTCCGTCATGTCGACGGTTCCCACCTCCTCGCGCAACGTCGTCACCCGGCGGTCGACGTCGAGCGCGTCGGCGTCCAGGTCTGCGTTGACGCCGACGCCGAGCACAGCGAACGAGAGCTCCGCGTCCGCCGGGTCGGTCCCGGGGAGCACCTCGTCGACGGGCTTGCCGGCCACTGGAACCTCGTCGACGACAGCCTCGGTGAGCACACCACAGAGCTTCGCGCGTTCTCCCTCGTCGTCGACGACGACGTCGTTTGGCCACTTCAGGCGCGCATCGACGCCGAACGCCTCGACGGTCTCGGCGGCCGCGAGGCCGCCCGCGAACGTGAGTCGGCCGACGTGGCTCGCGTCGAACGTGGGGCGAACGAGCGTGCTCGACCAGACGCCACCCGGCGGCGACACCCACACGTTCCCGGTCCGTCCGCGTCCCGCGGTCTGTTCGTCCGCGACGACGAACGTACCGTGGGGTGCGTCGTCGCGGCCCTCGGCTCGCGCGAGGTCGTTCGTACTCGGGCAGCGCTCGCGGTGGACGAGCGGGGCGTCCACGCGCTCGCGTAGCTCCGCGGGGTCGACTGTCATAGCGAGTGGTCGGCGGCCGGCGAGAAAAAGCCCGTGTTAGTCGGCCGTCAGATGTTGATGACGGCGCCGGCGTACAGCACGACGACGAGGAAGATCCAGACAGCGTCGACGAAGTGCCAGTACATCGAGACCGTGCTCACGGAGGTGTGGCGTTCCGCGGAGTACTGCCCCTTGAACGCGCGCCACGTGACGATGCCGATGAGGACGGCGCCCAGGGAGACGTGGAGCCCGTGGAGGCCCGTCAGTCCGAAGAACGCGCTCTCGAAGACGCCGCCGGAGAACGTCAGTCCCTCGTGGACGATGAACTCGTAGTACTCGTAGATCTGTCCGGCGATGAACACGGCGCCGAGCACGAGCGTCGTCACCAGCAGGCCGAGGAACCGCGAACGGTTGTTGTTCCGGAGCGCGACGTGCGCGTAGTGCAGCGTGAAACTGGAGATCACCAGGATGACCGTGTTGGCGATGACGAGCGCGCCGAGGAAACCCTCTGGCACGTTGGCGCCCGCCCACTTCCCACCCACGCGGATGAAGAAGTAGTAGACGAAGCCGGCGCCGAACGTCGCGATCTCCGTCCCGAGGAACAGGATCATCCCCCAGCGGAGTGCCTTGTTCTCGCCGGTCTCGCGGCTCCAGAAGTGTTTCACGAAGGCGTGGTACACCCAGCCGTACAGCCCAGCGAGGAAGACGAACGTGCTCCCCACTAAGACGGCTGGCCCCACGGTCGGGCCGACCAGCTCGCTGGACCCCTGTCCGAGGACGTACAGGGCGGCGCCGATGTAGAATCCCGAGGCGCCGAGTGCAGTAACGAAGGGCCACCAGCTGGCCTCACCGAACCCCTTCGGCCAGTCCTCCACGGCCGGTAAGTGGTGGCCGTGGTCGTCAGTCGAATCGTCCGCTACGCTCATACAATCGGCTTGCGGGGCGAGTACTAAAAACCCATCCAACTGCGTCCGCCCCGTCGCCGGACCGCAATCCTCAGGGGGAGCGGGTGACAACCACCGCTCATGTACCGTCGCGGGGCTCGCGCGCTGGGTGTCGTCGTCGGACTCGCCGCCATCTGCGGGGTGGCGCTCGCCCACGGCGGCACCCTCCGGGACGCCACCCAGCAGGAACTCGCCGTCCCGACGTGGCTGTTCCTCTCGACCGGGGGCGCCGTTGTCGGCGCGTCGTTCCTGCTGGCGAGTTTCGTCACCGACCGCGCGTTCGTCGCGGCAGTCCACGGCTGGACGCGCCGACTCCCCGCCCCGCGGCGCCTGCTCGCGTGGGTCGGTCGCGTCGCCGGTCTCGTCGGCTTCGTGGGTGTCGTGGTCACCGGCCTGTTCGGCCCCTCGGACTCGCTGCGGAACGCCGCCATCATGCTCGTCTGGGTGGGCTGGTGGGCGGGGCTCGTGATGGCGACCTACCTCGTCGGGAACGCGTGGCCGGCGGTCGACCCGTTCCGCACGCTCACCCGCCCGGTGGCTCGCGTCGCCCCGGAGCCGATCCGCGACCTGTCGCCGGGCCGCGCGGCGTGGACGAGCGCCGTCTTCCTGCTCGTGCTCGTCTGGGTGGAGGTCGTCAGCCCGCTCGCGGAGGACCCGCCGCTACTCGCCACCGCCGCACTGGGGTACCTCGCCGTCGCGACCGTCGGCGTACTGGCAGTCGGTCACGGGGAGTGGTTCGACCGGGTAGACCCGCTGGCCCGACTGTTCCGCACGTACGGCGCCGTCGCTCCCGTCCAGCGGACCGAAGACGGACTCCGGCTCCGGCTACCCGCGGCGCGGCTGACCGACAGCATCGTCTCCACGCCGGGAGACGTCGCGTTCGTCGTCGCGCTGCTGTGGGGGACGACGTTCGACGGCCTCGTCGCCACGCCCGCGTGGGCGTCGCTCGCGCGCGTAGTGGTCCCACTCGGTGTGCCCGCACTGGTGCTGTACCCCGCGGCGCTGTTCGTCGGCTTCCTCGGGTTCCACCGGCTCTACTGGTGGTCAGCGCACGCCGCCCGCGAGACCGCGCCGACGTACACCGACGCGCGAACCCTCGCCGTCCGGTTCGTCCCGTCACTGCTGGCCATCGCGGCCGGCTACCACCTCGCGCACTACCTCGTCTACTTCCTCTCGCTGTCGCCCGCGCTCGTCGGTGCGCTGTTAGCGCCACTGAACCCGCCGACTGCGCGGACGCTCGTGCTGCCCGGGTGGCTCTCGGCGGTCGGCGTCGCCGCCGTCCTGCTGGGCCACCTGCTCGCAATCTGGGTGGCCCACGGCACCGCCTACGACCAGTTCCCCGGACGCCTGCAGGCCATCCGGAGCCAGTACCCGCTCACGGCCGTGATGATACTGTACACGATGGCGAGTCTCTGGATCGTCGGCCAGCCGGAAGTCACCCCACCGTTCCTCTGACCATGCCCGACACACCACCAGACGCCGTCGAGTGTCCGCACTGCGGGGAGCCGTTCCACGACGAGCGCCTCCGGGACCTGCACCGCGGTCTGGAGCACTACGACGGTCTGGACGACGCCGAGCGGGACGCCTTCGAGGAGGCCTACCTCGCGGAGAACGCCGACCTGCGGTCGTTCCGCCTGCGCGCGCTCGCGGTGCTCGTGATGCTCTACTTCGGCTTCCTGATGGTGTACGCCGTCGTCACGCTGTGACTCGTCGGCACGCGACGAAGCGATGGCTTTCTAACGCGGCAGCGACAACCTCGGGTATGGCCGAACCAACGGAGCCAGGGTTGAGCGAGCAGTACACGCGCGCCAGTCCGTGGCCGATTCCGCTCGTGCTCGGCATCGTCACCTCCGAGATCGGCATCGTCTTCGACGGCCTGCTCCCCGTCGCGGTGGGTGGCCTGTTGCTGTTCGCGGTGAGCGTCGTCGGTATCCTCCGCGAGTCGGGGTTCTCGGACTCGCTGTGGAAGCCCGCGCTGGGCATCGCCGTCGTCTTCGGCGCGTTCGGCGTCGCGCTCTACACCGGCACGGCCGCCGAGGCCCGTGGACTCGCCCTCACCGGCAGCGCGGTGGTCGTCGCCAGCGGTGCGGTGGCGGCGTTCCTCTACGAGACCGAGCGGCTCTGAATCCTCAAGCTATATTTGTCCGCCCCTCTCTACCTCAGACAATGAACTCCAGCGTCTTCGACAAGGACACGCTCCTCGACCTGACGGTGAACATCGTTCCACTGTTCATCCTCGCGTTCTTCATCGTCGGCTACCTCGTCGTGAACCCGTGGGGCTTCGACAACCCGCTGCTGGTCGTCGTCTCCCACGGCCTGATGCTGTTCACGTTCCTCGCGCTCGCCGTCCTCACCTACGTGGCGGCCGTGAAGATCGAGGGCGGGGAGTAGCACGCACGGCATCCGCGAACAGACGGCCGGCCGTTCTCGTGACGCACTCTTGACGGGAAAGCCACTGCTGAGGCGACAGCCGATGCCGGGACGGGACCGCGACCAATCCTAAGCTTTCTTTACGGTCCGGACCTGACTGTCCTCCATGGCCACGTCATCACTCGTGCTCACCGTGCTGATGGGCGTCCTTCTCGTCGCCGTGGCCGCCTTCCTCGCGCGTCTGGAGGACTGGCGGTCGTACACGCCCCTCAGTGACGTCGGCGGTGCGTACGGAGAACGCGCCGAACACGGGCACGAAGAGAAACCGGGCGGTATCATCAGGTGGTTCACGACAGTCGACCACAAGGACATCGGCATCCTCTACGGCATCTACGGGACGCTCGCGTTCGCGTGGGGTGGTATCGCCGTCCTCATCATGCGGATCGAGCTCGTCGCACCGGGTGTCAACCTCGTCGACCCGCAGCTGTACAACGGCTTCCTAACCAGTCACGGCATCACGATGCTGTTCCTCTTCGGGACGCCGATGATCGCCGCCTTCGCGAACTACTTCATCCCGCTGCTCATCGGCGCCGACGACATGGCGTTCCCGCGCATCAACGCCATCGCGTTCTGGCTGCTCCCGCCGGGCGCCGTCCTCATCTGGGCCGGCTTCTTCCTCCAGCCGCTGGGGGTCGACCCCGCGGCGACGTCGTGGACGATGTACACGCCGCTGTCGATCCAGATGCCGAGTCCCGCCATCGACATGATGCTACTCGGTCTCCACCTCACGGGCGTCTCCGCGACGATGGGTGCGATCAACTTCATCGCGACCATCTTCAACGAGCGCGGCGACGACGTCGGCTGGCCCAGCCTCGACATCTTCTCGTGGACGATGCTCACGCAGTCCGGGCTCATCCTGTTCGCGTTCCCGCTGCTGGGGAGCGCGCTCATCATGTTGCTGCTCGACCGGAACTTCGGCACCACGTTCTTCACTGTCGGTGGCGGAGACCCCATCCTCTGGCAACACCTCTTCTGGTTCTTCGGTCACCCCGAGGTGTACATCCTCGTCCTCCCGCCGATGGGGCTGGTCAGCCTCATCCTGCCGAAGTTCGCGGGCCGGAAGCTGTTCGGCTTCAAGTTCGTCGTCTACTCGACGCTCGCCATCGGCGTGCTGAGCTTCGGCGTGTGGGCCCACCACATGTTCGCCACCGGCATCGACCCGCGCCTGCGGGCCTCGTTCATGGCGGTGTCGCTCGCCATCGCGATCCCCTCCGCGGTGAAGGTGTTCAACTGGATCACGACCATGTGGAACGGGAACCTCCGTCTCACCGCGCCGATGCTGTTCTGCATCGGGTTCATCCAGAACTTCATCATCGGCGGTGTCACCGGCGTGTTCCTCGCCGCTGTCCCCGTCGACCTCATCCTGCACGACACGTACTACGTCGTCGGACACTTCCACTTCATCGTCTTCGGCGCCATCGGCTTCGCGCTGTTCGCGGGGACCTACTACTGGTTCCCGATGATCACCGGCCGGATGTACCAGAAGAGTCTCGCGCACGCCCACTTCTGGACCGCGCTCGTCGGGTCGAACCTGACGTTCCTGGCGATGCTGTGGCTCGGCTACGGTGGGATGCCGCGTCGGTACGCGACGTTCCTCACGCAGTTCACGACCGGCCACCAGCTCGCCACCGTCGGCGCCTTCCTGATGGGCATCGGGACGCTGTTCTGGCTGTGGAACATGGTCACCTCCTGGATGGAGGGGGCGAAAGTCGACAGTGCAGACCCGTGGGACCTCGAGTCCACCGACCAGTTCACGAAGGAGTGGACCTGGTTCGACAACAAGCGCAAGAGCCCGGTCCCGGACGGCGGCGACGACGAGGAGCCGCAGTCCGCCGACTGACGCCGGACCGTCTTTTCTACGCGGTTCGCTACGCGAGGACGAGCACGAAGCCCGTGAGGAACATCAACACCGCGATCGCCGCAAGCACCAGCAGCAGTATCTCTTTGTCGTCCATGGTTCGGGGTTGGAAGTGACACCGCAAAAGGCTACTCACTCGGGTGCTTACCGACGACCGTGAGCGAACGCGAGGAGACAATCGGCCGCCGGGTCGTCGTCTGGATGTACGTGTCCGCCGTCGGCGTCGCCGGCGTCTTCGGCTACGTACTCGGAGAGATCGTCTACGGGAACGGCGGAGCGACCGGCCCGCTCGTGGAGGGCCCCCAGCCACAGTACGGCGCGATCGGCCCCATCACGTTCCAGTTGAACGGGCCGAACCTCGCACTGTTCGGCGTGGTGGCGGTGGGCCTCATGCTCGGAGTGGGCCTGGCAGCCATCGTCTACGTCTCGAATCGGGCGGAGACGGCGTGACGGCCGGCGGATACGCCGCGACTAACTATTTGTAGCCGGACGCCGATTGTAGCGTGTATGGACGTTCGAGAAGCCACCACTGCTGACAGGGACGGCATCCGGCGCGTGGCGGACGCGTCCCTGGAGGCCACGTACGCGGACGCACTGGGGGAGGACATCGTCAGGACGGCCGCCGAGGAGTGGTACCAGGACGAGCGGCTCGCCGACCGACTCGACGACGACGGCGTCCAGTACCTCGTCCTCGCGGACGGCGACGAGGTGGTCGCGTTCTCCGAGAGCGAGTTCGACGGCGACGCCGCGGCCGCCATCGAGTGGCTCCACGTCCACCCGGACTACCGCGACCGCGGGTTCGGGGTCCGGCTGCTCGAACGGACGGAAGCGGCACTGACAAAATCCGGCGCGAACCGCATCGAGGGGCGCGTGCTCGCCGCGAACGACGAGGGCAACCAGTTCTACCAGGCCCACGGCTACGCTCGCACCGGCGAGCACTCCGTCGACGTCGCCGGCAACGACTACACCGAACACCTGTACGTGAAAGTCCCCGGAGGCGGGTCGAGCGCCGAACTCACCGAACGGGTCGAGACCGCCGCGGGACCCATGTTCGTAGCGTTCGACGAGCGCGAGCGCGGGTCGAAGGCACCGTTCTACACGGCCTACCGGAACGAGAACCGGGAGAGCAAGTACGGGTTCTACTGCGCGAACTGCCAGTCCATCAACACGTCGATGGACTCGATGGGGCGCGTCCACTGCGAGGACTGCGGGAACCAGCGGAAGGCGACGCGCTGGGACTCCTCGTACCTGTAACACCCGTCGAACGTCCCTGGTCGGCGGCAGCGTCGCCGACCCGACTCAGTCCTGTACGGTGACCCGGATGTCCTCGACGACGTCGGGGTTGCGGAGCGTCGACGTGTCCCCCAGTTCCTCGTCGTTCGCGATGTCCTCCAGCAGGCGGCGCATGATCTTCCCCGAGCGCGTCTTCGGCAGTTCCGGGGTGAACACGACTGCCTCCGGGCGCGCGATGGGACCGATCGCGTCCTCGACGCCCTCGACGATCTCCTCGCGCATCTCCTCCGTGCCGTCGTAGCCGTCCTCGAGGATGACGTACGCGTAGACCGCTTCGCCCTTGACGTCGTGTTCGCCGCCGACGACGGCTGCCTCCGCGACGCCCTCGACGCCGACGATGGCGGACTCGATCTCCATCGTCCCGAGGCGGTGGCCCGAGACGTTGACGACGTCGTCGACGCGGCCGAGCACGGTGATGTAGCCATCGTCGTCGATCTTGGCGCCGTCCTCCGGGAAGTACACCCAGTCCTCGGAGTCCGTGGAGTCCGTGTCCGAGTACGTCGCCCAGTACTCCTCGACGAACCGCTCGTCGTTCTTGTAGAGCGTCCGGAGCATCCCCGGCCACGGTCTGTTCACGGTGAGGTAGCCGGCCTGGCCGCCCTCGACCGGGTCGCCGTCCATGTTCACCACGCGGGCGTCGACCCCGGGCAGGGGTTTCCCCGCCGACCCGGGTTTCATCGTCGAGACGCCGGGGAGCCCCGTGACCATCATGCCGCCCGTCTCGGTCTGCCACCACGTGTCCACGATGGGGCACGCCTCGTCGCCGACGTGCTTGTAGTACCACTTCCACGCGCGCGGATTGATGGGTTCGCCGACGGTTCCGAGCAGGCGGAGACTGGAGAGGTCATGTCTCTCGGGGTACTCCGCGCCCCACTTCATGAACGCGCGGATGGCCGTGGGCGCGGTGTAGAACTGGGTGGCGTCGTACTCGTCGACGATCTCCCACATCCGGTCGCGCTCGGGGTAGTCCGGCGTCCCCTCGTACATCATCGTCGTCGTGCCGAGCGCGAGCGGCCCGTAGACGATGTAGGAGTGGCCCGTGATCCAGCCGATGTCGGCGGGACAGAAGTACGTGTCCTCGGGTTTCACGTCGAGGACCGCCCGACTCGTCCACGTCACCCACGAGAGGTAGCCGCCGGTCGTGTGCTTGACGCCCTTCGGCTGACCCGTCGTCCCGGAGGTGTACATGAGGAACAGCATGTCCTCGGCGTCGCGGCTGACGGGGTCGACCTCCGTGCCGGCCTGTTCGTCGACGAGTTCGTCGTAGTCGTGCTGACTGTCCGAGAGGCCGTGGTCGAAGCCGTCGTCCCCGAGGCGGTCGACGACGACGGACTCCACGTCGTGTCCGACCGAGTCGAGACCCTCGTTGGCCTTCCCGAGGTGGTCGAGGGGGTCGCCGCGGCGGTAGTAGCCGTCGCAGGTGACGAGGTACTCGGAGTCCGCGGACTCCATCCGGGTGGCGAGCGCCTCCGCGGAGAACCCGGCGAAGACGACGGAGTGGGGCGCACCGATGCGGGCGCAGGCCAGCATCGCGATGGGGAGTTCGGGGATCATCGGCATGTACATCGTGACGACGTCGTCCTCCCCGACGCCGAGTTCCCGGAGTGCGGCCGCGAACTCGTTGACCTCCTCGTAGAGGTCGCGGTACGTGTACGTGCGGTTGGCCTCGTCGACCGGTTCGCCGATCCACTCGATGGCGACCTCGTCGCCGCGCTCGTCGAGGTGGCGGTCGATGCAGTTCGCGGAGGCGTTCAGTTCGCCGCCCGTGAACCACTCGTAGAACGGCGGGTCCGAGTCGTCGAGCACCTGGTCGTACGGTTCGTTCCAGTCGAGCAGGTCGGCCGCCCGCTCCCAGCAGTCGGGCCAGTTCTGTTCGAACTCCTCGTAGATGCCGGGATCCGAGACGTTCGCCTGCTCGACGAACGACGCCGGCGGGTCGAAGGAGTCCTGTTCGGCGAGGTGTGCCTCGAGTTCGGTGTTGTCGCTCATCAAGTGTACCATGGATAACCATACCAATAAGGATTCACCCCCTAACGAATCGGGCGACCGGACGCCCTCGGGTGGCCAGGGTCGTCCCGGTCCGAGCGCAGCCGCCTCCCCGCTCGGCTCGACGTGCCACGAGTTAGACAGAAACTAGTCGTCGTGTGGGGCAACCGGGGTCCAACCGTCTCAGAGCGCACCCATCCGCCGACATCCCTGTCGACGGAAATGTTCATTACACGAGACTGTGAGTGGCCGGCATGGCAACTCAGCGACAGGGGCAGTCGATCGAATCGTTCCACGTCAAGAGTGCTGCACTGTACGGCGTCGCCGCCTACATCGCCGGTCTCGCTGCGACCATCGTCTTCCTCGCCGTCTTCGTCGACAGCTTCGACTTCGACGTCTTCGGCATCGGCGCGACCTTCTTCGGCGCACATAACGTCAGCGTCGGGAACGGTTTCATGAGCCTCAACGTCCTCAACAGACTCACGACCGAGTACGGCAGCCTCGAACTCCTCTGGGCAGTCCCGCCGGTGCTACTGGCGGGCGCGGGCAAGATGTTCGCGGAGACCCGCGCTGGTCGGAGTCTGGGGCCCGAGGAGATGGACGGCGCGAAGGCCGGTGCGCTCGTCGCGGGCGGCTACGCGGTGCTCGCGGTCGCCGGGACGTTCGTCTTCACGGAGGGCGAGACGTCCGCCGAACTGGTCGAGACGCTGCTGTACATGGGCATCGTCTACCCGGTCGTCTTCGGCGGCATCGGTGGCTACCTCTCGCGTTGAGAGGGACCGGAGCGTGACTCAGGCGACAGCGGCCGTCTCCTGGTAGCCGCCGAACTCGTCCTCGAACACCTGCATGATCTCGCCCATCGTAGCGTACGCCTTCACCGCGTCCACGATGTACGGGATGGTGTTCTCCTCGGTGTGGATGGCCCCGCGGAGCGCGTCGAGGGTCTCGGCGACGGCCGCGTCGTCGCGCTCGGCCTTCACGGATTCGAGGCGGTTCAGCTGTCGGTCGCGGGTCGCGTCCTCGTCGATCTGGAGGATGTCGGGGCTGGTGTCCTCGTCCATCTCGTACTTGTTGACGCCGACGACCGTCTCCTCCTCGGCGTCCACTCGGGACTGGTACTCGTAGGCGGACTCCTGGATCTCGCGGTGGAAGTAGCCGTCCGCGATGCCCTGGAGGACGCCGTCGCTGACGCTGCCGTCGCCCATCTCCCTGATCTCCTCGATGTACGCCATCGCCTCCGCCTCGACCTCGTCGGTGAGGCTCTCGACCGCGAAACTGCCGCCGAGCGGGTCGACGATGTCCGCGGCGCCGGACTCGTCGGCGATGATCTGCTGGGTGCGCAGGGCGACCCGAACGGCCTCCTCGCTGGGGAGCGCGAGCGCCTCGTCGTAGGAGTTCGTGTGGATGCTCTGGGAGCCCCCGAGCACGGCCGCGAGCGCCTGGAGGGTGACGCGAGCGACGTTGTTCAGCGGCTGCTGGGCGGTGAGGCTCTGGCCGGCGGTCTGCGTGTGGAACTTCAGCGTCTTCGACGCCTCGGCCTCGGCGTCGTACCACTCGTCCATCACGCGAGCGTAGATGCGGCGGGCCGCCCGGAACTTCGCCACCTCCTCGAAGATGGAGTTGTGGGAGTTGAAGAAGAAGCTGAGCGTGGGCGCGAACTCGTCGACGTCCATGCCCCGCTCGATGGCGTCCTCGACGTAGGCGAAGCCGTCCGCGAGCGTGAACGCGAGTTCCTGGACGGCCGTCGAACCGGCCTCCCGGATGTGGTAGCCGGAGATGGAGATGGGGTGGAACTTCGGCGTCTCGGTGGCGCAGAACTCCACGACGTCGGTGACGAGGTCGAGGGAGGGCTCCGGGGGGACGACCCACTCCTTCTGTGCGATGAACTCCTTGAGCATGTCGTTCTGGAGGGTGCCCCTGAGCTGTTCGCGGGGGACGCCCTGCTGGTCGGCGAGCGCGAGGTACATCGCGTAGATGACCGGCGCGCTCGGGTTGATGGTGAACGACGTCGAGACCTCGTCGAGGTCGATACCGTCGAAGAGGATCTCCATGTCCCGCAGGGTGTCGACGGCGACGCCCTCCTTGCCGACCTCCCCGAGGCTCATCGGGTCGTCGCTGTCCAGACCCATCAGCGACGGCATGTCGAAGGCCGTCGACAGCCCGGTCTGGCCCTCGTCGATGAGGTAGTGGAAGCGCTCGTTGGTCTCCTCGGCGGTGCCGAAGCCAGCGAACTGCCGCATCGTCCACGTGCGGCCCCGGTAGCCCGTCGGGTAGACGCCCCTGGTGTACGGGAACTCGCCGGGGAACCCGAGGTCCTCGTCGTAGTCGAGGTCGGCGACGTCCGCGGGCGTGTACAGCCGGTCGACCTCCATGTTCGACACCGTCGCGAAGCGGTCCTTCCGCTCGCCGTAGGCGTCGAGTACTGGGTCGAGAGACTCCGTCTCCCACTCCTCGCGCGCCTCGCGGATGTCGGCGAGGTCGTCGTCGTCGTACATGCGTGTAACGTCAGTTGGAGGACTCAAAGAGGTTTCGAGGCGGGAGGGCGCAGCGCGCCCTCCGAATGAACGAGCGGGGAGCGAAGCGACCCGCGAGGTGGGCGGAACCGAAGGCTCCGCCGGATGCACGAACGCGGAGCGAGAGTGACGCGTGAGCGGGGCCTGAGCCGCAGGCTCCGCCGAATGACCGAGGAGGGAACGAAGTACACGCGTGGCGGTAGCAGCCAGAAGCCTCCGCCAACCGATGAAGCGCTGGAGGGCCGCGGTCGGCGTCAGTCGAGGTACAGGTCGACGTGGTGGGCGTGGTTCTCGTCCACCGCGTCGGTCACCGCCTCGACCCACTGGAGTTGTGGCGGGTCCTCGAACATCGGGTGTTCGAAGTCCTCCGGGGCCGAGGGGTCGGAGACGAACGCGGGGTCGGGGTCTACGAGCGACGCGCCGAAGTGGACGCTCGGCGCTGGGAACGTCTCGGACTCGTCGCTCTCGCGGGCGAAGTGGGTCACCTCCAGCAGCAGCGGGTCGTCGATTTCGACCTGCTGGCCGGTGAGGTCCTCCATCGCGTCGCGTGCGGCAGCGACCCAGTCCTCGCCGCCGTCGACGCTCCCGCCCGGCGGGGCGGCGGACTCCTCGCCCCACAGGAGGACGGCGTCCTCGTGGGTGAGGCCGACCTGTACGACACCAGCGATGGCGTCGTAGCGCTCGCGGAGCGCTTCGAACTTCTCGTCGGGCATCGGTCGGGTGACCTCCTCGACGACCACGTCGTCGCGTTCGCGGAGGGAGTCGGGGTCGGTGAGCGGAGACTGTGCGTCCTCGCTACGTGTGTTGGTGTCGGTCATCGTCGTTCGGGGGACAGCGTGCTGGACCACGTGCCCTACGACACCCGTGTCGTCGCCTTCATGTAAATGATTTGACGGTGTGGCACTGGACCACACGCGGACTGGAATCAGTAGTGTCCCATGACGCCCTCGCGGCGCGCCCACCGCTGGCAGTAGTGGAAGGCGGCGTAGCCGACCAGGAGGTAGACGACTGCGGTGACGACGAGCACTGCGAGTTCGCCGGCGGGGAGGTTCCAGAGCGCGACGCCGTCGCTCATCGCCGTCTGGAGGAGCTGGCTCCCCTGCGCGAGCGGCAGCCACTTCAACAGCGGGTACTGGTCGACGGGCGCGGCGATGAGCGCCACGAACACGAACTGCACGAGCTGGAAGGCGTTCTCGATGCGCTTGAACCGGATGGCGAGCCCGCCGAAGACGAACCCGATGCCCACCGCCGGCGCGAGCGCGAGCGCGGCCAGCGGGATCACGGTCAACGGGTCGAGGGTGAGCCAGCGGCCAGTCACGACCATCATGAACAGGAGCGTGACGGTCCCCCAGAGGAACGTCTCCAGGATGCTGACGAGCGTTCTGGCGATCATGACGGGGCCGAAGCCGAACGGCGACATGAACAGCTGTTCGAGGGTCCCCCACTGGGCCTCCCGCGTGATGCCCCACGAGAGTCCACCGTACGCCGCGATGGACAGCGTCCAGAGGAAGAACCCGACGATGAGGCCGGACAGCGTGTTCGACATGGCCGTCGGTGCGACGGCCCGCCCTCCGTAGAACAGGACGAGGAAGAACAGCAGGATCGACCCGAACTGCGAGATGGTGTTGACGGGGTAGCGAACCAGGAGGATGAGCATCTTCTTGAACGACGCGCGGAAGAAGCGCAGGTACCCCCTGAGTCCGGTGTCCACCGTCGCGCGTTCGGTCGGGACGCTCATTGCTCGCCCTCCCCGGGCGTCCGCCCGGTGACTTCGAGGAAGACGTCCTCGAGGTCGGGTTCGAGGCCGTCCACGTCGAGCAGCTCGAGGCCCTCGTCGCGGAGCACGTCGAGGAGCCCGTAGAGGGAGTGGCCGTCGCGCGACGTGCCCTCACCAGCGTCACTCGCGGGAACCCCGTCCGCGAGCGTGACGTCGAACCGGGTGCGGTCGCCGACGTCCTCCCAGTTGTCGACCGCGAACGCCCGACCCAGTCGGTCGCGAACGCCGGCGTCGACGCTCCCCTCGACGGTGAGGCGGTAGGCCTGCGTCTCGAAGACGCGGACGAGGTCCTCGACCGGGTCGTCGGCGATGACCCGGCCGTCGGAGAGGATGACGACGCGGTCGCAGACGTCCTCGACGACGTCCATGTCGTGACTGGAGAGGACGATGGTGATGTCCTCCTCGTCGGCGAGCCGACGGAGTTCCCGGCGGAGTTCCAGGGAGGCCTCCACGTCGAGGCCGAGCGTCGGTTCGTCGAGGAAGACGACGTCGGTCCCGCGGGCCAGGGTGGCCGCCAGCGACACCTTCTGCTTCTGGCCGCGAGAGAGGTCGTTGACCGTCTCGTCGGCCTTCTCCGCGAGACCGAACTGTTCGAGGAGTCGCTCGTGGCGCTCCCGCGCGGCGTCGGGGTCGTTGCCGCCGAGCGCGGCGAAGAACTCGAGGTTCTCGCGGACGGTGAGCCGCCAGTAGACGTTCCGCGCGCCCTCCAGCATCGCGCCAACGTGCCGGTAGACGCCTCGCTGGTCCGCGGCGACGTCAACGCCCGCGATCTCGACGCGGCCTGCGCTCGGGACCACGAGGCCGAGAATCGACTTGATCGTGGTCGTCTTCCCGGCGCCGTTCGGCCCGAGCACGCCGACCACTTCCCCACGTGACACCTCGAACGAGACGTCGTCGACGGCGTGGACCGCCTCCTCGCCGTCGCCGTACGTCTTCTGCAACCCCTCGACTGCCAACACCGTCTCGCCGTCGGGGGCGCCCTCCGACGAGTCGGTCGGTCTGTCGCGGTATTTCGCCTGACTCATATCAGAGTAGAGACCACGGGCGAGGATAATGGTTTCCAGAATGACGTTTCTGTTCGTTCGCTTCCAGAACGAGCGTTCTACTCGTCGTCTGACACGACGGGCTTTTGTCGGTCGGGAGCGCACACCGAGGTATGACCGACCCCGACACCGCTGCGGACGCGTTCGGCGTCCTCTCGGACCCCTCCCGGGTCGCCATCCTCCGCGAGCTGACGAACCGTGGCCACGTGGGCGACGGCTCGACGGTGGAGTTCGCGGAACTCCGACGGGCCGTCGGTTTCGACGACGCCGGCCGGTTCAACTACCACCTCGGGAAGCTCAGGGACCGCTTCGTCGTCAAACGCGAGGACGGCTACGCGCCGACGTACGCCGGGATGAAGGCCATCGGCTCCGTCGAGGCCGGCACCTACACCACGGCCCCCGAGCCACGGGAGGCCGTCGTCGACCACGAGTGCCCCCAGTGTGGCGAGGGGTTGACGGCGCGCTACGAGGACCACCTGCTCACGGTCCAGTGCGAGGAACACGACGTGTTCTTCATGACCGCCGTCCCGCCGTCGGTCGCCGACGGGGCCGACGTCCACGAGATCGTCGAGTTCGCCATCGGCGACGTCCAGCTGGACCTCGAACGCGCCGTCGACGGGACGTGCCCAGTCTGCGCCAGTGCGATAGTGCCCTCCGAGTTCGAGCGCGACGACGACGGCCACCTCTCCGTCGTCATCGACTGCGAGCGCTGCTGGATGACGATCCACGTGCCAGTGGGGCTGACTGTCCTCCGACACCCCGCCGTCGTCTCCCTGTACTACGACCACGGCGTCGACCTGAGGCGGGAGTTCCCGGCGGCCCTGGAGTTCGCACACTCGACGGACAACGCGACGATCGTCTCCGAGGACCCGACCGAGGTCGAACTCACGGTCGACGTCGGAGCCGACAGCCTCACGATGCACGTCGACGAGGAGTTGAACGTCACGGAGGCGTGACGCCGCGACGGACGGGGTACGGAGACGGGAGTACTGGAGATCGGACTACTGGAGGCGTTCGATGGTCTCGACGAGCGGGTGGCGTGCGTAGTCGACGACGCTGATGTCCGAGATCGAGTCCAGCCCCTCCTTCTCGGCGGTGCGGGCCATCCCCAGGTCGACGCGTCTGCCGAGGACGATGACGTAGGCGTCCATCTCCTCGACGCCCGAGCGCTCGGCGGCCATCACGCGGTGGTGGCCGTCCGCGAGCAGCAGGTCGCCGTCGTCGCTGCCGCTCTCCCCGCTGTTGTCGATGACCACCAGGGGCTCCGCCAGCCCGTGTTCGAGTTCGTAGCTCCGCCCCTCCAGTTCGTCGGCGTACACCTTCCTCTGGGTCGGTACAATCTCCGAGAGCCGGACGGAGCGGCGTTCTTCGGTGGCGTCGACGCCGTGGATCGTCTCCAGGGTGCGCTTGAGTTTCCCAACCTTCTCCGGGGTGGCGCGTTCGATCTGCGAGCGGATGACGTCCGAGTTCGAGATGATGCCGACGAGGTTGCCGGCGTCGTCCACGACGGGGAGCTTCTGGATGCCAGACCGGAGGATGACGCGGGCCGCGTCCGTCACCTTCATCTCCGGGTGTGCGACGATCAGCTCGTCGCTCATCGCCTTGAAGACGAGTTCCTGGGGGTCCGAGAGGAGGAGGTCCCGCGCTGAGACGAACCCCTCGACGCGCCGGCCGTCACACACCGGGAAGCCGTTGTGCTCGCTCTCGGAGATACGGGTCGCGACGTCGCGGACCGTGTCGTCGGGCGAGACGGTCGCCACGTCCCGCGTCATGTAGTCCTCGACCTTTGGTTTGGTCCCGTCGTACTCGAACGCCTGGTCCATCACCGAGGCATTGGACGCCGACCGGCAAAAGCTCACTCCCCTCGAACCGCGTCGAAGAACCGCTTCGACACCACGTCCTCGACCATCTCCGTGAGCGTGGCCTCGGCTTCGTCGTCGACCTCGTCGAACAGTCCCAGCGGGAGCTGTGCGCCCGCCATGTCGGCGTGGCCGCCCGCGCTCCCCAGGTCGCCGAACGCCTCACGGAGCACCGCGCCGAGGTCGATGTCCTTCCCGCGAGCGCGCGCCGAGACGTAGATGGTCCCCTCGGTGAAGCCGTAGACGAAGGTGACGGTCACCCCGCGCATCGCGAGCAAGCGGTCGGCGGCCTGTGCGAGCGTGTCGCGGTCGGCGATGGAGCCGACGCAGGACGCCAGCATCGACCCGTCGAGCTCCCGGTTGCGGATGGCGGCCGCGATGGTGTCGAGGGTGTCAGCGCTCATCGACGGCGTCTCGATGCGTTCGAGGACGTCGGTGTCGGTCTGCGGGAGCAGCCACGCGCCGGCCTCGAAGTCGTCGATAGTGATCTCGCGGGCGAAGTCCTTCGTGTCCACCCTGATGCCGTACAGCAGCGCGGTCGCCACCGACGTGTCGATGTCGAGGTTGTACCCCCGGATGTACTCCACGAGGATGGTGCTGGCCGCGCCCATCTCCTCGCGGATGTCGACGAAGGTGGCGTCGACGTCCGCCTTCGGCGGGTGGTGGTCGATGATGATGTCCACGTCCGTCTCGGGGTCGAGCTGGTCGTTGACGCCGGGCGCGGAGTGGTCGACGAGCGCGACGGCGTCGTACTCCAGGTCGTCGGCGGCAGTGACGTTCCGCACCTCCAGGTCGAGGAGGTTGACGAACGCGCGGTTCTCCTGGTGGGAGATCTCCCCGAAGTAACACGCCTCGGAGTCGACGCCCGCGTCTCCTGCCAGCGCCTGCAGTCCGACGGCGGCCGCGATGGCGTCCGGGTCGGGGTTGTCGTGCATGAAGACGCCGAGGGTCCCCTCGATGTCGTTGAGGACTTCGCGGAGCGCCTGCAGACGGACGGACGCCCCAGTCGCAGTCACCTCCTCGACGTGGTCGAGGACGGCCGCCCCCGGGTCGACGATGTGGTCGGCCAGCGACTCGAGGGCGGCCCTGTCGTGGTTGGTCGCCTCGAACCCGAGCAACGCCACGAGCTCGGCGTTCGGGTACACCTCGCGAGCGGCGTCCGCCGCCAGCCGGTTGACCTCCGCCGCGTCGGACGCCACCACGACCACGTCGACCGGGTGGTTCGGGCGCCGAATCACCTCGGGGTCCGTGACGTCGCCCAGCTCGGCCGCGACCTTCTCGTTGCGCAGCGACTCCACGCGGCTCTCGTCGGAGTCGATGACGAAGAGGTCGCCGCGTCGTCCTGCGAACGACTGGACGAGGGCGTGGCCCGTCGTTCCGCAGCCGAGCACGAGCCGAGAAACCATTCGGTGTGTGCTATCGCGTCCGCCCGCTAAAAGGTACCGCTGTATCCCCCCGGCGTTAGACGCCGAAGAGGACGCCAGCAGCGTGAATCGCGGTCTGCGCGACGGGGTCGAAGGCGACCAGCAACACGACCGTCGCCACGGCGGCGGCGACGACGGCGGCGTAGAGGCCGGTCGGCGTACCGCGCAGCGTCAGGTCGTCGGCCGGGTCCTCGATCCAGATGGCCTTCACGACCCGCGAGTAGTAGAACAGCGACAGCGCGCTGTTGAGGGCCGCGATGGCGGCGAGCCACGCGAAGCCGGACTGGACCGCGCCCGCGAACAGGAGGTACTTCGAGAGGAAGCCACCGCCCACGGGGAGGCCGGCGAGGCTGAACACGAACACGGTCATCGCGACACACGCCACGGGGGCGCGTTCGGCGAGACCGTTGTAGTCCTCGAACGTCCGGCCGACGCCCCAGTACTCGGCGAGCGCGACGAACAGGAACGCGCCCGTGTTCATGAAGCCGTAGACGAGCAGATGCATCATCGACGCGCCGAGCACGAAGGAGTTCTCCGCGCCGGCGCCGCTCTGGATGGCGGCGAGGCCGATGAGCACGTAGCCCGCGTGCCCCACCGAGGAGTACGCGAGCATCCGCTTGACGTTGTCCTGGGTCGCCGCGGCGAAGTTGCCGAGAGTCATCGTGACGACGGCGAGCACCGCGAACAGCAGCGACCAGTCGACGACGGTGGTCGCCAGCGCCTCCAGCGGGAAGGCGGTCGTGAACACGCGGAACGCGACCGCGAAGCCGGCCGCCTTCGACGCCGAGGAGAGGAACGCGCTGATGGGTGCGGGCGCGCCCTCGTAGGCCTCCGGCGCCCAGAAGTGGAACGGCACGGAGGCGGTCTTGAACGCGAAGCCGCCGGTGAGCATCACGATGCCCAGACCGAGCACGCCGACGAACTGCTGGGTGTCGAGCGTCTCGGCGATGTTCTGGAGCAGCAGGGTGCCGGTCGACGCGTAGATGAGGCTGATACCGTAGGCCATCACCGCCGACGACAGCGCCCCGATGAGGAAGTACTTCAGGCCCGACTCCACGCTACCACGGTCCTTCTTCAGGAACGCGACCAGCGCGAACGACGGGAGACTCGACAGCTCGATGCTGACGAACACCGTCACCAGGCTGTTCGCCGAGGCCATCAGGCTCATCCCGGTGGCGGCGAGCAACACCAGCGAGTAGTACGTCGCGAGGTTGTCGCTGCCCTCGAGGTAGTCGTAGCTCGCCACGATGACGAGCGTCGCGACGCTCCCGACGATGAACGCGAAGAACAGGCTCAGCGCGTCCACGACGAGTGCGCCGTCGAACTGCACGAACTGGAAGTCGCCGGTCCCGGCCGCGAGGAACCACGCCGCGACCCCAGCGGTGAGCAGGGCGCCCGCCGCACTGATACCGGCGAGCAGGGCGTTGCTCTCTTCGTCGGGTGCGACTGCGCTCACGCCGATGACGAGCAGCGCGGTCGCCCCCAGGATCAGCTGGGGGGTCAGGGGTGGCAGTTCCGTCACAGGAACTCACCCCCGAACGGCAGCGCGATCGTAGACGGTACGGCGTCCACCATCGGGTCGACGGCGTCCAGGATCATGGCGAAGAACACGTCCGGTACCGTGCCGAGCAGGATCACCAGCAGTAGCAACACGACGATGGGCGTCGTGTCGTGGAGTGCCGCCGGCACGATGTCGTAGTCCGTGTCCGCGCGGAACGGGCCGAAGAGGACCCGCTGCATGGCGAACAGGAGATAGCCCGCGACGATGACGATGCCGAACATCGCCAGCGCCGTGAACAGCTGGGCGTACGCGAACGTGGCCTCGAAGCCGCCGAGGAAGATGAACACTTCGCCGGCGAAGCCGGCCATCAGCGGCAGGCCCATGTAGCCGAACGCGGCCGCGACGAACACCGCCGCGGTGACGGGCATCCGGTCCGCGATGCCCGAGAGGTCCCCGACCATCCGGGTGTGGGCGGTGTTGTAGATGACACCGACGCACATGAACATCAGCCCGGAGATGAGGCCGTGGGCGACCATCTGGAACGTCGCGCCACCGAGTCCGTAGTGGTTGTACGCGACGAGGCCGAGGATGACGTAGCCCATCGAGGACACCGAGGAGTACGCCACGATGCGCTTGAGGTCCTGCTGTGCGAGTGCGAGCATCGCCCCGTAGATGACCGACGCCACCGCGATGGCGGCGATGGGCACCGCGTAGGTGGCGGCGACGTCTGGCAGGAGCGTGAAGTTGAACCGGAGCAGGGCGTACGTACCCATCTTCAGGAGGACGCCCGCCAGCATCACCGAGGCCGGCGTGGGCGCCTGCACGTGGGCGTCCGGCAGCCACGTGTGCAGCGGGATCGTCGGCACCTTCACCGCGAAGCCGAAGAACATCGCGAAGAACGCGACGACCTTCAGGCCCTCGGCACCGAGTCCGTACGTCGTCTGGAAGTCGCCCACCCGGAGCGCCTCCGCGATGGTGGGCAGGTCCATCGTCGCGACGGGCAGGGCGAAGACGAGCGCCACGAACCCGATGAACATCACCAGGCTGGCGACGTTCGTGTAGACGAAGAACTTGATCGCGGCGTACTTCCGGCGCGGCCCGCCCCAGATACCGATGAGGAAGTACATCGGCACGAGGACGAACTCCCAGAAGACGAACCAGACGATGAAGTCCAGCGCCGTGAAGACGCCCAGCAGGCTCGCCTCCATGAACAGCATGAGCGCGTAGAACTGGCTCTGCCGGGAGTCGATGGGCGTCCACGCGCTCATGATTGCCAGCGACGTGAGCACCGTCGTCAGGACGACGAGCGGCATGCTGATGCCGTCGACGCCGACGTGCCAGTTGAGCGTGTACGGACCGACCGTGATCCACTGCGTCATCGTCTCGAACGCGAGGCTCCCCTCGTCGAAGAGGGCGTTGCCGACCGCGTCGAACTGCGCGTACATCCAGAGGCTCCCCACGACGGGGAGCAGACTGAGGCCGAGCGCCAGTTTGCCCGCAACCCGGTCGGGAGCGAGCATCACGACGATGGCCGAGATTAGCGTGACGGCGATGAGTGCTTCGATAATCATTCAGAACCACCCCCCGAGGAGGCCGAAGGCCACCAGGAGTGCGACCAGACCGATCGCCAGCATCGCGGCGTAGTGGGTCACCAGCCCGTCCTGTACGCGCTTGATGCGACCGCCGGCGAACAGGCTCACGCTGCTGACGCCGTTGACGACGCCGTCGACGATGCCCTGGTCGAAGGTGTTGGCCGCGCGTGCGAGCGGGAGCGTGAGCCCCTCGGCGAGCCACACCTGGTACTCGTCCTGGTAGTAGTTGTTGTACAGTACCGTCTTGGCGCTGCCGAGCTTCTCGGTGTGTTCCTCCGGCTCGTCGCCGCTGTAGAGGAACCACGCCAGACCCGCGCCGGTGAGCGCGAGCGCCAGCGACAGTGCCGCGGGCAGGAGCGGCGAGAGTTCGGCCTCGCCGTAGCCCGAGAAGTCGACGAGCAGGTGGTGGTACTGGTCGTAGCCGAGCGCGGCGAAGTCGCTGCCCTCGGGGATCACCAGCCACTGGTGGAGGAACTCGATGTGCGCGCCCGTGAACTCGGCGACGGGCGTCATGTTGACGAGACCGGCCGTGGCCGCGAGGACGCCGAGCACGACGAGCGGGAACTTCACGTTCCAGCCGACGCCGTGGGGGTCGCGGGCTGTCTCCGTGCGTGCGTCTCCGTGGAAGGTGAGGAACACCATGCGGAACGTGTAGAAGCCCGTGAACAGCACCGCGAGCAGGCCCATCGCGTACGCTGCGAGCAGGATCGGCGTCTCGCCCGCACCGTAGTTGACGGCGTAGTACAGCACCTCGTCCTTCGACCAGAAGCCCGCGAACGGCACGATGCCGGCGAGCGCGAGGCTCCCAGAGAGGAACGTGTAGTAGGTCACGGGCATCTTCTCCTTGAGGCCGCCCATGTCCCACATGTTCTCGTTGTGGTGCATCGCGATGATGACCGACCCGGCGCCGAGGAACAGCAGTGCCTTGAAGAACGCGTGGGTCATCAGGTGGAAGGTCGCGGCGACGTAGCCACCGGCCCCCAGCCCGAGCATCATGTAGCCGTACTGGCTGATGGTCGAGTACGCGAGCACCTGTTTCAGTTCGTCCTTCACGACGCCCATCGTCGCGGCGAACAGCGCCGTGAACCCGCCGACCAGCGCGATGATGGCGAGGACGGTCGGGAGCAGCGCGTAGAAGCCGTACATGCGCGCGACGAGGTAGACGCCGGCCGCCACCATCGTCGCGGCGTGGATGAGCGCGGAGACGGGCGTCGGGCCCTCCATCGCGTCGGGCAGCCACGTGTGCAGCGGGAACTGCGCGGACTTCCCGACGACGCCGCCGAGCACGAGCAGGCCCAGGATGGCGAACCACGACTGGGCGCTCATGCCGATTACGTCGAGGAACGACGCCACGTGTTCGGGCATCGTCCCCTCGCCGTTGACGGCCTGGATGGCCAGTTCGGCCAGGTGCGGGAAGCTCTCTGCGCCCTCACCCGTCGCGATGAACCGCGACGTGCCGAACGTCGCGAAGATGCCGACGACGCCGATGAGGAAGAAGTAGTCACCGAAGCGGGTGACCAGGAACGCCTTCTTCGCGGCACTCGGCGGGCCGGGCTCGCGGAACCAGAACCCGATGAGCAGGAACGAGCAGAGCCCGACCAGCTCGAAGAACATGAACGCCATCAGGAGGTTGTCCGCGATGACGAACGAGAGCATCGAGAACGTGAACAGGCCGAGGCCGGCGTAGTACCGGGGGAGGCCCGTCTCGCCCTCGTCGTTCATGTAGCCGAGGCTGAACACGTGGACGAGGAACGCGACCAGCGAGACGATGACGAGCATCATCGTCGACAGCGGGTCCAGCAGGATGCCGAAGTGGAGGCTGAACGCCTGTTCTGCCACCACCCACGTGTACACCGTCTCGGCGTGGTAACTGCCTCCACTCACCGTGAGGAACGCCCACACCGAGAGCGCGAGCGAGCCGGCGGTCGCCAGGATGCCGGGCACCGCGCCGCCCTTCGGCAGCAGACGTGGGGCGAAGTAGCCCACCACCAGCGCGATGAGGAACGATGCGAACGGCAGCAGCGGAATCGCGGGCGCGAAGTCGAATGCACCTACCATCTTACCACCTCATCGTCGTCGCTTTCCGCACGTCGATGTCGTCGAAGTTGCGATACAGTACGAGGATGATGCCGAGGCCGATCGCGACCTCGGCGGCAGCGAGCGCCATCGTGAGCAGGCTGAACACCTGCCCCGTGATGTTGCCGTAGTAGTGGGAGAACGCCACGAGGTTGATGTTCGCCGCGTTCAGCATCAGCTCGACGCTGATGAGGAACATCAGGGCGTTCTCGCGGGTCAGCACGCCGAACAGGCCCGTGCAGAACACGGCCGCGGACAGCAGGAGGTAGTACTCGACGGCGACAGTCATCGCTCGTCGTCACCTCCCCGCAGATCGCGTTCGGCCAGCATCACCGAGCCCTCCAGTGCCGCGTCGAGCAGCAGGGCGACGATGATGAATGCGGCCAGGAATCCTTCGCTGCTGACGATGGATTCGCCGCCGAACTCCAGCAGCCCCATCAGCGCGTAGCCGATGGTGGCCGTGATGTTCGCGTCCGCCGGGAAGCCGGCGGCCGTGTCGAATCCGGCGCCGACGAACACTGCCGCCATCACGGCGAACAGTGCGACGGCGACGATGCCCGGAACGAACGTTCTCGGGTTTCGGAGCCGCGGGCGCGTCGTCACGCGTTAGTCACCTCCTCTGTACGACCAGGATGACGTGTGAGCATCACTGCGAACGTGATGAGGATGAGAACCCCGCCCACGTAGACGAGGACCTGCATCGCCGCCACGAACTCCGCCTGTAACATAACGTAGTGGACGGCGAAGCTCAGCAGTGAGACCCCCAGCAGCAGCGCGGAGTGCCACACGTCCTCCACCAGGACAGCGCCCAGGCTACTCGCCACTGTGACCAGGGCGAACAGTCCGAACGCGAGTATTTCGTATACCATTTCAGTCACCTTGTGATTCGCAAATACGCCCTTTCAACATTTCGAGACGGGCGTCCGTGATTACTGGTAGTCGACCTCGCCTTCACCCTCGCCGATCCAGGCTCCTCTGTCGGGTTCCCGGGACGCGAGCGGGTCGATGTCCTTGTACCACGGTACGTTCTTCAGCTGTTCTTTGTTGAACACGAGGTCGTGTTTCGTGTCGCCCGTGAACTCGAACTGCTCGGTGAGCAGGATCGCGTCGACGGGACACACCTCCTCGCAGAGCCGACAGTAGATGCACTGGCCGACGTGGAGGTTGTACTCCTCGCCGTTGCGCTGCTTGTCCGTCACGATCTGGATCGTGTCGTTCGGACAGACCTTCTCGCACTGTCGACACCAGATGCAGCGCTCCTGGCTGAACTTGTGCACGCCGCGGAAGCGTGGACTCACCTCGGGCGCTTCGTCCGGATACTCGACGGTGAACGTCTCACCGTCGAGTGCGTGTTTCATCGTCGTTGCCATCGATTTCAGGAGTCCGATCATAGTCCAGTCACCCCGAGGATTGCCGCAGTGAGCACGAGATTGGCGAACGAGAGCACCAGCATGCCCTTCCAGCCGATCTCAATGAGCTGGTCGATGCGCACGCGTGGGATCGCCGACCGCGCCCACTGCGTGAACAGGAACACCGCCCAGATCTTGATGACGAACCAGACGAAGCCGGGCAGCACCGGCCCCGCGGGTCCGCCGAGGAACAGCGTCGCGATGATGGCGCCGCCGAGGAAGATGTGGATGAACTCGCCGAGGTAGAACAGCACGAAGTACACGGAGGAGTACTCCGTCTGGTACCCCGCGACGATCTCGGTCGGCGCCTCCGGCGTGTCGAAGGGGTTGCGGCCGATCTCGGCGAGGTTCGCCACGACGAACAGCGCGAACGCGAACGGGTTGACGAACGCGAACCACGCCGGGATGCGGATGCCGGCGACGACCGCGAGCGTCGTGTTCTGCTGGATGGCGACGATCTCGCTCAGCTGGAGGGTCCCCGTGAACAGCACGACGGACGCCGCCGTGATGACGAGGGGGATCTCGTAGGCGAGGTTCTGCGCGACCGCGCGCAGGCCGCCCAGCAGACTGAACTTGTTGTTCGACGCGTAGCCGCCCATCAGGAGTCCGAGACTCGCGATGGACGCGACGGCGAAGACGAACACGAGCCCCGTCTCGGGGTCCGCGAGCTGGATGCCGCTGCCCATAGGGATGACGGCGAACGCCAGCAGCGCCGACGACGCGAGCACGATGGGTGCGAGGTCGAAGGCGGGGCGGTCGACGTTCTCCGGGATGATGAGCTCCTTCGAGAGGAGGCGGACGGCGTCCGCCACGATGATGAGCAGGCCGAACGGGCCGACCCGGTTGACCGCGATGCGGTCGGTGAACGCGGCGGTGATCTTCCGCTTGGCCCACGGGCCGGCGACGGCGGTCATCGCCAGCATGATGTTCCCGATGAGGAACGCCGCGAGGAACATCGAGAGGAGCTCCCCGCCGAAGCCATCGATGCCCAGCAAGCGGTTGATCGTGTCGGGGAGCGGAGTCGGCGTCGCCATCTACCGGTCCACCTCCCCGAGAATGACGTCGAGGCTGCCGAGCGTCGCGATGAGGTCCGGCACGTACTCGCCCGTGGACATCTCCTCGAGCGCTGCGAGGTTGCAGTAACACGGACTCCGGATCTTGAACCGTCCGGGCTTCTCCGTGCCGTCCGAGCGGATGTAGATGCCGAGTTCGCCCTTCGCTCCCTCGACGGCCTTGTACGTCTCCTTGCCGGCCTCGGGCTTCAGCGTGCGCGGGACGTTGGCCTGGATGTCGCGTTCGTCCTCGGGCCAGTCCTCGAGCAGGTCGACGCACTGTTCGATGATGCGCGCGGACTCCTCGACTTCGCGGAGCCGGACGAGGAGTCGCGAGTAGTTGTCGCCGCCGTCCTCGGTGACGACGTCCCAGTCGAGCTGGTCGTAGTAGCCGTAGGGGTCGTCCCGGCGGAGGTCGTAGTCGATGCCCGATCCGCGGGCGACCGGTCCGGTGACGCCGTAGTCCTTGGCCGTCTCCGGGTCCAGGTAGCCGGTGTCGATACACCGCGACTGGAAGATCTCGTTGCTCGTGATGAGGTCGTGGTACTCCTCGAGACGCTCGGGCATCTCGTCGAGGACGTCACGGACCTTCTCGAAGTACTCCTCGCGGGGTTCGGGGATGTCCCAGACGACGCCACCGAGCCGGAGGTAGTTGAACATCATGCGCTGGCCGGTGAGGTCCTCGAGGAGATTCTGCATCTTCTCGCGGTCCTGCATGGCGTACATGAAGATGGCCGTGAAGTCGCCGTAGATGTCGAGGGCGAACGTGCCGGTCGCCAGCAGGTGGCAGGTGATGCGACACATCTCCGCGCCCATCGTACGCAGAACCTGTGCGTACTCGGGGACCTCGATGTCCGCGAGGTCCTCGGCCGCACGCGCGTAGGACCACTCGTTGATGATGCCACCCGGACCGTAGTCCCAGCGGTCGGGGTAGGGCATGATCTGGTAGCGGTAGGTGCCCTGCTGGCACATCTGCTCCTCGCAGCGGTGGAGGTAGCCGACGTCCGGGTTGACGGCGGCGACCTGCTCACCGTCGAGCACCGTCTCGATGTGGAGGACACCGTGCGTGGCGGGGTGGTGGGGGCCGATGTTGAGGAACATCGTGTCCCCACCTTCCTCGTTCAGGTGGTCCTCCTCGAGTGGGTTCTTGTGTTCGTCGAACGTGACGATCTGGGGCTTGTCCTGGTTGTAGTCGAGGCCGAGCGGGTGGCCCTGCCAGGTCTCCGGCAGGAGGATGCGCTTGAGGTTCGGGTGGTCCTCGTACTGGACGCCTACCAGGTCGTAGGCCTCCCGTTCGTGCCAGTCGGCGCCACGGAACACCGGTTCCGCGGACTCGCTGACCGGCTCCTCGCGGGAGGTCGGGACGATGATACTGAGTTCGTTGGTCGGGTCGTCGTACTGCTTTAGGTGGTAGATGCTCTCGAAGCGGTCCGAGTGCTCCTCGGCCGTCAGACAGGAGAGGTGGTCGAAGCCGGCCTCGTCCTTGAGCGTCTGGAGCACGTCCTGGACTGCGTCCGCGCGCACGACGAAGCCCTCTGCGTTGCCGTGGGTCTCGCGGTCGAGGACGTGGTCGCCCAGCAGTGCCTCGATCGCGTCCGTGTCGACGCCCTCAGTCTTGGTGACGGGCGCGTCGGGTTCGGTGTGCGTGCTCATGGTGAATCAGCCCAGTTGTAGCGCATGACGAGCGTGTCGTCGTCGATGTCCTTGGCCATCTCCTTGACCATCTCGTCGCGGTCGAGGTCGCCGAACTCTTCGAGTTCGTACGGCTTGACGGTGACCGGCGAGGATTCGCCGTTGGCGATGCGCTCCTGGAGTTTCACGACGCCGTAGACGAGGGCTTCCGGCCGGGGCGGACAGCCCGGGATGTGGATGTCCACGGGGATGACCTCCTCGGCGCCCTTCACGACGTTGTACCCCTCCTGGAACGGGCCGCCGGAGGCGGTGCAGTTGCCCATCCCGACGACGAACTTCGGCTCGGGCATCTGGTCGTAGACGCGCTTCATGCGCGGCGCGAACTTCGAGACGATCGTCCCGGGGACGATCATCACGTCGGCCTGCCGCGGCGAGGCGCGGGGAACCCCGGAGCCGAACCGGTCGAGGTCGTGTTTCACTGCGTAGGTGTGCATCATCTCGATGCTGCAGCAGGCGATCCCGAACTGCAGCATGAACATACTCGACCCCCGGACCCAGTTCATGAACTTGTCGAACTTCGTGAGGATGAACGGGGTCGAACCGAACGCCTCCCGGAGCTTCGAGTTGAACCGGTTGTCGACGCCCTCGCCGAGACGGGCCTCCCGGGTCTTGGTCTGTGGGTCGCTCGACTCCGTGATACTGTTGCGGGGTTGATCACTACTCATGTATTTCCCTCCGTCTGTGCCGCGGGGACCGCACCCACTGGACAGCGCCCTTGCGCCACGCCCACGCGAGGCCGACGACGAGGATACCGATGAAGACGAGCATCGGCAGCAGCGCCCGCGTCAGGCCGGCGGACTGGACGGCGTCCCGGTAGATGACGGTCCACGGGAAGATGAGAACGGTTTCGATGTCGAAGACGACGAAGAGGAGCGCGACCATGTAATACTGGATGTTGAACTGCAGGCGCGCGTCCCCCGTCGGGACCTCACCGCTCTCGTAGGTGTTCCGTTTTCCTTTCTCAGGTACACTGGGCCGGAGGAGCGCCGAGACGGCCATCATCCCGACTGGGATGAGGACGCCCACCAGCGCCAGCATACCGATGGCAATCCATGGATTCATAGGAGTATCTCCGTGACGTGCGGGGGTTCGAACCGCACGCCTATAAACGTTGATTTATGCCTTCGGGCCCGTTCCCGACCGATTTCGACCGTCCCAGGCCGGCTCGCGGATTCCGGTTCGCGGAGCTTGCTACTCAGTCTCTCGATGCCCGGGACTCTGGGGTGCCACGCTCGTGCAGCGACAGCGAGACGTCGGCGACACCGTCCCGGCGGTCGGCGTGGAGGTCGCGGAGCCGGTCGGCGAGTTCGGGGTCGTCCGTGGCGAGCATCTGGGCGGCCGAGAGGCCGGCGTTGTACGACTTCCCGGCGTCGACTGCGGTGAGCGGCGCGCCGGTCGGCATCCCGATGACCGAGTCGACGGACTTCTCCTGGACGGGGACGCCGACGACTGGAATCGGGTAGGCGAGCGACGCGGTCATGTTCGGGAGGTCCGCGGACTTGCCGCCGGCCCCGGCGATGATCACGTCCAGGCCGCGCTCGGCCGCCGTCTCGGCGTAGGCGTACATGAGGTCCGGCGTGCGGTGGGCGGAGACCACCCACGACTCGAAGGAGTAGCCCGACGGCGCGTCGTCGTAGTCGGTCACCTCGGTGAACCCGAGGTCGGTGAGCGCGTCGTGGGCGCCCGCCATCACGTCGAGGTCGGAGTCGCTCCCCATGACGACGCCGACGTCCGGCGTCTCGGTGTCGGGGCGGTCGCGTTCTGCTTCCGATTCGAACAGGTCGACGAGGTCGGTGACTGTGGGCATGGTTACTGGAAGGACAGCGAGTCGCGGGCCGCACGGGCACGGATCAGGAGTTCGCCGCGGTCGTCCCCGGTGACGGTGACGTGGCCCATCTTCCGGAGCGGTCGGACCTCCGCTTTCCCGTACCAGTGCAGGGAGGCACGACCGTCGCGGAGCGCACTCGGCACGCCGTCGAGGGCCGCTGGTCGGGTGTCGCCCGCGGGGTCGCCGAGGACGTTCGCCATCGCCGCCGGTTCGCGCAGCGTCGTCTCGCCGAGCGGGAGACCACAGACCGCGCGGACGTGCTGTTCGAACTGCGAGGTGTGACAGCCCTCGATGGTGTAGTGCCCCGAGTTGTGCGGGCGCGGCGCGACCTCGTTGACGAGGACGCGACCGTCCACTTCGAACAGTTCGACGCCGAAGACGCCCCGGCCCTCCAGGACGTCCATCACGTCCCGGGCGACGCCGGTCGCGCGTTCGCGGACGTCCTCGCTCGTGCGGGCTGGCACGATGGACTCCCGGAGGATCTCCGCCTCGTGGAGGTTCTCCGCGACGGGGAACGTCGCCGTCTCGTGCTCCCCGTTCGCGGCGATGACCGAGAGTTCGCGCTCGAAGTCGACGAGCTCCTCGGCGACGAGGCCCGAGAGGTCGCCGAACGTCTCCCGGGCGTCTGCGACCGAGTCGGCGGGCGCGTTGCCGCGGCCGTCGTAGCCGCCGGTGCGCGCCTTCAGCATGAGCGGCGACCCGAATTCGTCGAAGGCGGCGCGGAGGTCGTCGTCGTCGTCCACCGCGCGGAACGCCGGCACCGGGACGCCCGCGTCGGCGAGTGCGCGGTTCTGGACGAGTTTGTCCTGGATGACGCGGAGCGTCGCGGGCGACGGGTGGACGGGGACGTCCGCGTCGGCGGCGACCCGTTCGAGCAGGTCGGGGTCCGCGAGTTCGATCTCGTAGGTGAGTACGTCCGCCTCGTCGGCGAGCTCTCGGATGCCGTCCTCGTCGTCGAACGGAGCGGTGACCTGTGCCGCTGCCGGGGGTGCCGCGGGACACGCCGGTGTGGGGTCGAGGACGAACACTTCGACGCCCAGCGGGCTGGCGGCCTCGGCGAGCATGCGGCCGAGTTGACCGCCGCCGACGACGCCGACTGTCGCTCCGGGAACGCGGACCGTCATTGGGCCACAGTCGGCCCTACTCCTGCATAAGAATTGCCGAACGCGACCGAGGAATGGTCACGAACGTGTGTATCCTGGCGCGTCCTCGTCGACGAAGATCACGAACACCGTGTTCGTCGAGGTGAGCTCGTACGTCCAGCTCGCGTAGCCGCGCTCGGAGAGCGTCGGCGCCAGGTCTTCGTAGTGACGCGCTCGCGCGATGACCACCGGCGCCTCAGTCTGCTGGGCCGCCGATGGGACGACGGTCGAGTCGGTCTCCGCGTCCGCCCGTTCCAGGTACCAGTTCAGCGGGAGCCGGTTGAACCAGTTCGTCCCCCCGACGCTCCCGGGCGACGTCTCGTCGTACTCGCCGCGGACGTGGAAGTGGTCCCCGTAGAAGAGGACGTCAGTTCCGTCGTCGTACTCCTCGGCGACCGACTCGACGGTCGTCAGCGAGGCCCGCATGTCGCTGGCCGGCTGGCCGAACTGCACGAGCTCGTTGTCGTCGTCCTGGGGCATCAGGTACGACGTCTCGGCGGCGACGACGCCCATCTGCCCGACTGCCGCGAGGAGGACGAGCGCCGCGAGACCGACGCCCACGCGGTCCTCCGAGTGGAGCGCCGACAGGCCGAGTTCGGCGACGATGCGGAAGCCGACAGCCGCCGGAATCGCCATCGGTACGACGGCGTGGGTCACCGACCAGTGGCCCGAGATGTCCGTGACTGCCGGGTAGACGACGACGCTCGCGGCCGCCCAGTACCCCGCGAACAGCACGAGATCGCGGGGCTCGTCGGCGACGTAGCGCTCCGCGAGGAACCCGAGGACGGCCGCGCCGGTCAACATCAGCGACGTACTGCCGATGGTCCGCACGGCGTGTTCGAGGAAGTCGATGTAGCTGTGGTCGCGGGAGACACCGCTGGTGCCCCACGTCCCCCAGAACTGCTCCCAGGCGCCTAGCGTGCCGGCCGCGAGCACGCCGGGGATGCGGGTGGGGTCGCCGAACATCTCGTAGAACGCGGGTCGCGGCGCGTAGAAGACGACGACGACCAAGAGGAACGCGAGGAGGGCACCGACGAGCGCGCGTCGCCACGCGAGCAGTCCACGACCCGTGTACCTGACGTAGTCGTGGGCGACTGACTCCCACGTCTCACCGCGCTCGCGGGCGGTGAACAGGCGGGCGTCGAACAGCAGCGCGGTCGCACCTACGAACATCCCGAGGTAGACGAGGGCGTTCTCCTTCGTGGTGAACGCGAGGCCGAGGAACGCACCGGCCCCGACGAGGGACCACCCGCTCCGGGTGTCGAGGGCGCGCACGACGAACCCGAACGCGGTGAGGGCGAACGCCGCGACGAGCACGTCGTTGCGCATGAACCGGGAGTAGTAGACCAGGACGGGGTTGAGGGCGAACAGGCCCGCCAGCGCGACGGTCTCGATGTCGTCGAGTCGCGTGCGGAACAGCAGCGCCGACAGCGGGAGGAGGCCGCCGACGAGCGCGACGACGCCGCGGGCGACGGCGTCCGAGGTGCCGAACACGCCGAAGAGGAACTCGTTGACGTGGAAGAGGAACGGTCCGTGGACGATGGCGCGGTACTCCCACTCGCCGGTGGCCTGGTACTGGAGGATCCAGTAGCCCACCCGCCCCTCGTCCCAGTGGAAGATGCGGTCCCCGAGGAGGACGAACCGGACGAGGAGGGCGAGTACCGTGGCTGCGGCGACGGCGGCGACGACCCTGCGACGACGGCGGCCGGACGCGGAAACCATGCTTCGTGTACGCCCAACGGAACGGGGTACATACAAGCTTTCCGTGTCCGTCGACGCCCGAAACGTTCCCCGCGAACGGTAGGCCTTTATCCGCGCCGGGCGACCCAACGCCCATGGTACGTCTCGGGCTCGTCGTTGCGGAGTTCAACCGCAGCGTCACCGAACAGATGGAGGCTGCCGCCCAGGACGCGGCCGACGGCGCGGGCGCAGACGTCGTCGAGACGGTCCGCGTCCCGGGCGTCTACGACGCGCCGCTGGCCGCCGACCGACTCGCTCGCCGCGACGGCGTCGACGCCGTCGCCGTACTCGGCGCGATCGTCACCGGCGACACGGACCACGACCAGGTCATCGGCCACGCCACCGCACAGAAGCTCACGGACGTGAGCCTCGATCGGGACACCCCCGTCACGCTCGGCGTCTCCGGCCCCGGCATGTCCGGCGCCGAGGCCCACGAGCGCGTCGCGAAGGGCGCCGAGGCAGTGGACGGCGCGATCCACCTCGCGGAGGCACTATGAACTTCACCGACCGCGTCGAGCGCGTCGAACCGAGCGCGACACTCGCCGTCAGCAACCTCGCGAGCGAACTGGAGGCCGACGGCGTCGACGTCGTCGACCTCTCGGTGGGCGAACCCGACTTCGCCACGCCGGCGAACATCACGGACGCGGGGAAGGCCGCGATGGACGCCGGGGAGACCGGCTACGCGCCGTCGAACGGCGTCCCGGCGCTCCGCGAGGGCATCGCCGCGAAGCTCCGCGAGGACGGCCTCGACTACGAGGCGGGCAACGTCATCGTCACGCCGGGCGCCAAGCAGGCCCTCTTCGAGACGTTCCAGACGCTCGTCGAGGAGGGCAGCGAGGTCGTGCTACTCGACCCCGCCTGGGTGTCCTACGAGGCGATGGCGAAACTCGCCGGCGCGGAGCTGAACCGCGTCGACCTCGCGCCCCACGACTTCCAGCTCGAACCCGCGCTCGACGACCTCGCCGACGCGGTATCCGACGACACGGACCTGCTCGTCGTGAACTCGCCGAGCAACCCGACGGGCGCGGTGTACTCGCGGGCCGCGATGGAGGGCGTCAGGGACCTCGCCGTCGACCACGACGTCACCGTCGTCTCCGACGAGATCTACCAGCACATCAACTACGGCCAGGAGCACGTCAGTCTCGCCGGCCTCGACGGGATGTTCGAGCGCACGGTTACCATCAACGGCTTCTCGAAGGCGTACTCGATGACGGGCTGGCGTCTCGGCTACCTCGCCGCGCCCGAGGACGTGATTTCCCAGGCCGGGAAGGTCCAGTCGCACTCCGTCTCCTCGGCGACGAACTTCGTCCAGCACGCCGGCGTCGAGGCCCTGGAGAACACCGACGACGCGGTGGTAGAGATGGTCGACGCCTTCGAGTCGCGGCGCGACCGTCTCCTGGACCTGTTCGAGGAGCACGGGAAAGACGTCTCCACGCCAGACGGCGCGTTCTACCTGATGCTCCCCGTAGCCGAGGACGACCAGCAGTGGTGCCAGGACGCGCTGAAGGACGCCCACGTCGCCACCGTCCCCGGGAGCGCGTTCGGCGCACCGGGCTACGCGCGTCTGTCCTACGCCGCGAGCACCGAACGACTCGAGGAGGCAGTCGAGCGCCTCGCGGACGCCGGCTACCTGTAACGGGACCGGACGGCCAGACGGCTACCGGACCCTCACTGCCCAGTTCTCCGGGTCTCCCAGGTCGACGCCGCCGACAGTGGGGAGCTGTTTCGTTCCGTCGAGTGGCGTGGCGAACAGGGTGTTGCCCTTCGCGACGAACCTGGCCAGCAGCGGGTTCGTCGAGGAGAGGAACCCGAACTTCGCCAGCGTCTCTTCGGGGAGCAAATGCTCGTTGACGACCGGTCCGAGCAGGGCGACGACGCGAGCGTCACGGTAGTCCGACACCACCGAGTCCAGTACAGCCTCGATCGCGTCCCGTCGGGCCGTGGAACACGGCGGGACCACGTCGGCGACACAGAGGTCGTCGTCCCGACGCTGTGAGCGGTCCCGCAGGACGGCGGCGGCGGTCGGGGTGCCGTCTTTCGACGCGACGTACGTCTCGTACTCCCTGTGAGGGGCGTTCGCCAGCCAGCGGTAGAGCGTCTCCTCCCGGCGCGTGTGTAACGCGGTGGGGTGGTCGGCCTCGTACAGATCGGCGAGCAGGTTCGCCGGGATGCCCGACCGACGCTCCACGTCGTACTCCGTCGAGGTCGGACCCCGCCGGAGCGAGAGGTAGCGGTCCATCGCCCCGTCGGCGAGCGCCCCGATGGTGCGTTCGACCGGGAGCCGCGTGCGCTCCTGGGCGACCTGTGCCGGGCGCTGGACGCGGTACTGCTTCACCGGGCCCGTGCCGACCGCCTGGAAGTCGAATTTCCGGTACCCGGGCGCGGACATCTCGTTCGCGAAGTTGAAGAACAGGGCGCTCTCCGTGTCGGTGTACGCCTCCGTCGCCAGTTCGGTCATCCGCGTGAACAGCCCCCGTCGCCTGTGCTCGGGGTGGACCATCAGGTTGCCGAGGTAGACGACCGTGAGGTCTCTGCCACCGACCCGCATCGGAAGCGGGGTGAACGGCCGTGCGCCGACCACGTCGCCGTCGGCCTCGGCGACGATCATCGGCGGTCCGTTCGTGTAGGGGTTCGCCTCGTAGCGGTGCGCGAACCACTCCGGACTCCGGTCGCCTCCCCACACCAGTTCGGCGAGCGCGTGGACGCCTTCCCGATCGCTCGAGTCGTACTCCCGGATCGTGTAGGTCTCGTCCTCGGCCACGGCTGCTTCACTGGAAGACCGTCCACTCATGTCCACTGAGAAGCGTCCTAGCGGTGATTGTTATATCTCCCATAGTCGTCGATAAGATAGCTGCCTCGGTACTCGGCACTGGTCCTAACTGGCCGATTCCACTGATACATCGACGTTACTCGCAGTTCACGTGAATTTGGCCCCGATTCGACCGGGTGTAGGCACAGCGAACTGCCGGCGGACGTGCGTATCGCGTGCTGTAGGTTCGCTCCTCGCTCGCTACGGCCAGCTACCGCTCTCCTCGAAGGAGTCGGCGACACGCTGGATAGAGACGACGTACGCGGCGGTGCGGAAGTTCGGCAGGTCGTCGGCCTCGTAGGCGTCGGTCATCGCGTCGAATGCGTCGGTGATGATGGCCTCGAGTTCCTCGTTGACGCGCTCCTCGGTCCACTGGAAGCGCTGGCGGTTCTGTACCCACTCGAAGTACGAGACCGTGACGCCGCCCGCGTTCGCGAGGATGTCCGGGACGACGTGGACGCCGCGCTCCGTGAGCACGTCGTCTGCGTCCGGCGTGAGCGGGCCGTTGGCGGCCTCGACGACGACGTCGGCCTCGACGTCCTGCGCGAGGTCGCCGTCGATGGCGTTCTCCAGGGCGGCGGGCACCAGGAGGTCGACGTCGAGGGTGAGCAGGTCCTCGTTCGAGAACTCCTCGGTGGCGCCGTCGTAGCCCGAGACGCTGCCGGTCTCGCGCTTGAACTGCTTGACGTCGCGGGCGTCGAAGCCGTCTGCGTTGTAGATAGCGCCCGAGGAGTCGGAGACGGCGACGACGTTTGCGCCGAGGTCCTCGATGAGCTTCGCGGCGATCCAGCCCGCGTTGCCGTACCCCTGCACGGCGACGGAGGCGCCCTCCATGTCGCGGTCGAGGTAGTCGAAGATCTCGCGGGCGGCGAACATCGTCGAGCGCCCGGTAGCCTCGACGCGGCCGAGGCTCCCGCCGTTCTTCGGGGACTTCCCCGTTATGACGCCGGGTTCGGTGGTGTTCTCGAGGGTCTCGTAGGTGTCCTTGATCCAGTTCATCTCGCGCTGGCCCGTGTTGACGTCCGGTGCGGGGATGTCCTTGTCCACGCCGATGAACGGTCGGAGTTCCTTGGCGAACGCCCGCGTGATTCGTTCGAGTTCGCTCTCGCTGTAGTCGTCGGGTTCGATGACGATGCCGCCCTTCCCGCCACCGTACGGGATGTCGACGACGGCCGTCTTGTAGACCATCCAGCCGGAGAGCGCCTTCACTTCGTCACGGGTGACGCCCGGGTGGTAGCGGATGCCGCCCTTGTACGGGCCGCGGTCGCCGTTAAACTGCGAGCGGAACGCTTTGAACGTCTCGATGGTGCCGTCGTCCATCTCCACCGAAAGCGTCGTCTCCAGTACGCGCTCTGGCTGTTTCAGGCGCCCGAGGACGTCGTCTGGAACGTCCAGGTACTCGCCCGCGTCGTCGAGTTGCTCCTGCAGACTCTCGAACGGGTTGGTCTCTGTCATCGTCTGAATCGACTCTAGGGGTCAGCAAAAGGGTGGCGGAATTCCCATTGATAATATGCAACTTAAGGCGTCCTAGGACCCGTCACCGTCGTCGGCCGCTCGCGCCCGTTCGACGACACGTTCGGCCTGCGCGATCAGGGGGGCGTCGACCATCTCGCCGTCTACGCGGAACACGCCACGGTCCTCGGCGTCGGCCTCGCGTTTCGCTTCGAGTACTCGTTCGGCCCATTCGACGTCCCCGGGGTCGGGTGTGAACGCGTCGTTGATCGGCGCGACCTGTCCCGGGTGGATCGCCATCTTTCCGTCGAAGCCGAGGCCGGCGGCGAATCGCGTCTCCTCGCTCAACCCCTCGGTGTCCTCGATGTCCGTGTACACGGTGTCGATGGCGTCCACGCCCGCCGCGCTCGCTGCGAGGACGACGTGCTCG
The DNA here is from genome assembly GCF_021249345.1 of Halobacterium wangiae. NCBI lineage: Archaea > Methanobacteriati > Methanobacteriota > Halobacteria > Halobacteriales > Halobacteriaceae > Halobacterium > Halobacterium wangiae. Next base: position 2,495,476 of record NZ_CP089588.1, on the reverse strand, counting down.
CGCGCGTAGAGAACCTCGGTCCCCTCGTCTGTCCGGGTCGCCCCCACGTCCGCCGAGAGGTCCTCTGCGCCGAACACGAGCGCGTCCGTCGCGTCCGCGGCAGCGACGTCCTGTGCGTTCAGCACGCCCGATGCCGACTCGACGAGCGCCAGCACGGGTGGGTCGCTGCCGTGCTCGTCAAGCAGGCGAGCGAGCGTCGTCACCTCCTCGCCGGACTCGGCCTTCGGGAGCATCACGGCGTCCGCTCCCGCCTCGCCCGCGAACACGGCGTCGACGTCGTCGCCCGCCCCCGCTCCGACGGGGTTGACGCGCACGCACACCTCGCAGTTCGGGTCGAACTCGGCGTCGACGAGCACCTCGCGGACCGCCGCCCGCGCCTCGTCCTTCCGACCGGGCGCGACGGCGTCCTCGAGGTCGAACACCACCACGTCGGCTCCCGCACCGGGCGCCTTCCGCAGCATCTCCGGACGGTCCCCCGGCGAGAACAGCACGCTTCGTCTGACCATACCGGAAGCCCGCTCCGCGCGCCCTTGTAGTTTTACCAGTCGCCGCCGGCGCAGTCGGCACTCGGCGACAGACTGCCAGTGGAGCACACGACAGCCAATAAGGAACCCGACCTACGGGCGGGGGTTCTCCTCGCGGGGGTCGCAGAGCGCGAGTCGCACCGCGTCCTCGCGCACGCTGACTATCACGACGTCCAGGCAGTGGTCGTCGGCGATCCCCCCGATGGGGTCCGGAGTGGCCTCCGGGTCGGTGGTCACGGCGCCGCCGCTGCCCGGGAGGGCGTCGAAGATACGCAGCAGGAGCGACTGGTTCTCCCGCATCAGGCCGCCCTCGCGGGTAGCTTCACCGACCACCCACTCCCCGCGCAACCCCGGCACAGCCGTCCTCCCGCTGTCGAACTCGAACCCGGGGTAGCCCGCCTCGCGGAGCTCCCCCTTCACGCGCTCCCAGTCCGTCATCGACCTCATACTCGCGCCCACTGCTTGAAAAGCACTCGCCCGACGTCCACTCCGCCCGGCGTCTCGTTCGCTGGTCAGTCCCCCACTAGTCGTCCCGCGAACTCCGTGGACCGGAGTCGTTTTGGCCCGCCGCTACGACGCCTCCCGTATGCCCGGGCTGTACTACGAGGAGTTCGAGGTGGGCGAGACCATCGAACACGACAGACGGCGCACCATCTCCGAGGCCGACAATCAGCAGTTCTGCGACACGACGATGAACCAGCAGCCACTGCACCTCGACGCCGCGTTCGCCGCGGAGACCCAGTTCGGCGAGCGCCTCGTCAACGGTCTCTACACGATGAGTCTCGCCGTCGGCATCACCATCCCCGAGACGACGGACGGCACCATCGTCGCCAACCTCTCCTACGACGACGTCGAGCACCCGAACCCCGTCTTCCACGGCGACACCATCCGCGTGCAGTCGACGATTACGGACAAGCGCGAAACCAGCGACAGCGAACGCGGCGTCGTCACCATGCGCGTCGAGGTGTTCGCCGTGAACCGCGAGGACGAACCCTTGGTGTGTGAGTTCGAGCGGACGGTCCTCTCCCTGAAGCGCGAGAACGCGGCGTAAAACTGCATTTTCGGTTATTCCGGTACATATTCAGTGACTGGCGAAACCACCCCGAAAGCCCCGGCGCTGTCGACTCCCGGGACTCGCTGTCGCCGAAAGAGCGCAGAGCGCTCCTTCCGGTGCTTGCTTCGGCCGCCATCGTCCACACGGCCGCCCCTTCCAGTCCACCCAATGCCAGTTGGTCAGGCCGTGCCGGGTGGACTGGAAGGGGCGAGTGGCTGTAGACACCAGTGTCAGATCCACCACACCCAGCCAGAGTGTCTCACACCCGCGAAGCACTTTAGTCGCATCAGGATGACGACTACCTCGTGCTAGACTGAGTCGTCGCGTTCCGATCCGTGCCGCCCGACAACCACCGACGCCGACCAGTTACGAATGTACGATTCACGCGACGACGTCCCCGAGACGCACCGATTCGACCTGACACGCATCTTCGACACCCGCGAGGAGTGGGCGACCGCCCGCGAGGCGCTCGAAGACGCGATCGAGACGTTCGAAACCGACCGGCCGCTGGAGGAGGTACTCGTGGCGTTCGAGTCGCTGTCCGCGCGCGACCACCGCCTCCGGACGTACGCGAACCTCCGCGCAAACGTCCAGACCGGCGACGACCAGCGCGCTGCCGACCGTTCGCACGCACACGCCGTCCACGGCGACCTGATGGCGCTCCGCGAGGACGTCGAGCGGCGCGTCCGCGACGCCGACGCGAGTGCCAGCGTTCCCGAGCGCTTCGACCGGTACGTCGACGACGTCCGACAGCGCGGCGACCAGACGCTCGCACCCGCGGCCGCCGACCTCCTCGCGCAACTCGACGACGTGCTCGACGCGCCGGAGCGTGTGCACCGCGCTCTCGTGGACGGCGACTTCGACCCGCCGACCGTCGACGTGGACGGTGAGCCGGTGACACTCACGCGGAGCGAGCGCTCGCGAATCCAGAGCTCTGAAGACCGAGCGACGCGGAAACGCGCGTTCCAGGCGGTCCGCGACGAGTACGTCGGCCGCCGGGAGACGCTCGCCGCGAACCTCGACACGATGGCGCGGCGGAACGTCCGTCTCGCGGACGCCCGTGGCTACGACAGCGCGCTCCCCGCCGCACTGGCTGGCTCCGACCCGTACGTCGCGTGCCGCCCCCAGCCCCGACTTCCGCGAGCGGTCTACGACGCACTCGTCGGTGGCGTTCGCGACAACCTCGCGCCCAAACACCGCCTCGAACGCGTCCGCCGGGACGCCCTGGGCGTCGACGCGCTCCAGCCGTGGGACCGGAACGCCGTCCCCGTCGACGGCGAGACGCCCGAGTACGACTTCGAGGACGCTCGGGGGATGATCCTCGACGCCGTGGCACCGCTCGGTGAGGCCTACCAGTCCCGCGTCGCGAGCGTCTTCGAGGAGCGCCGCGTCGACGCCTTCGACCACCCCGGGAAGACCGAGCAGGGCGCGGCCTACGCGACCTACGCGCCGGACGCCGGGCCGTTCGTGCTCGCGCGCTGGAACGGCTCGCTCTCTCACGTCTTCCTGCTCGCGCACGAACTCGGGCACGCCGTCCACGCCTCGTTCGCCGGCGACGCACGACCCCACGTCACCGCGGGCATCCCCGAACCCGTCGCGGAACTCCCGAGCAAACTCCACGAAGTCCTGCTCGCCGACCACCTCCTCGACACGACCACGGGCGACGAGCGCACCGCGGTCGCCGCGCGGGCGGTGCGCAGCGTCGGCGCGAACCTCTTCTACTCCGCGCGCTGGGCGACGTTCACGCACCGACTCCACGAACGCGTCGAAGCGGGCGACCGCCTCACCGCGGACTGGCTCGACGAGACGTACGGCGACCTGTACGCCGAGTTCGTCCCCGTCCTCGAAGTCACCGACCGACTCCGCGCCGGGTGGACCACTGGACTGTACAACGTCCCACTCTACCACCACTACCCGTACGTCCTCGGCACTGCGGGTGCGCTCGCCGTCGCGGACGGCGTCGACGACGCGAACGCTCCCGCGGACTACGTCGCGTTCCTCGAAGCCGGCACGTCGGAGCCTGCCGTCGAATTGCTGGCGGACCTGGGCGTGGACGCGACCAACGAACGCGCCGTGAGCGACGCCGTCGAGCGGTTCGAGGCCTGCGTGGACGCGTTCGCCGAGTCCGTCGAGCCCTGAGTCGTCGCTCGCGAGCGCAACCAGACCTTTCTCCCGGCAGTCCGTCGTGACACGCATGAACCCCCTGCGGAGTGCGGGCCGACTTCACGGCCGAGTCGTAGCGCTGGCGGCGCGTTCACCGGAACCTGCGACGCTCGCGCGCTGGGGCCTCGGCGCGATGCTGGTCGCCGCCGGCGTGCACAAACTCCTCGACCCCGGCGCGTGGGCGGTGTACGTCACCGACTGGCTCGCGCCCTGGCTCGTCGTCTCACCGGTGACGTTCATGGTCGCCAACGGCTACCTCGAGTTACTGTTCGGCGCCGCGCTGCTCGACGACCGCTTCACGACGTTCGCCTCGCTGGTCGCGGCCGTCTCCCTCACGGCGACGGTCGGCTACCTGGCCGTCGTCTGGGCGACTACCGGTCAGTTCGGGGACGTGGTGGCGCGCGACGTCGGCCTCGTAGGGCTCGCGTGGGCGGTGTTCGTCGAGGCGATGCGGACGACGTGAAGCTACAGCGTCCCGAGGATGAGCGCGGTGTTGACGGTGACTGCGAGCAGCCACGGCACGGCGAGACAGATCGGCGCGATCCAGCGGTACGCTGGCGGCACCACCTGTCTGCCGCCCGCTGCGACGGCGAAGGCGGCGACTTTCATGGCGGCGAGTCCGGCGTAGCCGTGCCCCGCGAGCACCGACGCCGCGAGCGGGTTGCCCTCGCTGAGACCAGCGTGCGCGATGCCGTAGTACGTGAGCAGGAGGTCGCCGAGGAGGGCACCGACGGCGACGAGCCACAGTCGCGCCTCCGTCGAGGAGACGCCGAGCGTCGGCCGGTGGACGGTCCTGGTACTGGAAGCCACACCGTACGTGACGCCGACGCACTGGATTGTTACCAGGCGGCTATCAGCCGTAGGCGGCTCCTACGACCGAGAATCGCCCGAAATGGGAGACAGTGTCGCGGCCGGCGTCGACCGCCTCAGAGGATGGTGCCGTGTTTCTTCGACGGTCGGTCCTTCTCGACGTCCTCGTAGAACGCGAAGCGATTGGCCAGTTCCGTGCGGAGGTCGGAGGGCGGGACGATCTCGTCGATGACCGTCTCGCTCGCCATGCGGTGGACGTCGATGTCCTCGCGGTACTCCTCGCGGAGTTCCTGTTCGCGTTCCGCCCGCTCCTCGGGGTCGTCGATGGCGTTCAGCTTGTTCGCGTACACCGCGTTGATAGCGGCCTCGGGGCCCATGATACCGATCTCTCCGGACGGGAGCGCGATGACGGACTCGGGGTCGTAGGCGGGGCCGGACATGGCGTAGATACCCGCGCCGTACGCCTTCCGGACGACGACGGACTGCTTCGGGACGGTGGCCTCGCTGGTGGCGTAGATCATCTTCTTGCCCTTCTCGAGGATGGCGTCCTTCTCGACCTGGCTGCCCGCCATGAACCCCGGCGTGTCACAGAGGTACAGCAGGGGGATGTTGTACGCGTCGGACTTCCAGACGAACTCCGCGGCCTTCTCGGCGGCGTCCGGGAAGATGGCGCCCGCGCGCTGGGTGGGTTGGTTCGCGACGATGCCGACCGTCCGGCCGTCGATGCGCGCGTAGCCCGTGAGAATCTCCTTGCCGAACTCGGGTTTGAGTTCGAAGAAGGAGTCCCGGTCGACCACGCGGTCGATGAGGTCGTGCATGTCGTACGCGCGGTTCGGGGACTCCGGAATGAGGCCGTCGATGCCCGACGGCGACTTCGCGGGCGGTTCCGCGGGCTGGCTCGGCGGCTTCTCGTCGCTGTTGTCCGGGAGGTACTGGACGAGGTCAGCGACGAGTTCGCGGGCGTGCTCCTCATCGCGCGCCACGAGGTCGGCACTCCCGGACTCGCGAGCGTGGACCTCCGGACCGCCGAGGTCCTGCATCTCGATCTCCTCGCCAGTCACCATCTTCACCATCCGCGGACTGGCGATGGCCATCGCGGACATCCCCTCGACCATCACGGTGAAGTCCGCGAACACCGGCGTGTACGCGGCGCCGGCGATGCAGGGGCC